>DASYMP010000228.1:0-10263 GCA_036009005.1 Thermoleophilaceae bacterium | reverse complement strand
GACCGCTTCACGCTGGTGTCGCTCGACGCGTACACGGGCGATTACGTGGAGGTCGCGCTGTTCGGCGCGCGCGGAGCCGAGCTGGCCCGCGAATCCCTGTACGAGGACGAGTAACTTCTCCTGCAATGGAGACGGTTCGCGGAGAGCGCTGCGTGCTGCTCAAGTTCGGCGAGCTCGCGCTCAAGGGCCGCAACCGCCCGCTGTTCGTGAACCACCTCGAGCGCAACCTGCGCCGGCTCACGTCCGACCTCGGCCCGCTAGATGTGCGCCACCGCGGCGGTGTGCTGATCGTGACAGGCGATGTGCCTGAGGACGCTCTCGTCGAGCGCTGCCTCGCGCTTCCGGGCGTGAGCGTGGTCCAGCCGGCGTTGCGCTGCGAGCGCGATGCAGCCGCGGGGGCCGATGCCGCAGTGGCGCTCCTCAGAGGCCGCCCGGGTCACACATTCGCGATCCGCTCGACGCGGCGCGACAAGCGCTTTGCACTCCGGTCGATGGACCTGTCGCGGGTGATCGGCGAGGCCGTGCGGGTCCGCCTCGGCCTCGAGGTGGACCTCTCGAACCCCGACCTCGTGGCTCACGTGGAGGTGGACTCAAAGGAGCTGCTCGTGTCCGCAGACCGCCTGCGCGGCGCCGGCGGACTCCCCGTGGGGTCGAGCGGTCGCGCGCTCGTGCTGCTCTCGGGCGGGCTCGACTCGCCCGTGGCCGCCTACCGGATGATGAAGCGCGGCCTCCGCTGCGACTTCGTGCACTTCAGCGGGCGCCCCTTCACCGGCCCCGAGTCGGTCTACAAGGCCTACGCGCTCGCCGCGCGGCTCGACCGCTTCCAGGGCGACTCGCGCCTGTTCGTGGTCTCGTTCGGCGGAGCCCAGCGCCGGCTGGCCACCGCGGGAGCGGGGCGGCTCCAGGTGCTTTCGCAGCGGCGGCTGATGATGAAGGTGGCCTCAGAGCTGGGCCGGCGCGAGGGCGCCGAGGCGCTCGTGACCGGCGACTCGCTCGGTCAGGTGGCGTCGCAGACCCTGCCGAACCTGGCGCTCGTCGAGGATGCCGCAGAGCTGCCGCTGCTGCGCCCGCTCGTCGACCGCGACAAGTCGGAGATCGTGGAGATCGCAAACGCGCTCGGCACCTATGAGATATCGATCCTCCCCGACGAGGACTGCTGCCAGCTCTTCTCCTCGAAGCTCGCGGTCACGCGCGGCCTGCCCGACGACCTGCGCCGGATCGAGCGCACGGCCGACGTCGAGGAGCTGGTCGAGACGCTCGTCGAGTCCGCCGAGCTGCACCGCCCCCGCCTCGAGCTGGCCGCGCCCGCGCTGGCCTGACGGAGGGCTATCGTCTGGCGGCGAGCCCCGATAGCTCAGCCGGATAGAGCGACTCCCTCCTAAGGAGTAGGCCGCTGGTTCGAATCCAGCTCGGGGCGCTTACTCCGCCCGGGCCCATCGAGGCGGCTGACGAACTCCTCAAGCTGGCCGTCGTCACGACACGGCTTGCCGTGCGCGAACAACACCAGCCTTGGGCTCAGGGCGGCGAGGCGGCGCGCCGACTCGCGGTTGCGGGGCGGGTCCGGCGTGAACATTCGTGGTGGCTCGCGAAGCCCGGGCAGGCCCGTCCACACGTTCGCGTTCGTCACGACATCGCCAACAAGCAACGTCCTGTCAGCTGCGCGCCAGAACGCGAGGTGCCCGGGCGCGTGTCCGGGTACGTGCAGAACCTCGAAGCCTTCGATGACGTCGCCCTCGTCGAGGATCCGGTCGACCTTGCATCCCGGCCCAGCGAATAGACGCTGCTGGACTCGGTTGAACGCGTGCGGAGGCTGAGCTGCGACGAGGTTGCCGCTTTCGAGCGGCGGCTTCTCGTCCGCTGCGCACCAGACCTCGAGTCCCAGCTCGTCCACCAGCGTGCGGGCAGCGCCCTGCGTTGGCGGGTGAACGTGTGTGAAGGCGAGCGCCCGCACGTCACGGCCGTCGAGGTGTCGTAGCAGCCGCTTCGCTCCCCAGCGGGTGCCGGAGTCGACGAGCACGTCGCCGAGGAGATAGGCGTTGCTGTTCGGGGATCGCCCCTGAAACCAGAGCACCCCATCCGCGACCTCGCGCACGCGGCGATCGTACGCAAGCGGCACGGCGCAGCGCCCGGCCGCGCTTGCAGCGAGCGCTTGGCCGCCCGGACCCTTGGTAGCCCTTCCGCCTATGCAATGCTTATGCGATGGCGCATGAAGATGAGATGCTTCTCGGCGAGGCGGCAAGGGCGCTCGGTGTCAGTCAGGACACACTGAGGCGCTGGGATCGCGCGGGCAAGATCCGCACGCGGCGGGACTCCGCCAACAGGCGGCGTGTGCCTAGGCGCGAGGTGGAGCGGCTTGTGGGCCATCCGGCGCGGCACGCGGCTGGCGACGGGCTCTCGGCACGCAATCGCTTCCCGGGCGTCGTGCGCTCCGTCGAGGTGGATGGGGTGATGGCGCTGGTCGAGATCGAGGCGGGTCCGTTCCTCGTGACCGCCGCGGTGACGCGCGACTCGGTCGAGGAGCTGGCGCTCGCTCCGGGCGTCGAGGCCACCGCCGCGGTGAAGGCCACCTCGGTGATGATCGAGCGGGATGCCCGGTGAGGCGCGCTCGATCCACGCTTCCAGCCGCGGCGCTCGCGGCGGCGGCGCTCGCGGCAGGCTGCGGCGGCTCCGATGACCCGACCCGGCTCGTCGTGTCGGCGGCCAGCTCGATGTCGGCAGCGCTCGAGCAGTGCTCGCCGAAGTTCGGCGACGCCGAGAGCGCCGACGTGCGGCTCTCGTTCGGCGGCTCGGACGAGTTGGCGGCGCAGATCCGCCAGGGCGCGAGGACCGACGTCTACGCGGCGGCCAACACCCGCCTGCCTGACGACCTGAACGGCGACCTGCTCGCTGAGGAGCCCGTGGAGTTCGCCACCAACGAGCTCGTGCTCGCCGTGCCGAAGGACTCCGCGATCGCGTCGCTCGACGACCTGACGGCCGAGGGCACCAAGCTCGTGATCGGCTCCGCGACCGTGCCGATCGGGAGCTACACGCGCGACATCCTGGCGAAGTTGCCGCAGGCGGAGGAGAGGGCGATCCTGGCGAACGTCCGCTCGAACGAGCCGGATGTGAAGGGCATCGTCGGCAAGCTCACGCAGGGGGCGGCCGACGCGGGCTTCGTCTACGTGACCGACGTGAACGCCACGGGCGGCCGGCTGAGGGCCATCGAGCTGCCGAAGGAGCTCGAGCCGAACGCCACCTACGCCGCGGCGGTCGTGACCAAGGCCGAGGAGCCCGAGCTCGCACGCAAGTTCGTCCAGGGCCTGAGGGACGGCGACTGCGCGGACGCGCTCGCCAAGGCAGGCTTCGGCCCCGCGCCTTGACCCGGACGGCGTGGTTCCCGGCGCTGCTCGCGGTGGCGCTGGCGGCGGCGCTCACGTTCCTGACGCTGCCGGTCGTGGCGATCTTCGTCGACTCGAGCCCCGGCGAGCTGGTGGACAGCCTCGGCAAGCCGGGCGCGCTCGACGCCCTCTGGCTGAGCCTGAAGACGACCACGGCCTCGATCGCGATCATCCTGCTCGTCGGCACGCCGGCCGCGTACCTGCTGGCCACGCGCTCGTTCCGGGGCCGCGCGCTCGTGTTGACCCTGATCGAGCTGCCGCTCGTGCTCCCGCCTGCCGCGGCCGGGATCGCGCTGCTGGCCGCGCTGGGCCCCTCCGGGATCCTCGGCGGGGCGGTCGACGCCGCCGGGATCGAGCTCTCCTTCGCCACGGCCGGCGTCGTCGTTGCGCTCACGTTCGTGGCCTCGCCGTTCTACGTGCGTCAGGCGATGACGGCCTTCGAAGCGGTGGACCGCTCGCTGCTCGACGCCTCGCGCACGCTCGGCCGCTCCGAGGCGCACGGCTTCCTGCGCGTGATGATCCCCGTGGCGCTGCCCGGGCTGGCCGCCGGCGCGGCGCTGGCGCTCGGCCGAGCGCTCGGCGAGTTCGGCGCCACGCTGATGTTCGCCGGCTCGTTCCGCGGCATCACCCAGACCGTCCCGCTCGCCATCTACGACCGCCTGTCGACCGACTTCGAGGCCGCGCTCGCGCTGTCCGCCGTGCTGGTGGCGGTGTCCGCGGCGATCCTGCTCTCCGTGAAGCTGCTCGTGCGGGGCACGCAATGGTGAGCGTGCAGGCCACGACGTGGCTTGGCGACGTGCGGCTGGACGTGGAGCTGGCGGTCGGGCGCGGCGAGTGCCTCGCGCTCGCCGGCCCCTCCGGCGCGGGCAAGACGAGCATCCTGCGCGTGGCCGCCGGGCTGCTCCACCCCGAGGCGGGACGCGTCGACGCAGCCGAGGAGACCTGGCTCGACACCGTCCGCGGCATCGACGTGCCCGCCGAGCGGCGACGCTGCGGCTACGTCTTCCAGGACTACGCGCTGTTCCCGCACATGACCGCCTGGCAGAACGTCGCGTATCCGCTGCGCGGCGTGCCGCGCGGCGAGCGGCGTGCGCGCGCGGTCGAGCTGCTCGAGCGCTTCGGGCTGGGCGAGCGAGCTGACGCGCGCCCGCGCACGCTCAGCGGCGGAGAGCGCCAGCGCGTGGCCGTGGCGAGGGCGCTCGCCCGAGGGCCCGACGTGCTCCTGCTCGACGAGCCGCTGTCCGCGCTCGATGCCCGTACGCGCGCGGCCGCGGCGCGCGAGCTCGGCGCCGTGCTGCGCGAGAGCGAGGCCCCGGCGCTGCTCGTGACCCACGATTTCGCCGAGGCCGCACAGCTCGGCGACCGAGTCGGAGTCGTCGACGCCGGCCGCATCGTCCAGATCGGCACGCCGAGCGAGCTCGCTGCCGCGCCGCGCTCGGCGTTCGTCGCGGACTTCACGGGCGCGGTCGTGCTCACGGGCAGCGCGCGCCGCGCCCCCGGCGGCGTCACGCACGTCGAGCTCGACGGCGGCGGCACGGTGACGAGCACGGACGTCGCCGAGGGCGCGGTCGCCGTGAGCGTCTACCCGTGGGAGATATCGATCGAGCCGGCCGGCGAGCAGTCGCGCGGCTCGGCGGAGAACCGCCTGCCCGCCGAGGTCGTCTCCATGACGACCGTGGGCAACCGCGTACGGCTCGGCCTGGCGGGACCGCAACCGCTCGTCGCGGAGATCACGGTGAACTCCGCCGAGCGGCTCGGCCTGCGCACGGGGGCGAACGTCGTTGCGACCTGGAAGGCGGCGGCCACGCGAGTGGTGGCCGCCTGACCCAGGCCTAGGCCTTCGCCTTCGCCTTCTTCTTCGAGGTGCTCGCGCGCCTGCGCGTGCCCGACGCCGGCGCGGTCGTGTCCTTCGCCGAGCTGGGAGTCGGGTGGGTGATCATCACGAGGTTCGCGGCGAACGTGGCGTCACCGTCGGCGTCCTTTGACGCGCGCGAGGCGCTGTCCGCCTGAATCTGCATGGCGCGGTCGAGCGTCTCCGCCAGGACGTCGTGGAGCTCGTTCCAGCCCTGCTCGTCGACGACGAGCACGCTGCGGCTGAGGTGCCTGTCGTCACGCTCGTCGAAGAGGCCGCTCTTGATCGCCTCGGCCGCGTCGTCCCAGACGAGCTGGAGAACGGCGTCGGAGATCGAGCCGCGCGCGTTCTTCGGAAGCTTCTTCCAATCACGCTCGCCGAAGAACGGGCGCACGATCGCGCGGTAGTAGTGCTCGAGGGCGCCGCGGCGCGGCTCCGTCTCGACCAGCTCGATACAACCGAGGTCGTGGAGCATCCGCACGTGATAGCTGACGTTGGTGAGCGGCTCACCAAGCTTCTTCGCCAGCTCGTTCGGGCTGGCGACGCCCTCGTTCAGCCCCGCGAGCAGCTGCACCCTCAGGGGGTGCGCCAACGCCTTCGCAAGCCGGGAGTCAACAGCGCTGGCCATTTGTCGCGTCAAGTCTCTTCCTCCAGTTTTTTCTTCAGGCGCAAGCGCAGCCTGTGCAACCGCACTTTAACGTTACCCTCACTGAGCCCAAAATGTTCAGCAAGTTTGGCGCAAGTAAAGTCCTCGTAGTACCGAAGACGGGCCAATTCCTGGTCTGACGCCGACAGCGAGGCGACGATCCCGGTGAGGAAAAGCCGATCGTCAAGCCCTTCGTCGGTCGCCACGGACGCCCGCGGGCCGGCCAGCGGCTCTTCGACCAAAACCTCCCTCGGACGCCTCGTTGCGAGCCGAACGGCCTCGTTGTGGGCGATCTGCCTGAGCCAGCCGAACGGCCGTTCCGGCTGACGGCAGCTGTGACGGTGCAGCCAGGCCCGCACGATCGCCTCCTGAGCGGCCTCGTCGGCCGCCTCGGGAGAGGCCACCACACGCAGCGCCTGGTGAAAGCAGAAACTTCGTAGTTCGTCCCAGTCCCAGTTAGTGGATGAAACCTTCCGCAGCGCTGTGGGGGTCATAACTGGCGATGCAAGCACCGACGAGCCCCCCTGCCGAGGCGTACGAGCTACTTGCCCCGTTCTACGACGAGCTCACGCGCGATCACGACTACGACGGCTGGACGCGGCATCTCGAGGACGCCGCCCGGCGACTCGGTCTCCGCGGACGCACGCTGCTCGACGCCGCCTGCGGAACCGGCAAGAGCTTTCTCCCGTTCCTGAAGCGCGGCTACACCGTCACGGCGTGCGACATCTCAGCCGAGATGGTCGCCCTCGCGGCCGCCAAGGCGCCCGACGCGGAGCTGTTCGTCGCGGACATCCGCGCGCTCGGCGAGCTGGGCAGCTTCGACCTCGTCACATGTCTCGACGACTCGCTCAACTACCTGACGGGCGACGGCGACCTCGACGACGCGGTCGCGTCGCTTGCCACCAACCTTGCACCGGACGGAGTGCTCGTGTTCGACGTGAACACGCTGTCGACCTATCGCACGACGTTCGCGCGCGACATGACCCAGGACGGGGACGGCGTGTTCCTCGTCTGGCGCGGCGGGTGCGACGGCACCGAGGAGCCCGGCTGCAGCGCCGAGCTGGTCGTCGAGGCGTTCGGTGAGACGGACGCCGGCCGGTACGAGCGGGTGACCACGCGCCACACCCAGCGCCACCACCCGCGGCCGGACGTCGAGAGGGCACTGGCCGGAGCGGGACTCGCCGCGGTCGGCGTGTTCGGCCTGCTGCCCGACGGCTCGCTCGACCCGCTCCCAAGCGAGGACGTCCACCACAAGCTCGTGTATTTCGCCCAGCGAGTCGCGAAAGGAGGTGACTCCGAATGACGCTCAAGAAGTGCGCCACGCGCCTCCTGCCCGCCACGTCCATCACGAAGGCCTCCTAGGCCCTCCCGATCCGCTTGGGGCCCGGCTGCTGGCCTGGCCGGGCCCCAGGAGGGGAGCCATGCAAAGACCACGCCTGAAGACGACGACCGAGGTCTTCGACTCACCCGGCGGCGACCTCTGCCTCCTCCGCCCGAGCTCCGACTGCGACCTCGTGCTCGAGGGCGCCTCCGAGCGGGAGCGCGAGCTGGTGGGCCTGCTGGACGGCACCAGGTCGCGGCCGCTGCTGGACGCCGAGTTCGGGGCGGGCGCGGTGGGTGAGCTGCTCGAGCTGCTGGACAGCGAGGGGCTCGTGGAGGACGCCGGCGCGTACGACGCGCTGGCCGAGTCCGAGCGCGGGCGCTATGACCGCCAGCTCCGCTACTTCGCGGACGTTGGGCCGGACGGGCTCTCGGCGCCCGAGTGCCAGCTGCGGCTGCGCGAGGCGCACGTGGTGGTGCTCGGCGTGGGCGGGCTCGGGAGCTGGGCCGCCATCAGCCTCGCCTGCTGCGGCGTGGGCGAGCTCACGCTGATCGACGGCGACACGGTCGAGCTCAGCAACCTCAATCGCCAGATCCTCTTCTCCGAGGCCGACATCGGGCTGCCGAAGGCGTACGTCGCGGCCGCGGCGATCCGGCGCTTCAACCCCGGGATCGGCGTGCGGCCGGTGGTCCGGACGCTCGACACACCCGCCGAGATCGCCGGCGCCGTCCGGGGGAGCTCGTTCGTGGTCGACGCCGCCGACCGGCCCGCCCACGACATCGAGCGCTGGGTGAACTCCGCCTGCTTCGAGCAGCGGGTGCCCTACATCACGATGAGCCACTTCCCACCCTTTGCGCGAGTGGGGCCTCTGTACGTGCCGGGCGAGACCGGCTGCTTCAACTGCCAGGAGCGCGCGTACCGCGAGTCGTACGAGCTGTACGACCACCTCGTGGACCAGCGCCGCGGCTCGCCCTCCCCCGCAGCGACGCTAGGGCCGGTGTGTGCCTTCGTGGGCGGCCAGGTGGCGCTCGACGTCGTGCACCAGCTCACCGGGCTGTGCGAGCCGGCGAGCAAGGGAAGCGTGCGCGTCTTCGACACGCGCACGCTGAGCGTCTCGGACGAGGCCGTGCCGCACGACCCGCTCTGCGAGGTCTGCTCGGGCTGACACGCGCCGGCCGGTTACGGTGGCGCGGTGATCGTCTTCGCCGGCGCCGAGCTCGACCGTGCCGCCGCGCAGCGGCAACGCCCCGGCTGGATCGAGGAGCGGCGCCGCGACCCGCGCGCGCGGGCGGTGCTGATGTCCGAGCGCGGCGTGTGGCTCGACGGCGGGCGGCTCTTCCTCGACACGCCGGGACCGGACGCGGTCTTCCTCGGCCTGCGCGAGGGCGTGCCGCTGTTCGCCGCGGACGTGGGCGACGCGGAGCCCGAGCGCGGCCACCCGGCGGGTCTGCGCGAGGCCGCGACGGAGCTTCCGGCCGGCGAGGCGGCGCTCGCGGCGTACGCCGCGTCCCTGCTGTCCTGGCATCGCCGCCACCGCTTCTGCGCGAACTGCGGCGCGCCGACCGAGTCGCGCGACGGCGGGCATGAGCGCGTCTGCCCGAGCTGCGACACCCATCATTTCCCGCGCACCGACCCGGTCGTCATCGTGCGCGTCTCGGACGGCGGCGACGGTCTCCTCCTCGGCCGCCAGGCGAGCTGGCCCGAGGGCCGCTTCTCCGTGCTGGCGGGCGTCGTCGAGCCCGGCGAAACGCTCGAGGAGGCGGTGCGGCGCGAGGTGCTCGAGGAGTCGGGGGTGGCGGTCGACTCCGTGTCCTACGTCGCATCGCAGCCGTGGCCGTTCCCGAGCTCGCTGATGCTCGGCTTCAGCGCGCTGGCCGCACGCGGCGAGCCCGCGCCCGGTGACGACGAGCTGGCGGAGGTGCGCTGGTTCGGACGCGCTGAGATCGAGAGCGCCGCTCAGGGGATCGGGGAGCTCCAGCTCTCGCCGGCCTACTCGATCGCACGCCGGCTGGTCGACGACTGGCTCGCCGCCGGGGGCCGCCGCTCCTAGCGGTCCGGGCGCTCCGGGTACACGTCGTCGATCGTGGCGAACGGCGTGTAGGGCGCGCCGCCTGAGGCGGCCTCGATCGCCGCGCCGCCCCCCGCCTGGCGGTCGAGCACGCTCACCACGCCGGCGATCTCGAGACCCTCCTCGCGGATTCGCTCGATCGCCTTGATCGTCGAGCCGCCCGTGGTCACGACGTCCTCCACGACGAGGCAGCGCTCGCCGTCGTCGAGCGGGGGCCCCTCTATCCAGCGCTGGAGGCCGTGCTCCTTGCGGTCCTTGCGGACGAAGAAGGCCTTCACGGGCGCACCGGCGGCGAGCGCGGAGCACGCCACCGGGTCGGCGCCCATCGTCATCCCGCCCACCGCGGTGGCGCCAACACGGTCGGCCTCGGCGGCCACGAGCTCGCCGAGCGCGTGAAAGCCGTCGGGCCGCAGGATCGCCCGTTTGGCATCGACGTAGTAGTGCGCCGTCTGGCCGCTCGTGAGCGTCACCTCCCCGATCACGAGCGCGTGCTCGCGAAGGGCGGCAATAAGGCGTTCCTGTGCCGTTTCAGCCATGTGTGCAGATCGGCGTCGAATTTGTCAGGTTCCTCGGACGGCGGCCGATAGTAATCCGCGAATGGGCTCGCTAGTCCGCCTCATAGCGATCGTAAGCTCCGGCCTCGTCCTGCTCGGCTTCGCGTACTTCGCGACCGACGAGATGAGCCGCGGCTCGCAGAACCAGCAGAACGCACTCGCAAGCGAGCTGGCCGGAACGGTCGATCCAGTACCGGTCGCTCCCTCCCCCGACGTGGAGGCCGACCGCGAGCGCCTTAACGGCACCTTCCGCGAGGCCGTCGAGGACGCGAACGACGTCCTTCTCCGCCCGTTCACCGGCATCGCGAAGTCCGGCGACACCCGCTGGGTCTCCCACGGAGTGCCCGCGCTGCTGGCCCTGCTGCTCTACGGGCTGGGCCTCGGCATGCTCGCCAACATGCTTCCGAAGTACCGCGAGCACGGCGCTGACTGGCGCGCGCCCGAC
>DASYMP010000227.1:0-3222 GCA_036009005.1 Thermoleophilaceae bacterium | reverse complement strand
TGCCTTGGGCGCGTGCGCCGGGCCGGCGTGCTTCGCAGGCTTGGCCGCAGGCTTCGCGGCCTTGTGCACGGGCGCGGGGGTCGGCGTGGAGCCGACGGTGGTCACCGCGCTGTTCGTGTCGCTTGCGGAGCGAGTGGCGAGGAAGGCAGCCGCGCACAGCGCGACGCCCAGCAGAGCTATGAGCACGGGACGCGGAAGGGTCATCACGCCGTGCTATCGGCAGGCGCCGCCCTGCGGTTTAGGTCTACGGCAAGATTTCGCCCCTCGCGGCGCGGCGCATGGTGCCGAGAGGCGGCTCGACGCCGGTCCAGCGCGTGAAGCTGAGCGCGCCCTGGCGGACCAGCACCTCGAGGCCGTCGACCAGCCGCGTGCCGCGCTGCTCGGCCCATGCCGTGAACGGAGTCTCGGATCCGTACACCAGCTCGACCGCGACCTGCGGCGTGTCGAGGCCGTCGAGCGGCAGCGTGCCCTCGTGCAGACCGACCGATGTGGCGTTCACGACGATGTCGGCCGACTCCGGCTCGCGTACCGCCCGGGCGCCGAACGCGGCGGCGAGCTCCTCGGCGCGTTCGTGCGTGCGGTTCCAGACCGACACCTCCGCCGCGCCGGCCTCGACCAGAGCCCACACCACGGCCCGAGCCGCGCCGCCCGCCCCGAGGACCAGCGCACGCTTGCCCTGAACGGGCTCATCCAACGCCCCGAGGAAGCCGGCGGCATCGGTGTTGTCAGCCCCGATGCCCTCGCTGCTGAACGTCAAGGTATTCGCGGCGCCGATCGACACGGCAGCGTCGGAGGCGAAATCGGCCAGCGAGAGGGCGTGCGCCTTGTGGGGGATCGTCACGTTCGCCCCGCCGTAGCCCGAGGCGGGCAGCGCCCGGACCGTCTCCTCGAACAGCTCGGGCGGCACGGGGAGCTTCACGTAGTGCCAGTCGAGGCCGAGCTCGCGGAAGGCGGCGTTGTGCATGGCCGGCGAGCGGCTGTGCGCCACCGGATGCCCGAGGACGCCCGCCAGCGGCACGGTGAGCTAGCAGCCCTTCGGTGCGTTGCCGCCGGCCTTGCGGCGCGCTGCGTCGTAGCGTGCGACGGCGGCGTTGAACTCGGCGAGCGTCTTCGTGAACGTGTGCGTGCCCGGCTTGCACGGATTGGCGACGTAGAACATGAACGAGCTGCGCGCCGGAGCGGCCGCAGCCCGCATCGATGCGAGCCCCGGGTTGCCGATCGGGCCCGGCGGCAACCCGGTGTGGTTGCGCGTGTTGTACGGCGACGGGCTTGCCAGCTCGGACTTCGTGAGCGCGCCCGACCACTTGTTGAACTGGAACCTCGTGGTGGCGTCGATGCCGAGCGGCGTGCCGGCCCGCAGGCGGTTGTAGATCACGGAGGCGATCAGCTTGCGCTCGCGCGGCGCGGCGGTCTCGCGCTCGACGAGCGAGGCGATGATCAGGACGTCGTACGGCGTGAGGTTCTTGCGCTTGGCGGCGCGCAGGTTCACGCTGGCGAAGCGCTGCTTGAACGCCGCGAGCTGCTTCGTCACGAGCTGCTTCACGTTCGCGCCGCGCTTGAGCTGATAGGTCGCGGGGAACAGGAAGCCCTCGAGGTCGCTGGCGCGGCGGGCGCCGTAGCCGGGGGGCGGCGGGCGCTTGGTCGCCGCGAGGTAGTTGCCCTGGAGCCCAGAGAGCGACGCCGCGATCTCCCGCCTCGAGCGACCCTCCGGCACGACGATCGTAACCACGTTTGCGGCCGGGCCCTTCGACAGGGCGTCGATCGCCGTCCCGTAGCTCATGTCCTTCTTGAGCGTGTAGCTGCCGGGCTTGAGGTCGCCGCGCTTCCCGGCCAGCGTGGCGCGCGCACCGAAGAAGAACGAGCTCGAGATGACGCCGCGCTTCTCGAGCAGCGAGCCGATCTCGCCGACGCCCGACGACTTCGGGATCGTGACCGAGACCCGTCCGCTCCCATCACCGTGGAAGGGCTGGAAGAGCGACCAGAGGAACCAGACCAACGCGACACCGAGCAAAGCGATCACCGCAAGCAGGAGGCGCCGCCGTCGAGTCACGTTCGACCGCGGTGCTCGGGGCGCACGCGGCGTCTTGGGGGGGCGGGCCTCGCGCGGCTGCTGAGCGGCTCGCGGCTCCCGCGGCGGGGCCGCCTGCACGCCGCTCCGCCGCGCCTCGCGCTCGAGCCGCGCGCGCTCGCGCTCCTCCTCCGAGCGACCGCCCGGCACCGGCGGCGGACCGGGACTCACGCCCGCGCGCCTACCGCCAGATAGGCCTCGAGCAGGTGCGCAGCCGCGCGCGAGTCCTCGTCGGCCTCGCCGCCGCTTCGCGAAGCCTGCACCGTGGTCAGCCGCTCGTCGTGCAGCTCGACCGGCACACCGGGCCCGAGCCGCGCAGCCAGACGGCCCGCCCACTCCCGCGTGAGCAGCGCCTGCGGCCCCTCGTCGCCGGAGAGCGAGAGCGGCAGCCCCACCACCACGGTGGCCACGTCGCGCTCGCGCACGAGCTGAACGAGGCGCTGCATGCCGCGCCGCGTGTCGGGCCGCTCGACCACGGGCAGCGGCGTGGCCAGTGTGCCCGTGGGATCGGATAGCGCGCAGCCGCAGCGGGCCGCGCCGAAGTCGAGGGCCAGCACCCGGCTCATGAGCTCAGTGCGGACTCGATCGCCACGCGAGCGGCCGCCACGGCCTCGGGCAGCTTCTCCGGGTCGCGCCCGCCGGCCTGCGCCATCGTGTCGCGCCCGCCGCCGCCACCGCCCGCAACGGCCGCCGCCGCCTTCACCACGTCACCGGCCTTCAGCCCGCGCGACACGGCCGCAGGCGAGAAGTTCGCGATCAGGTGCACGCGCCCGTCGACGGCGGTGCCGAGTACCACGGCGGCGTCGCCGAGCGACTGCTTCACGCGGTCCGAGAGCTCGAGCAGCGCCTTCTGGTCAGGCACCTCGACCACCTCGGTGAGCACGCGCACGCCGCCCACCTCGGTGGCGCGCTCGACCAGCGACTCCGCCAGCTCGCGGTCGGAGCCCTTCGGGCGCTTCGACGCCTCGCGCAGCTGCTCCGTGAGCTTGCGCACCGCGGGCACCACCTCGCGCTCGGGCACACGCAGCATCGCCGCGACCTCGCGCAGCTCCTCCGTGCGCTCGCGGAACTGCTCGATGCCCACGGGTCCGGTCACGGCCTCGATGCGGCGCACGTTCGACGCGCTCGAGGTCTCCGTGGTCAGGTGGAACAGC
>DASYMP010000226.1:0-4444 GCA_036009005.1 Thermoleophilaceae bacterium | reverse complement strand
CGCCGGCATCGTGGAGCGCCTCGGGCGCTACCACCGCACGCTCGACGCCGGGCTCGCGCTCGTGGTGCCGTACGTGGACCGCGTGAAGCCGCTGATCGACCTGCGCGAAACGGTCGTCTCGTTCCCGCCCCAGCCGGTGATCACGGAGGACAACCTCGTGATCAACATCGACACGGTCATCTACTTCCAGGTGACCGACCCCAAGGCCGCGACCTACGAGATTCAGGACTTCATCGCCGCGATCGAGCAGCTCACGGTCACGACGTTGCGAAACGTGATCGGCGGGATGACGCTCGAGGACACGCTCACCTCGCGCGACAAGGTGAGCGCGGCACTCCGGCACGTGCTCGACGAGGCCACCGGCAAGTGGGGGATCCGCGTGAACCGCGTGGAGCTGAAGGCCGTCGATCCGCCGGCCTCGATCCAGGAGGCGATGGAGAAGCAGATGCGCGCCGAGCGCGACCGCCGCGCCGCGATCCTCACCGCCGAGGGCGTCAAGCAGTCGCAGATTCTCACGGCGGAGGGCGAGAAGCAGTCCGCGATCCTGCGGGCGGAGGGCCGCCGCGAGGCGCAGATCCTCGAGGCGGAGGGCCAGTCGAAGGCGATCGAGACGGTCTTCGAGGCGATCCACCGCGGCGACGCGGACCCGAAGCTGCTCGCCTACCAGTACCTCCAGGTGCTCCCGCAGATCGCCCAGGGCGAGTCGAACAAGGTCTGGATCATCCCGAGCGAGGTGACCGCGGCGCTGGGTCAGCTGAGCGCGGCGCTGCCGAAGCCGGATCGAGGTCCACCCGCACCGTGACGTGCTCCGTGCCCATGGCACGGACCATCGCGGAGCTCAGCCTGTTCGGCATGCGGCGCTGACGCTCGCGCCAGTCATCGCCGGCAAGCACGTGCGCGGTGCCGGACCGCCAGCGGCGCCCGACCCGCACGCGAACGCGCGGATCGGCCTCGACGTTGCGCACCCAGGCGGCGTGCCGGCCGTGCTCGGACACGATCCAGAGCACGTCGCCCTGGATCGACTTCCCGACCGGGATGCGGCGCGGGCGGCCGCTCCGCCGTCCGCGCGTCTCGAGGATCACCACCATCGGCAGCGGTAGGCCGAGGCGAGCCGCCGCCCGGACGAGCGGGTTCACGAGTTTCGCGGTCACGAAGGTCGACACCCGGCGCTTGTTCACCCGGCTAGCCTCTCAGGAGTGTTCGATGCCCTCTCAGATCGGCTTCAGGCCGCGCTCGGCGACGTTCGCTCGCGCGGCAAGCTGAGCGAGGACGACATCAACGGCGCGATGCGCCAGGTGCGCCTCGCGCTGCTCGAGGCCGACGTGAACTTCAAGGTGGTGAAGCAGTTCACCGCCGCGGTGAAGGAGCGCGCCCTCGGCCAGGACGTCCTCAACTCGCTGAACCCCGGGCAGCAGGTCGTGAAGATCGTCTCCGACGAGCTCACCACGCTCATGGGCGGGAGCGGGCGCGACCTCGCGCTCGCGAAGCCCGGCCCCACCGTGATCCTGATGGCGGGGCTCCAGGGATCGGGCAAGACGACCGCGACCGGCAAGCTCGCGCGCCACCTGCGCGAGGAGCATGGGATGGACGTGGGCGTCGCCGCCGCGGACGTGTACCGGCCGGCCGCCGTCGAGCAGCTCATCAGGGTCGGCGAGCAGGCCGGCGCGCACGTGTACGAGCAGGGCACCGGCCGCGACCCGGTGGACATCGCGGAGTGGGCGCTCGACCAGGCGAAGCGCGACCGCCGCGACGCGCTGATCATCGACACGAGCGGCCGCCTCCACGTGGACGAGGAGCTGATGAAGGAGCTCGCCGAGATCAAGAAGCGCACGAAGCCGCACAACGTGCTGCTCGTGGTCGACGCGATGACGGGCCAGGACGCGGTGAACGTGGCGGAGCGGTTCGCCGAGACCGCGAACTTCGACGGCGTGATCCTCTCCAAGCTGGATGGCGACTCGCGCGGCGGCGCGGCGCTGTCGGTGAAGGCCGTGACCGGCAAGCCGATCCTGTACGCCTCGACGGGCGAGAAGCTGGGCGACTTCGAGCGCTTCCACCCGGACCGGATGGCGCAGCGCATCCTCGGGATGGGCGACGTGATGACGCTCGTCGAGAAGGCCGAGCGCCAGATGGACGACCGCCAGGCCGCCGAGCTCGAGCGCAAGATCCGCAAGGAGCAGTTCACGCTCGAGGACTTCCTCGAGCAGCTCCAGCAGGTGCGCAACATGGGCCCGCTCGGCTCGCTCCTGAAGATGATGCCGGGCGTGGGCAGCCAGCTCGGCTCGCTGAACGTGGACGAGAAGGAGCTCGACCGGCTGGAGGCGATCATCCGCGCGATGACGCCCGAGGAGCGGGCGAACCCGAAGATCATCGACGGGTCGCGCCGGCGCCGCATCGCGCGCGGGTCCGGGACCTCCGTTCAGGCCGTTTCCGCGCTCGTGAAGCAGTTCGCCCAGATGCGCAAGGTGATGAAGCAGGTGGCCAGCGGCAAGATGCCATCGCTGCAGCAGTTGGCCGGCGGACGATAAGCGCGTCGGTGCGCAGCGGGCACGGCCCGCTGCTTCCGCTAGCCTCACGCAACCTATGTCCGTACGAGTTCGCCTCACCCGCGTGGGGAGCAAGAAGAATCCGATCTGGCGCGTGGTCGTCTCCGACCAGCGCTCGCCGCGCGATGGCCGCTTCATCGAGACGATCGGCCACTACAACCCGCAGACCGACCCGTCGACGATCGTGATCGACACGGATCGTTTCCAGCACTGGGTCTCGCGCGGCGCGCAGCCCACCAACACCGTCAAGCAGCTCGTCAGGGCGCACGCCAAGGGCGTGGCCGGCGGCACCTCGACCGGCAGCGCGGGCGTGTCGAAGGCGCCGGTCGCGATCGCGGAGCCTGAGGCGGAGCCGGCCGAGGCAGAGCTGGCCGCCGAGGCCGCGCCGGACGAGGCCGCGGCAGAGCCCGAGGCCGAGACGCCCGCCGACGAGGCGCCGGCCGACGAGCCGGAGGCCGCGGACGCCGATGCGCCGGCAGCCGACGCTCCGGATCCCGACGCCGCAGAGTAAGTGGAGGAGCTCCTCGCGTACCTCGCCCGGTCGCTCGTCGACCGTCCGGACGAGGTGAACGTGGAGTCGTTCGAGGAGGATGACGGCACGCTCGTCCTGGAGCTGACCGTCGCGGATGACGACACCGGCACGGTGATCGGCCGCGGCGGGCGCACGGTCGCCGCGCTCCGGACCGTCGTGAAGGCCGCCGCCGTCCGCGATGGCCAGCGCGTGCTCGTCGACGTCGTCGATTGACGCTCGTGACCGCCGGCCGCGTGGGTAAGCCGCACGGCCTGGACGGCAGCTTCTACGTGGATGGCGCGCAGTACGAGCTGGCGGAGGGCTCCGAGGTCGTCCTCGCCGGCGCCACGCACCGAATCGTTCGCAGGGCCGGGACGGACCGGCGCCCGCTCGTCAGGCTCGAGGGCTTCGACGACCCGCGGCGGCTCCGCGGGGAGGCACTGCTCGTGGAGGACGAGCTGGCCGAGGGCGAGTGGCTGGCCGCCGATCTGATCGGCTGCTCGGTGCCCGGCCTCGGCAGCGTTCAGCGCGTCATCGATGCCCCGTCGTGCTCGCTGCTGGAGCTCGAGGACGGCACGCTCGTGCCGTTCGTGTCGGAGGCGATCGAGCGGGTGGACACGGACGCGCGCGAGATCCAGGTCCGGCCCGGGTTCCTCCCGTGAGGATCGACGTCCTCACCCTGTTCCCGCACTGGTTCGACTGGTTCAAGACCCAGCGCCATGTGACGAACGCGCTCGGGCTCGGCAACGAGCTCGATCTGGTGGACCTGCGCGCCACGACTCCGCTGAAGGCCGGCCAGGTGGACGACACGCCGTACGGCGGCGGCGCCGGCATGGTGATCCGCGTGGACGTGGTCGAGGCCGCGATGCAGGCGCGCTACGGCTCCGCGCCGCCGCCGCATCGCACGGTGGCGCTGTCGGCGGGCGGGCGGCAGTTCGACGACGCGCTTGCGACCGAGCTCGCCGCCGAGCCCGCGCTCACGCTGCTCTGCGGCCGCTACGAGGGCTTCGACGAGCGCGTGAACGAGCACCTCGCCACGGACGTCGTGTCGATCGGCCCGTACGTGCTCTCGGGCGGCGAGCTGGCCACGATGGTGGTGGCCGATGCCGTGATCCGGAAGCTGCCGGGCGCCCTGGGGCACGAGGACAGCGCGGTCGAGGAGTCGTTCAGCGAGGCGCTGGACGGAGCTCCCGAGTACCCGCACTACACGCGCCCGTTCGACTGGCGCGGCCACGAGGTGCCCGAGGTGCTTCTCTCCGGGGACCACGCGCGCGTACGCGAATGGCGGCTCGAGCAGAGCCGCATGCGCCGGCCGCAGTAGCGCTCAACTCCTTCGCTACCATTGCCCGTCCACGCGCGACCGTTCCCACAGTCGCGTTTTTTGTGCCCT
>DASYMP010000225.1:0-2515 GCA_036009005.1 Thermoleophilaceae bacterium | reverse complement strand
CCTCGACGATGCACTCCTTTGCGCCCGCGAGGCCCTCTGTGGGCCCATACTGGAGCGCCTCGGCGGAGGACTCGAGGGCCACCTGCCGCATGACCGCCTCGAGCGTCTCCTTCGGGAACGCGCCCGTGTCGGGCAGCCCGCCCGCGAGCGAGATCACCTCCGGCCGGGCGATGACGGCCATCAGGTCGCGCATGGCCGAGGACTTCATGCCGCGCGTGCGCGACGCGAACAGTCCCGCGTAGCGCTCGAGATCGCGCGTAGTTGAGGGGCCGCGCGCCATACGCGGGAGTTCGCCTCCGCCGGGCGCTCCCCTTCCCCTCGTGAGGTCGTCGTCTATCGTCATGCCGCCTTCCGCAGGCTACCGGTCAAGGACCCCAGCGATCAGCCTTTTCATGGACATCGGCCAGGGCGCCGGGCTCTCCGGAGCGAGCGGCGTCCGCCCATTCCTGCCCGCGCTCCTGGCAGGCGCGCTCGCCCGCGAGGACACCGGCCTCGACTTCGACGGCACGAGCTTCAGCTTCCTCGAGTCGCCCTGGTTCCTGCTGGCCGTGTTCGCGCTCGCGGTGGCCGCGTACCTCCGCGATCGAGCCCGCAAGCCGGCGCCCGCTGCGCGACCCGGCGAAGCGCGCGCGAAGATCGCTTCCGGCCGCTCGCTGCCCGACCCGCTCGACGCGCTCATGCTCGTGCTCGGCCTGGCGCTGGGCGCTCTGCTGTTCGGCGGCTCGCTGGCGGACGACGGGTACGAGAGCTGGCCCGGTGTGCTCGGCGGGATCGCGTGCGCGGCGCTCGGCTACTTCGCTCTGGCCTCGCTGTTCGCGGGTGCGCGCCGCCGGCTTGCCGGGTCGGGCGGCCCGGTCACGCTCCTCGGCGCGTACGCCGATGCGATCGCGCTAGTCCTCGCCGGCCTGTCGATCCTCTTCCCACCGCTCGGATTCGCCGCGCTGGTGGCCTTCCTCGTGCTGATCGTGCGCTCCCGCGGGGACAGCGCGCAGAAGTACGAGGGCCTGCGCAGCCTGCGCTGAGAAGTTGAGCCCCGAGCCGAGGCCGCAGAAGAAGCTCATCCTCGCGGTGATCGACGCGCTCAAGCCGGAGATGCTCGAGCGCGCCGTGGACCAGGGCCAGGCCCCGGTGCTCGCGAACATCATGCGCCGCGGGACGTACGTGCGCGACTGCGTTTCGTCGTTCCCGTCAGTCACTCCCGTCGCGGCCGCAAGCATCGCCACCGGCCTCGGCCCGGCCGACCATTTCATCCCTTCGATGAACTGGTACCACCGCGGCGAGCGGCGCTACGTGGAGTACGGCTCGTCCTTCGAAGCGTCCCGGGCGGTCGGTGTGTTCAGGAGTTTGCAAGACACGGTCTACAACATGAACATGGCACACCTAAACCGCGAACGCAGAACCGTATTCGAGGCGTTAATGGACAACGGAATCCGAACGGCCGGCACCACCTACTTGATGTACCGCGGCCGCAAGCGCCACCCGATCCAACCGGACGGCATGTACTCGCGGCTCGCCCGGGCGGGCGGGTTCCGCCACGGCGTGTGGGGACCGGACGAGCTCTTCTACGCGGACCTGTTCGCCTCGCGCAAGACCGACTGCCGCAGCACGCTCGGCATGCCCGGCCAGCGCGACCAGCACACGGGCTGTGTGGGCTCGTACCTCGAGGAGCACGACCTCTACGACTTCATGCTCGCCTCGCTGCCCGACAACGACACGTACTCGCACAAGCGCGGGCCGTACGCGCAGGTCACGTCGATCGCATCGGCCGACCGCGCCCTCGAGCGGATCATGCACGCAGCCGGCGGCCCGGACGAGTTCCTCGACTCGCACGCGGTGATCGTGATGTCGGACCACTCGCAGATCGCCGTGGTGGACCAGGTGAACCTCGCCTCGGCCCTGTCGGAGTACGCGCTGCTGCTGCCCGAGGCTGTGAGCGACGAAGGCGCCGAGATCGCGATCTGCCCGTCGCAGCGGTCCGGTCAGGTCTACGTGCTCGACCCGGAGCGGCGCACGGAGCTTGCGCCGAAGATCGCCCGCGAGCTGAACGAGGTGGAGGGCGTGGACGTGGTCATGTGGCGCGACGGCGACGAGGCGGTGGTCCTGAGCGAGCGCGGCGAGCTGCGCTTCATGGCCGGTGGCGAGTTGACGGACGAGCGCGGCGGCACCTGGAGCGTGGAGGGCGCTTTCGAGGCGCTGGCCCTGAGCGTGGACGACGGCCGCGTGACGAGCGCCTCGTATCCTGACTCGCTCGAACGCGTGTGGTCGGCACTTCAGTGCCCGAACTCAGGTGATGTGTTGGTGTCGGCCGGAGGCGGGTACGAGTTCACCGACTGGGGTGGAGTCGCGCACGTAGGCGGCGGCAGCCACGGGTCGCTCCACCGTGGCGATTCGCTCGGCGTCCTGCTGTTCGCCGGCACCGGACCGAAGAAGGAGGACGCGCCCGATCTGTGGCGCATACGCGATGTGACACCGATGGCCCTCGAACACTTCTCTGTAGCCTCATGACGATGCCACC
>DASYMP010000224.1:0-2864 GCA_036009005.1 Thermoleophilaceae bacterium | reverse complement strand
GCTCGACCGCTACCAGGAGCGGTTGGGCCGCCGGCTCGCCGAGGTGGCCGCCACGGGGCGCTACATCCTGGGCCCGGAGGTTGCCGCTTTCGAGGAGGAGTTCGCCGGCTACTGCGGTGCGAGCCATTGCATCGGCGTGGCCAACGGCACCGATGCCATCACCATCTCCCTGCGCGCCCTCGGGGTCGGCCCGGGCGACGAGGTGGTGGTGCCCTCCTTCACGTTCTACGCGAGCGTCGAGGCCACGGTGAACGCGGGGGCAACGCCAGTCTTCTGCGACGTCGATCCGGTCACGTTCTGCGTCACGCGCGAGACGGTCGAGCGAGCGGTCACCGACCGGACGAAGGCGATCGTGGCCGTGGACCTGTTCGGGTGGCTCCCGCCGCTCGACGAGCTGCGCGACCTGGGGCTGCCGATCCTCGAGGACGCCGCGCAGGCGCACGGGGCACGCCGGGACGGTCGCCGCTCCGGCACCTTCGGCGACGCCGCCACGTTCTCGTTCTTCCCGTCGAAGAACCTCGGCTGCCTGGGCGACGGCGGGGCGATCGTGACCGACGACGACGAGGTGGCTGAGGTCGCGCGCCGGCTGCGCTTCCACGGGTCCACGGACAAGGTGACCTACACCGAGGTGGGCTACAACTCGCGCCTCGACGAGCTGCAGGCGGGTGTGCTGCGCGAGCTGTTGCCCGACCTCGACAGCTGGAACGACGCCCGCCGCGCCGCCGCGCTCGCGTACGCGGAGCGGGGCCTCGGAGACGTGCCCGGGATCGAGCTGCCGCACTTCGAGGACGAGCGCGAGCACGTGTTCCACCTCTACATCGTCCGCCACCCGGACGCCGACGCCCTGGCCGCGAAGCTCGCCGAGCGCGAGATCGGAGCCCGCGCCTACTACCGCCGCCCGGTGCACCTGCAGCCGGCGATGGAGCGCCTGGGCGGCGAGCGCCTCGACCTGCCCGGCACGGTGGAAGCCGCACGCACGCACCTGGCTCTCCCGATGGGCACGGAGCTGAGCGTGGACCAGGTGGACGAGGTCATCGCCGCGTGCGCATCTGGGTCGACCTGACCAACAGCCCCCACGTGCTGGTCATGCGGCCGCTGATCGAGGCGATGCGCGCGGACGGGCACGAGGTGGAGGTCACCGCGCGCGACTTCGCGCAGACCATCGACCTCCTCGAGCGCTTCGGCATGGAGCACACGCAGATCGGGCGCCACCGGGGCGGCAAGCTCCTCGACAAGGCGGTGGGCCTGTTCGACCGCTCGCTGGCGCTGGCCCGCTGGGCACGCAAGCGGCGCTTCGACGTGGCCATGGGGCACGGCTCGAACGACGTGAGCGTGGCGGCCAAGCTGCTTCGCGTTCCCGCCTCCACGGCGTTCGACTACGAGTGGGCGAAGGTGCAGCACACCCTCAACTGCCGCCTGTGCCGGGCGGTGGTGGTGCCCGACGCGATCCCGGAGGAGCGCCTCTACCGCTACGGCGCGCGCGGGAAGGTGCGGGCCTACGAGGGGTTGAAGGAGGAGTACTACCTCGCCGACTTCGAGCCCGACGAGGCTGTGCTGGCCGAGCTGGGGCTCGACCGCGCGAAGCCCATCGTGGTCGTGCGAACGCCACCCGAGGTGTCGCTCTATCACCGCTTCGAGAACGATCTCTTCCGCGGCGTGCTCGAGCGGCTGCGCGGCCACCAGGCGGTGGTGTTGCCCCGCACGCCGGCGCAGCGGGAGGAGCTCGCGCGCGCGGGCGGGTTCGTGGTGCCCGAGCGTGCGATCGACGCGCAGAGCCTGATCGCATTCTCGGACCTCATGATCTCCGCCGGCGGTACCATGAACCGCGAGGCAGTAGCGCTCGGCACCCCGGTCTACACGACGTTCGAGGGGCGGTTGGGCGCAGTCGACGAGTTGCTGCTCCGGGAGGGCCGGATGCAGCGCCTGTCGAATCCGGACGAGATCACCGTCGAGAAGCGGCCTGAGGCGGCCGGGGAGCGCATCAGACGCGACCCCCGGAGGCTGGTGGAGCTGCTTCTCTCGGCCTAGACTCACCCAGTCGCCCGATGCTCAGCCGCATAGCGTCATCCGTGATGGCACGCCGCCTCTTGCAGGCGGCTCTCGACGCTTGCCTGCTGGCACTGGCCTACCTGCTCGCGTTCGTCCTGCGCTTCGACCCGCGCATCCCGACTCGCTACGACGAGCTGCTGGGCGAGACGATCGCGTTCGTGGTGCTCGGCAAGCTCGTCGTGTTCTGGGGCTTCGGGCTGTACCACAAGCTCTGGCGCTTCACGGACGGCAAGGACTTCGAGGCGATCGTCCGGGCCGTTGTGGTGGCGAGCCTCGCGCTCGTGGTCGCGTTCTTCCTGGTCCCGCCGCGGGTGGCGCTCGATCCGCCGCGTGGCGTGATCGCGCTCGACTTCCTGCTCACGCTCACGCTCGTTGCCGGCGTGCGCTTCCTCGTACGTGCCGTCATGGAGCGGCGCTTCCGTGGGCCGCTCGCGCGCAAGGGCGCGCGCGAGGTGCTGATCGTGGGGGCGGGCAACGGCGGCCAGCTCGTGGCGTCGGAGCTCCGGCGCAACCCCGAGCTCGGCGGCGTGCCGATCGGCTTCGTCGACGACGACCCGCGCAAGTCCGGCGTGCGCATCGCCGGCCTCAAGGTCGAGGGAACCACCGACGACCTGGCGCGCGTGCTCGACGGCGCGGAGCCGGACGAGGTGATCATCGCCATCCCGTCCGCGCCGGGCATCCTGCGCCAGAAGGTCGTGACCGCCTGCCGCGAGCGTGGCATCCCGGTGCGCACGCTGCCCACGGTGTTCGAGCTCCTCTCCGGCGGCCTCAACCTGATGCGCCAAGTGCGCGAGGTCCAGGTCGAGGACGTGCTC
>DASYMP010000223.1:0-3062 GCA_036009005.1 Thermoleophilaceae bacterium | reverse complement strand
CCGGTAGGCGGTGAAGTACGTGAGGCCGTAGGAGGACGCCTCGGCCCAGTCGAGGTTCGCGGGCTTGGGCAGCAGCTGCTGGGCCTGCACCTTGGTGAACTGGGCGAACGATCCCCAGGTGGTCTCGTAGCCCCAGATCTTCTGGCTGGGGGCGGCCATCGGGTCGAGGCCGTGCACCTCGGGGTCCTCGTAGGAGGCCTGGTTGCAGTGGAGCGTGACCTCGTCGCCGGGCTTCCAGCGGGTCACGCCGGCGCCCACCTTCCAGACCACGCCGGAGGCGTCGGAGCCGCCGATGTGGTGGCCGTACTCGGGGTGGTCGCCATAGCGCCAGACCCCGACCGGCTCGCCCAGCGCGGCCCAGACGTTGTTGTAGTTCACGCCCGCGGCCATCACGCGCACGATCACCTCGAAGGCGCCCGGCTCGGGCACCTCGATCTCCTCGAGCTGGAACGCGTCCTTCGGCTCGCCCTCGCGCTCCTCTCGGATCACCCACGCAGCCATCGTGTCCGGGAGCACGCCCGGCTCGACGTCGATCTCTGAGACCTTCGTGACATCCACCGCCATAAGGCGGGGCAGATTACCGCGTGGAGCACGTAGGATCGGCAGGTGCGCGCGACCCTCTTCGGCGTTCCGGCCTCCCATCCGTCGCTCGCCGCGGAGCTGATGCTCCAGCACAAGGGGATCGACTACCGCCGCATCGACCTCGTCACGGCCGCGCATCGAGGCCTGCTGCGGGCGCTCGGGTTTCCGCGAAAGACCGTGCCCGCGATGCGGCTCGACGGCGCGAGGGTGCAGGGCACGGGGGAGATCGCGCTGGCGCTCGAGGCGCTCGTGCCGTCGCCGCCGCTGTTCCCGGCCGATCCCGAGGCGCGCGCCGCCGTGGTCGAGGCGGAGGCGTGGGGCGACGAGGTGCTCCAGCCCGTGCCGCGCCGGCTGATCTGGAACGCGCTCGGGCGCGACCGCTCGTCCGTGGCCAGCTATCTCGAGGGCGCCAAGCTCGGCATCCCGACGCGGCTGGCGGCGCTCACCGCGCCGCCGATCTCGGCGGCGGCGCGCCGCTTCAACCACGCGACCGACGACAACGCGCGCCGCGACCTCGCGGCGCTGCCAGGCATGGTCGACCACGTGGACGAGCTGATCGAGCGGGGCGTGATCGGCGGCCCGCAGCGCAACGCCGCCGACTTCCAGATCGCCACGAGCATCAGCCTGCTGATGACGATGGACGACGTGCGGCCCATGATCGCCGGCCGCCCCGCGGAGCGGCTCGCGCGGGAGCTGGTGCGCCACCAGCCGGGCCACATGCCGAGCGTCTTCGCAGCCTGACGCCCGTTCCGTCGGGACCCCGGCGTACGCTCGTCAGTCCACATGGAAGCAGCCACTCCACTCAGGCAGCCACACGTCCGCGTGATCGGCGATCGCGTGGCGATCGACGGCCTCGTCGTCGACGACGAATGCGCCGTGCGCCTCGTGCGCACGCGCGAGGAAGAGGGCGACGACCCGGTCAAGACGGTCCGCGACGCCGTCGAGATCGGCGCGCGCGTGCTCGACCGCGAGCAGGCCGGCGCGAACGCCGAGTTCGTGAAGGTCGAGTTCGAGAAGGCCTCCCGGCAGGTGCAGCAGGAGTTCACCGAGCAGGCGCGCACGATCGCGCAGTTCTTCGAGACGCAGTTCGCGGCTGTGTTCGGCGAGCAGGACGGCCAGCTGGCGAAGGAGCTCGAGCGCCGCTTCGGCGACGGCAGCGCCGCCTCGGTGCAGAACCGCGTCCGCGAGGCCGTCAACGAGACGCTCGTCAAGTCGCGCGAGGATCTCGTGCGCCAGTTCTCGGCGTCCGACGAGCGCAACCCGCTGGCCGACTTCAAGGCGTCGGCCGTCCAGCAGATCCACCAGGCGGCGGCGCGCTCCGACGCCACGCAGCGCGCCCTGCTCGAGAAGATGGCCGAGCTCGAGAAGCAGATGCAGGCGCTGCGGCTCGAGAAGGAGAAGCTCGAGGAGGTCGACGCCGAGCGCGAGCGCGGCACCGCGAAGGGGCGGACCTTCGAGGAGGCCGTGGCCGACGCCGTCGATGCGATCGCGCTCACGCAGGGCGACGTGGCCGAGGCCGTGGGCGACCTCAAGGAGGCGACCGGCAAGGTGGGCGACGTCGTCGTCGCGATCGACGCCTGCAACGGCCCGGCGCGCGGGCGCATCGTGTTCGAGGCAAAGGACAGGGCGCGCCTCTCAGGCGCGAAGGCCATCAAGGAGCTCGACGAGGCGATCGCGGAGCGCAGGGCCGACTTCGCCGTGATGGTCTTCCCGAGCGACGACAAGGTCCCCGCCAAGATGGAGCCGCTTCGCGAGTACAACGGGGACAAGCTCCTGGTCACGTTCGACCCGAGCACGCCTCTTGCTCTCGAGCTCGCCTACCGGCTGGCCCGTGCCCGCGTGCTGATGAAGCAGTCCGGCTCCGAGGACATCGACGCGGCGGCGGTGAGCGCGGTCGCCGAGCGGGCGCTCGCGGCTCTCGAGGAGGAGCGCAAGGTCAAGCAGCAGCTCACCGCATCGAAGACCAGCATCGACAACGCCTACGGGCTCGTGGGCGAGATGTCCGCGCGCGTGCGCGGGCTGATCCAGGAGATCGATGCCCTCGTCCGGCCGGCCGCCGAGGACGCCTCGGCGCCGGCGGACGACCAGCTGGAGCTCTAGGGCAGGAGCAGCTCGTTGTTCGAGTCCCTGCGCTTCTTGCCGATGCGCAGGACGGCCGGGCGGATCTCCCGCCGGACGGCCTTCTCGGAGCCGGCCTTCACCTGGTAGTCGCCGGGCGCGAGCGTCTTCTGGATCGTCGCGGTGTCGCCGGGCGCCACCGGGCCCTGGCGCTCGAGGATCGACTCGCCCTCGAGCGTGATCGAGTGCGCCGCGTCGGTCTGGTTCGAGATCGTGATCTCGACGGGTCCCGCGCCGACCTTGGCGGGCGAGACCGTGACCTCGTCGTCCTGGATCACACCGGTGAGCGCCTCGCGAACGGGCTCGCGCGGCTCGTTCTTGAAGTCCTCGCCGCCGCAACCCGCCACGAGCACTGCGGCGAT
>DASYMP010000222.1:0-12315 GCA_036009005.1 Thermoleophilaceae bacterium | reverse complement strand
TGCTCGTCTGGTTCCAGCTGCGCGACATCCCGGCCGACGCGCCCTGGTCGCCGTTCGGCGAGGGCGGGCTCCTCTTCAGGACCCAGGACGCCTACGCGGGCGAGCGCGCCAAGCCGGTCGCGCGGGTGTTCCGCTTCCCGTTCGCCGCGGTGCCGGGCAGCCGCGGCGTGACCGTCTGGGGGCGCACGCCGGACCGCGCTCCGGGCCTCGTGACGATCGAGCGGCGCGGCGGCGGCGTGTGGAGCCCGGTCACGCGGATCCGCGCCAACCGCCACGGGCTCTTCCACCTGCGCCGCGCCGGGCTCGAGCGTGAGCTCCTGCGCGCACGGGTGGGAAACAGCGAGTCGCTGCCGTTCAGGGCCGTCCCCACGCCCGACGTGCCGGTGAGCCCGTTCGGCGACAGGCCCCTGTCCGGCTGAGGCTCCGCTGCTACCATCACGCGCCGCATGCCCAGCATCAATCAGCTCGTACGCAAGGGCCGCACGAAGCCCAAGAAGAAGGTGTCGACCCCGGGTCTGAAGTCGGGCCAGGGTCGCAAGAAGCGCATCGCGGCCCCGCAGCGGCGAGGCGTGTGCACGCGTGTGTATACGACCACGCCCAAGAAGCCGAACTCCGCGCTCCGCAAGGTGGCGCGCGTGCGGCTCACCAACGGGATGGAGGTCACCTCCTACATCCCGGGCGAGGGCCACAACCTTCAGGAGCACTCGGTGGTGCTGGTGCGCGGCGGACGGGTGAAGGACCTGCCGGGCGTCCGCTACAAGGTCGTGCGCGGAACGCTCGACGCGGCCGGCGTGTCCGACCGCAAGAAGGCCCGCTCCCAGTACGGGGCGAAGGCCAAGTAGCGATGCCGCGGCGCGCGTCTCCCGGAACTCGCCCGGTCGAGCCCGACCCGATGTACGGGTCCAAGCTCGTCCAGCAGGTGATCAACAAGGTCATGGTCGACGGCAAGAAGTCGACCGCCGAGAAGATCGTCTACGACGCGCTCGAGATCCTCGCCCGCCGCACGAGCATGGACCCCGTGCCGGCACTCGAGGAGTCGCTCAAGCAGATCACCCCGGTCCTCGAGGTGCGCTCCCGCCGCGTCGGCGGCGCCACCTACCAGGTGCCCGTCGAGGTGCCCCAGCGCCGCGCCAAGACGCTCGCGGTCCGCTGGCTGATCGAATTCGCCCGCGCCCGCCGCGAGAAGTCGATGTCCGAGCGCCTGGCCGGCGAGCTCGTGGATGCCCAGTCCCAGCAGGGCGGCGCCTACAAGCGCAAGGACGACATCTTCCGCATGGCAAAGGCCAACCAGGCCTTCGCCCACTACCGCTGGTAGGCAACGCTGTATGACTTAACCCCGCAATGCGGGGATAAGTCAGACACCATGCCGATCTACGAGTTCGAGTGCGAGAAGTGCGGCGCCCGCTTCGAGGAGCTCGTGAAGGCCGGAGCGAAAGCTCCCTGCCCTCAATGCAAGTCGTTGGAGGTACAGCGTCGCTTCAGCCAGATCGGTGAGCCGCGCGTTCCCGTGGGGTTGTTCGGCAGCGCGGCCGCCAAGTCGAACTCGGAACGAAAGGCCCGCGAGGAGCGCCGGCAGCAGAAGTTCGCGGAGGACCGCAAGCGCCGAGGCCGCTAGTCAGCCGGTCTCAAAAGCCGCACAACGCCCGCCCCCGCCGCCAGCGCGCCGCCCACCAGCTCGAACCACAGCCCCGCGCCGGCGGATGCCGTCGCCTCGGCGTAGTCGCGGCCGATCAGGCCGGTGTCGTCGCTCGCCGGGAGGTCGCCGAGCACCGCGATCCCAAGCACCACGAGGCCGATCCCGATCAGCGCCAGCGCGGCCGGGCGCGAGCGCCCGAACGCCGCCCCGGAGCCCATCACGAACGTCAGGAGACCGAGCAGCAGGAGCGCCACGGAGCTCCGCTCGAGGCCCGTCTGGGAGCAGTTGTCGGCGAGGTCCGGGCTCGAGTCGTAGATGACCTCGCAGCTCGTGTTCTTCAGGTCCACCGAAATGACCGTCGACACGAGCGTGAGCAGCATCAGCGCACCCGCCACGAGGGCGGCGACGGCGACCGCGATTGCAAGTGGCGAAAGGCCCGTTGGGAGCGCCAAACGCCTGCTACCATCGGATGTCGCTCTGCGGGCGGACTCCCTCCGCCCAACGCCTCGCTCAGCCACGCGAGGGCGGGCGGTCGCTTACAACGATGGAGTCCTCTACGACATAGAACTCTTCCGGGCAGCAACCGCACGTAGCACCGGGCCCGGAATGGGCCTTTTTTCTGCTCGTAAACGGACTTGAACACCTAAAGGTCATGGCAAGAACAGTCTCACTCGATAACACGCGCAACATCGGGATCATGGCGCACATCGACGCCGGTAAGACGACGACGACCGAGCGCATCCTGTTTTACACGGGCCGCACCCACAAGATGGGCGAGGTCCACGAGGGCGCTGCCGTGATGGACTGGATGGAGCAGGAGCAGGAGCGCGGCATCACGATCACCTCCGCCGCGACCACCGCCTTCTGGCGCGACCACCGCATCAACATCATCGATACGCCCGGCCACGTGGACTTCACCGTCGAGGTGGAGCGCTCGCTGCGCGTGCTCGACGGCGCCGTCGCCGTGTTCGACTCGGTGGCCGGCGTCGAGCCCCAATCGGAGACCGTCTGGCGCCAGGCCGACAAGTACCGCGTGCCGCGCATCGCGTTCATCAACAAGATGGACCGGATCGGCGCCAACTTCGACGGCTCGGTCAAGACCATGGTCGACCGCCTCGGCGCTCATCCCGTGCCGGTGCAGCTCCCGATCGGCGCGGAGGCCGAGTTCACGGGCGTCATCGACCTCGTGAACATGAAGGCGATCGTCTACAAGGACGACCTCGGCCAGGACTGGGAGGTCGTGGACATCCCCGAGAACCTCGCCGACGCGGCCCACCAGGCGCGCACCGAGCTGGTCGAGGCCGTCGCCGAGTACGACGAGCAGCTGATGGAGGACTACCTCGAGGAGAAGCCGATCGAGGCCGATCGCCTCATCGAGGACATCCGCAAGGCCACGCTCGACATCTCGATGACCCCGGTGCTGTGCGGGTCCGCCTTCAAGAACAAGGGCGTGCAGCCGCTGCTCGACGCCGTGATCGACTACCTGCCGAGCCCGCTCGACGTGCCGTCGATCGAGGGCATGGACGCCGACGAGAAGCCGCTCAACCGCGAGGCCTCCGACGACGAGCCCTTCGCGGCGCTCGCGTTCAAGGTCATGGCCGACCCGTACGTCGGCAAGCTCACCTACTTCCGCGTCTACAGCGGCAAGCTCAGCGCCGGCGGGCGCGTGCTCAACTCGGTCACCGGCCGCACCGAGCGGGTCGGTCGCATCCTGATGATGCACGCGAACACGCGCGAGGAGGTCGAGGAGGTGTACGCGGGCGACATCGCCGCCGGCGTGGGCCTCAAGCAGACCTCCACGGGCGACACGCTCTCGGCGCCGGACGCGCCGGTGATCCTCGAGCGGATGATCTTCCCGGACCCGGTCGTGCACCTCTCGATCGAGCCGAAGACCAAGGTGGACCAGGAGAAGCTGTCCGTGGCGCTCCAGCGCCTCGGCGAGGAGGACCCGACCTTCCAGGTGCGCTCCGACGAGGAGACCGGCCAGACCGTGATCTCCGGAATGGGCGAGCTGCACCTCGAGGTGATCGTGGATCGCCTCAAGCGCGAGTTCAAGGTGGAGGCCGCCGTTGGCCGTCCGCAGGTCGCGTACCGCGAGACGATCCGCAACCCCGTCGAGAAGGTGGAGGGCAAGTTCATCCGCCAGACCGGTGGCTCGGGCCAGTACGGCGTGGTCTACATCGACCTCGAGCCGGCACCCGGCGAGGGCTTCGACTTCATCAACAAGATCAAGGGTGGCGCCGTGCCGTCCGAGTTCATCCCCGCCGTGGAGAAGGGGATCGAGGAGGCGCTCGAGTCGGGCGTCAAGGCCGGCTACCCGATGGTCGACGTGCGGGCGACGCTCGTCGACGGCAAGTACCACGACACCGACTCCTCGGAGATCGCGTTCAAGATCGCCGGCTCGCTGGCGCTGAAGGACGCGGCCAGGCGGGCGAAGCCCGTGCTGCTGGAGCCGGTGATGGCCGTCGAGGTCGTGACGCCGCAGGACTTCATCGGCGACGTGATCGGCGACCTGTCACGCCGCAGGGGCCACGTTCAGGGCCAGGAGCCGCGCGGAAACGCGGTGGCTGTCAAGGCGAGCGTGCCGCTTGCCGCTATGTTCGGGTACGCAACTGACCTGCGTTCCTCCACGCAGGGCCGCGCCAACTACACGATGCAGTTCGACCGGTACGAGGAAGTGCCGGGCAGCATCGCGGAGGAGATCGTCGAAACCCGCACCGGTGAGCCGGTCGGGGCAGGCGCGTAAGGGTTTCAAGGAGTATGTTTCGCGAGTTCGGGTTCGCGCCCGAGAAGACTTTTAGAAAGGGGTAGTACGGAGTGGCGAAGGAGAAGTTCGAGCGCAACAAGCCGCACGTGAACGTCGGCACCATTGGTCACATCGACCACGGCAAGACGACGCTGACCGCGGCCATTACAAAGGTGCTGTCCGAGAAGTACGGCGGCCAGGCGCGCAGCTTCGAGGAGATCGACAACGCTCCTGAGGAGAAGGAGCGCGGGATCACGATCGCCACCTCGCACGTGGAGTACGAGACGGAGAACCGTCACTACGCCCACGTGGACTGTCCCGGGCACGCCGACTACATCAAGAACATGATCACGGGCGCCGCCCAGATGGACGGCGCGATCCTCGTGGTCTCGGCGGCCGACGGCCCCATGCCGCAGACCCGCGAGCACATCCTCCTGGCCCGCCAGGTGAACGTGCCGTACGTGATCGTCTTCATGAACAAGGTGGACATGGTCGACGACGAGGAGCTCCTCGAGCTCGTCGAGGTCGAGGTCCGCGAGCTCCTGTCCGAGTACGACTTCCCGGGCGACGATGTCCCCGTGATCCAGGGCTCGGCGCTGAAGGCGCTCGAGGGCGACCAGCAGTACGTCGACAAGATCGTCGAGCTGGCCGCGGCACTCGACTCCTACATCCCGGAGCCCGAGCGTCCGCTGGACCGCCCGTTCCTGATGCCGGTCGAGGACGTCTTCTCGATCACCGGCCGCGGCACCGTCGCGACCGGGCGCATCGAGCAGGGCATCGTGCACACCAGCGACACGGTCGAGATCGTGGGCATCCACGAGCAGACCAAGTCGACGGTCGTGACCGGCGTCGAGATGTTCCGCAAGATCCTCGACGAGGGTCAGGCGGGCGACAACGTCGGCTGCCTCCTGCGAGGCGTCAACCGCGAGGACATCGAGCGCGGGCAGGTGCTCTGCAAGCCGGGCTCGATCACGCCGCACACCAAGTTCAAGGCTCAGGTCTACTGCCTGAAGAAGGAGGAGGGTGGCCGTCACACCCCGTTCTTCAACGGCTACCGGCCGCAGTTCTACTTCCGGACGACCGACGTGACCGGGGTGGCGAACCTCCCCGAGGGCACCGAGATGGTCATGCCGGGCGACAACGTCGAGATGACCGTGGAGATGATCCAGCCCATCGCCATGGACGAGGGTCTCCGCTTCGCGATCCGAGAGGGCGGCCGTACCGTGGGCTCGGGGGTGGTCACCGAAGTCATCGAGTAGCCCTCGAGACACAGGTTTCTAAGGGGCGGGCGGCAAGGTCAGCGCCCGCCCCTTAAGTCTGTTCAGGAAACACATGGCAACACTCACGCAGAACAAGATCCGCATCCGGCTAAAGGCCTACGACCACTCGGCGATCGAGACGGCCGCCAAGGAGATCGTCGAAACCGCGACCCGCACCGGCGCCTCGGTGTCCGGGCCCGTGCCGCTGCCCACAGAGAAGAACGTCTACTGCGTGATCCGCGGGCCCTTCAAGGACAAGGACTCGCGCGAGCACTTCGAGATTCGCACGCACAAGCGGCTGATCGACATCCTGCAGCCCACCCCGAAGACGGTGGACTCCCTGCAGCGCCTCGACCACCTGCCGGCGGGCGTCGATATCCAGATCCAGCTCATCTGACGTCATGGCCGGGCTGCTTGGAAGAAAGATCGGAATGACCCAGGTCTTCGACCCGGACGACGGACGCGTGGAGCGCGTGACCGTCATCGAGGCGGGGCCCTGTTTCGTGACCGGCATCCGCCGCGCGGAGCGCGACGGCTACGACGCGATCCAGCTCGCCTTCGGCGAGGTACGCGAGAAGAGCCTCACGAAGCCGAAGCTCGGCCTTCTGAAGAAGGCCGGCGTGGGCAACCTGAAGCACCTCGCCGAGTTCCGCGGCGAGGCGGGCGAGCTCGAGGTCGGCACCGAGGTCAGCCCCGGCTCGGTCTTCGAGAAGGGCCAGACCGTCAAGGTCTCCGGCACCTCGAAGGGCAAGGGCTTCGCCGGCACGATCAAGCGCCACAACTTCGCCTCCGGCCCCAAGTCGCACGGCTCGCACAACGTGCGCGCCCCGGGCTCGATCGGCGCCTCCGCCGACCCCGCGCGCGTGTTCAAGGGCATCCGCGGCCCCGGCCAGATGGGCAACAAGCGCGTGACCCAGCGCGGCCTCGAGGTCGTGGACATCCGCGACAACCTGCTGCTCGTGCGCGGCTCGGTGCCCGGCCCCAAGGGCGGCGTGGTCGAGATCAGGAGCGACGCATAGCCATGGCCACCACTGCCAAGTACATCGGCGGCGGCACCGGCACGCTCTCGCTCGACGAGGCGGTCTTCGGCGAGCGCTTCCACGGCCCGCTCGTGCACGAGGCGGTGCGCGCGGAGCTCGCGGCGCGCCGCCGCGGCACGGCGTCCACCCAGACCCGCGGCGAGGTCAGCATGACCGGCGCGAAGGCGTGGCGCCAGAAGGGCACCGGCCGGGCGCGCGTGGGCGCGCTCTCGTCGCCCACCCGCAAGGGCGGCGGTGTGGCCTTCGGCCCGAAGCCGCGCGGCTACACGGTGAAGGTGAACCGCAAGGCGCGCAGGCGCGCGCTGAGGGCGGCCCTGACCGTGCACGCCGAGCGCGGCTCGCTCGCCGGGATCGACCCCTCCAAGTTCGACACGCCCTCCACGAAGGCGGCCGCGGCCGCGATCGCCTCGTTCGACGGCGACGGCAGGGTCCTGCTCGTCCTGACGGACGGCGAGGAGAGCTGCGTGAAGTCGTTCAGGAACCTGAGCCGCGTGACCGTCATGCATGCCGACGACGTGGGCGTGGCCGACCTGATCGGGCACGCGCGGCTCGCGCTGTCCGAGGCGGCGCTCGCGCGCCTGACCGAGAAGGCGTCGAAGTGAACGCGCGCCAGGTGATCATCCGGCCCGTGATCTCGGAGAAGAGCTACGCGCTGCTCGCGGCCAACAAGTACACGTTCCGCGTGCACGAGCGGGCCAACAAGACGCAGGTGCGCCAGGCGATCGAGGAGATCTTCGGCGTGCGGGTCGACGGCGTGCGCACCGCTTGGGTCAAGCCCAAGCCGAAGCGCCGCGGGCTCACGGCCGGAACCCGGCGTAAGTGGAAGAAGGCGGTCGTGACCCTCCATCCCGAGGATTCGATCGAGCTGTTCGAGGGTCAGGGGATCGAGTAGTGGCCATCAAGAAGTACAAGCCGACCTCGCCGGGACGCCGCTTCGCGACGTACCTCCAGCACGAGGCCGTCACGAAGACCGAGCCGGAGAAGTCGCTCACCGAGGGACTCCGGAAGTCGGGTGGCCGCAACGCCTACGGCCGCGTGACCTCGCGCCATCGCGGCGGCGGCGCCAAGCGCAAGTACCGCAAGATCGACTTCAAGCGGACGAAGGACGGGATTCCGGCGAAGGTCGCCGCGATCGAGTACGACCCGAACCGCTCGGCCCACATCGCGCTGCTGCACTACGCGGACGGCGAGAAGCGCTACATCCTGGCGCCTGGCCGCATCAACGTGGGCGACACGGTCTCGTCCGGCACCGACGCTGAGATCGCGCCCGGCTGCTGCCTGCCGCTGGCGAACATCCCCACGGGTACGGTCCTCCACAACGTGGAGCTGAAGCCCGGGCGCGGTGGCCAGATGGGCCGCTCGGCCGGCACCTCGATCCAGCTCGTCGCGAAGGAGGGCCGCTACGCCACGCTGCGGCTGCCCTCCAGCGAGATGCGCATGGTGCTCGTGGACTGCCGCGCCACGATCGGCGTGCTCGGCAACGCCGAGCACGAGCTGGTCACGATCGGCAAGGCCGGGCGCTCGCGTCACAAGGGCGTCCGCCCGCAGACGCGTGGCGTGGCCATGAACCCGGTCGACCACCCGCACGGCGGCGGCGAGGCGCATCACACGCCCGGCGGGCACCCGAAGACGCCCTGGGGCGTGCCCACGCTCGGCTACAGGACTCGTAAGAAGCGGAAGGCGTCGGACCGCTACATCGTGCGCGGCCGCAGGCGCGGCAAGAAGGGTCGGAGGTAGTAGATGTCTCGTTCTTCCAAGAAGGGGCCGTTCGTCCAGGACCGCTTGATGACGCGGATCGAGCAGATGAACGAAGCGGGCAACAAGACGATGATCAAGACCTGGTCGCGGACCTCGACGATCTTCCCGGAGATGGTCGGGCACACGATCGCGGTGCACGACGGCCGCAAGCACGTCCCCGTGTTCGTCTCCGAGTCGATGGTCGGGCACAAGCTCGGCGAGTTCGCTCCCACGCGGATGTTCCGCGGACATGCGGGCAGCGACAAGGTGAGGATGCGTTGACGCCCGATAAGCAGAATCCGGCGCCCGAGGGCGGCTGGGAGTCGCTGAAGGTCGACGAGCTGAAGGTGGAGCTCGAGGCCCGCGGCCTGCCCAAGAGCGGCACGAAGGCCGAGCTGATCGCGCGCCTGGCCGACGACGACGTCGCGCAGGCCGGCAGCGCGCCCGCGCCCGCGGCGGAGAAGGCCGCGTCCGAGGTCGCACCGGCCGCCGAGACGCCCGAAGCCGACGGCGGCGACGCCGACGCGGACGCCGCTGCCGACGAGGAATCCGCCGGCGACAAGCCCGCCAAGCCCGCCCGCCGGCGCCGCGGGTCCGCCGAGACCTCGACGGGCGCGCCCGCTCGCACGCGTGCCGCGCGCCCCGAGGGCGACCTGGTCGTGCGCGCTCGCGCGCGCTACGTGCGCACCGCTCCGCGCAAGGCGCGGCTCGTCATGGACCACATCCGCGGCAAGCGCGTCGAGCACGCCCAGGCGATCCTGGCGCACGCTCCGCGAGCGATCTCGAGCGACATCCTGAAGCTGCTCAACTCGGCGATCGCGAACGCGGAGTCGGCCTACGAGCTCGGCGCCGACGAGCTCACCATCTCGCGCGCCTACGTGGACGAGGGACCGACGATCAAGCGCTTCCGGCCGCGCGCGCTCGGTCGCGCCACCAAGATCAACAAGCGCACCAGCCACATGACGATCGAACTTATGACCATCGAAGGGAACGGGAGGTAGCCCATGGGCCAGAAGGTCCACCCCGAGGCACTTCGGGTCGGCTACATCCACGACTGGAAGTCGACCTGGTTCAACGAGCGCGATTTCTCCGACTACCTGTTGGAGGACGTGCACATCCGCGACCACATCGAGAACAAGCTCGCGCACGCGGGTCTCTCGACGATCACGATCAAGAAGAACAAGAACGAGGTCGAGGTCAACATCCACACGGCCCGCCCGGGCATCGTGATCGGCAAGTCCGGCAGCGAGGTGGACGCTCTGCGCAAGGAGCTCCACAAGATGACCGGCAAGGCCGTGAAGGTGAACATCCTCGAGATCAAGCGCCCGGAGCTGGATTCCCGGCTCGTGGCGCAGTCCGTCGGTGAGCAGCTTCAGAACCGCGTGGCGTTCCGCCGCGCGATGAAGCGCGCGCTCACGAGCGCGATGCGCTCGGGCGCGAAGGGCGTGAAGATCCAGGTCTCGGGTCGCCTCGGCGGCGCGGAGATGGCGCGCACCGAGGGCTACTCGGACGGTCGCGTGCCGCTCCACACGCTGCGCGCGGACATCGACTACGGCTTCTACGAGGCCCGCACGACGTTCGGCCGCATCGGCGTGAAGGTCTGGATCAACAAGGGCGAGATCATGCCCAAGGGCTTCGCGCAGGATCTCACCGAGCTGGAGGCCCCGCAGGCGGTCGGCCCCGGCGGCGGTCGCGGAGGGCGCGGTCCGGGTGGCCCGGGCGGCGGTCGGGGCGGTCCCGGCGGCGGTCGCGGCGGCCCCGGCGGCGGTCGTGGAGGCCCCGGCGGTCCCGGTGGACGTGGCGGCGGCCGCGGCGGCGGACGCGGTGGACGGAGCGACGGCCCGCCCCTACCCCAGGGGAGGCTCTAATGCTTCAGCCGAAGCGCGTCAAGTGGCGCAAGGAGCATCGCGGCCGCAGGCGCGGTTACGCGAAGGGCGGCACCAGCCTCGAGTTCGGCGACTACGGGCTCAAGGCGCTCGACCGCGGCTGGGTCACCAACCGCCAGATCGAGGCCGCCCGTATCGCGATGACCCGCAAGATCAAGCGTGGCGGGAAGGTGTGGATCAACATCTTTCCCGACAAGCCGTTCACGAAGAAGCCGGCCGAGACGCGGATGGGCTCCGGAAAGGGCTCGCCCGAGGGCTGGGTGGCTGTCGTGAAGCCGGGCCGCGTGATGTTCGAGCTGTCCGGCGTGCCGGAGCCGCTGGCGCGCGAGGCGATGCGCCTCGCAGGCCACAAGCTCCCGGTGAAGACCAAGTTCATCATGCGTGAAGGCGCTGGTCAGCAGTGAAGGCTGTCGAGGTGAATAACCTGGAGGACCCGCAGCTCGTGGAGTTCGCGGACAACTCGCGCCAGGAGGTCTTCAACCTCCGCTTCCAGCACGCCACCGGGCAGCTGGAGAACACGGCGCGGCTGAGAGCCGCAAAGAAGGACCTCGCGCGTGCGCTGACGGTGGCGCAGCAGCGCGGGATCGACGTGGAGACCGAGATTCGTAGGCAGAGACGAGCCAATGCTTGAGACAGACGAGAACGTGAACGAGGAGGCACCGGAGGGCGACGCCCCCGCGGCCGACGAGGCCCCCGACCAGGTGGCCGAGGAGATCATGGCCCCGGAGGAGCCCGCCGAGGAGCCCGCCGCGTCCGAGGTCGCGGGCGAGCCCGCGACGGAGGATTCCTCTTCCGACGAGGTCGCCGCGGACGCCCCTGCGGAGGACGCCCCCGCCGAGGAGCCCGCTACGGAGGAGCCCGCTGCTGCGGCCGCCCCCGCTGCCGCTCCCGCCGCGGACGCCGAGCCCGCCGAGGCGCTTGGCCCCAAGGAGCGGCGCAGGCGCAAGCGCTCCGCGCACGCCGGCGAGGCGCGTCCGGCCCGCACCGTCGAGGAGCGCGCGGCCGAGCGCGCCGAGCGGCGCAGCACCAAGGCCAAGCAGCGCCGCGCGTATCGCCTGAAGCAGCGCGAGCGCCGCGGGTCGGCGGAGCCGCGCGACGAGACGCCGCAGGCCCCCGTCGAGCAGTCCGCGTCAGGCGGCGCGAAGACGCGGCAGGGCATCGTCGTCTCCGACAAGGCCGACAAGACGATCATCGTGCGCATCGATTCGGCCCGCGCGCACCGGATGTACAAGAAGATCGTCCGCACGTCGTCGACGCTCCACGCGCACGACGAGCAGAACGAGGCACACGTGGGAGACACGGTGCGTCTCATCGAGAGCCGTCCGCTCAGCCGCACGAAGCGCTGGCGGCTGGTGGAAGTGCTCGAGAGGGCCAGATGATCCAGCAGGAATCCCGGCTGAAGGTGGCGGACAACACCGGCGCCCGCGAGGTGCTGTGCATCCGCGTGCGCGGCGGCAGCCAGCGGCGCTACGCGGGCGTGGGCGACATCATCGTCTGCACCGTCAAGCAGGCGATCCCGCACGGCTCCGTGAAGAAGGGTGAGGTCGTGACCGCCGTGGTGGTGCGCACGAAGAAGGAGTTCGGCCGCAACGACGGCACCTACATCTCCTTTGACGAGAACGCTGCGGTGCTGATCGACGACGGCAACAACCCGCGCGGCACCCGCATCTTCGGCCCCGTGGCCCGCGAGCTGCGCGACCGCAACTTCATGAAGATCGTCTCGCTCGCCCCGGAGGTGCTCTGACCATGGGCCTCAGGATTCGCCGCGACGACACCGTCCGCATCATCACCGGGAAGGACCGCGGCAGGACCGGGCGCGTGCTGCGCACCGACCCGAAGCGCGACCGAGTCTTCGTCGAGGGCGCGAACATCATCAAGCGGCACACGAAGCCGCGCACGCTGCGCGACACCCAGCGCGCGCAGGAGGTGGGCGGCATCATCGAGTTCGAGGGCCCGATCCACATCTCGAACGTGATGCTGCTGGACCCGGATTCGAACCGTCCCACACGCG
>DASYMP010000221.1:0-3676 GCA_036009005.1 Thermoleophilaceae bacterium | reverse complement strand
CGTCGCCCACGTAGGTGAGCTTGAGGCCTTCGAGTTTTCCAAAGCGCTCGCGCAGCGTGACCAGGTCGGCGAGCGCCTGGCAGGGATGGTGGTCGCGGGTGAGCATGTTGATCACCGGGACCGAGGCGTGCTCGGCGAGCTCCTCGACGAGCGCGTGCGGGCCGGTGCGGATGCCGATCGCGTGGACCATGCGCGAGAGCACCAGCGCGATGTCCCGCGGCGACTCGCCACGTGCCATCTGCAGCTCGCCCTGGCGCAGGACCAGCGCGTTCCCCCCCAGCTCGAAGATGCCGGTCTCGAACGAAACGCGCGTGCGGGTCGACGGCTTGTCGAAGATGAGCGCCACCGACCTGCCCTCGAGCGCGCGCGAGGACAGGCGATCGGCCTTCAGCTCGATCGCCCTGTCAAGGAGCCGCTGCTGCTCTTCAGCCGTAAGCTCCGCGCCGGTTAGGAAATGCTTCGTCATGCGAGTCCTGAGCTGGAATCTCTACCACGGCCGCGACTTCCCTCCTGACGAGGCCCTCTTCACGCTGCGCTCGCGGTTGCTCCGCCTGACCGAGCGGAACGCGACGCACGCACAGCTGAACCGCCCGCTCTGCGGCGAGTTCGCGGGCTGGCTCGCCGCGCGGGACTGGGACGTGGCGCTGCTCCAGGAGGCGCCCCCGCTGTGGTTCCGGGAGCTCGGCAGGAGCACGCGCTCGAACGGCGTCCGGGTGCTCACGTCGCGCAACGTCCTGCCGCCGGCGCAGCGCGTCCTCGCCGACCTCAACCCCGACCTGATCGCGTCGTGGGAGGGCGGCTCGAACCAGCTCCTCGTGCGCGCGCCCGGCAGGGTTCTCGAGCACCGCACGATGACGCTCACGCGCCGCCCGGAACGCCGGCGCATGGTGTGGGCGCGTGTGCGCCTGGCCGGGGGCGAGACCGTGTGCGTGGCGAACCTGCACGCCTCGGCGGGGCTGCCGCAGAAGGCGACGGGCGAGCTCTTGGCGGCCGCGGCGAACGCGGTCGAGTGGTCCGGCGGCGAGCCGCTCGTGTTCGGCGGGGACACGAACGTGCGGCCGGCGCGCAACCCGGTTCCGTTCGCCGAGCTGCGCGAGCGCTTCGGGCTCGGCGACCCGACCGCCCCGCACGCGATCGACCATCTGCTCACGCGCGGGCTCGAGGTGGTGGAGCGCCCTCGGCAGCTTGCGCCGGAGGAGCGCGAGCTGACGGGCCCGGACGGTCTGCGCGTGCGACTGTCGGACCACGCGCCGGTCATCGCGACCTACGAGGTGAGATAGTCCCGGTTTCGGGGGAGAGTCCCACCAACGGTCGCGGGATCAGGAGGGGAACAGATGGCGGACAGTCGAAGCAGCGGTAGGTCGGGCGGCGGGGCAAAGCGGTCGAGCGGGTCGAGCCGCTCCGGAGGCAGCCGCTCGTCCGCGAGCAGCAGCCGATCCTCCTCGAGCTCCTCGCGCAGCAAGCCGGCGAGCTCCTCGCGCGCGAAGCCGGCGAGCTCGCGCAGCAGGTCCGCCAGCTCAGGCAGCGGGTCCGCCAGCTCGCGCAGCAAGTCGTCGAGCTCGAGCAGCAAGCCGGCCAGCTCGCGCGCGGCGTCGTCGAGCGCGCGCAGCCGCAGCTCGTCGTCCGGCAGCTCCGGCTCCACGTCGGCGAAGCGCAGCGCGGCCGCGAAGAAGGGCGGCAAGGCGCGCGGGCGCCAGCAGCAGGCGCGCAAGGCGGCGAGGACCACCGCACGCAGCACGTCGAGCGCGGCACGCAGCGCGGGCGTCGAGGCCAAGACGGTCGCCGAGTTCCGCGAGGCGCTCCGCAAGAACCTGATCGGACCGATGGAGATGGTGCTGCTCACGCGCGACCGCATCGAGGAGGCGCTGGGCGAGGCCGTGGAGCGCGGGCGGATGACGTCGGCGGACGCGCAGGGCCTGGCCAGCGGGCTGCTCGACCTCGGCCGCAAGCAGACGAACGAGGTGCTGAAAGACCTCGAGGGCCTGCTCGACCGCGGCCGCAGCGAGGTCGAGGACCGCACCTCCGGCGTACGCAAGGTGGCCGGCGGAGCGGTGGGAGCCGCACGCGGACAGGCCTCGGGCGCCCGCAGCCGCGCCGTTCGCGCGGCCGCCGGGCCGCTCGCCCAGGCGGATCGCGCCCGGCGCGCGGCCGGGGTCGGGCCGAACTTCCCGATCCTCGCCTACGACGACCTCACGGCCGACCAGGTGGTGAGCCGTCTGAGCGACCTCTCGCCGGCCGAGCTGAGGAAGGTCCGCGACTACGAGCGACGGAACGCCAACCGGAAGACCGTGCTCAACTCGATCGAGACGAAGCTGAGCTAGCTGCGACCATAGGGCGTCGTGGAAGGCGCCCAACAAGAGACCGCTCGGCCGCGTCCCCGCAGGGGCGACGAGCTCGAGCTCACGATCGATCGCCTCGCATACGGGGGCGCCGGCGTGGCGCGCACGGAGACCGGCTACGTCGTGTTCGTGCGCGGCGCCGTGCCCGGCGACCGCGTGCGCGCACGGATCGGCAAGTCGAAGCGCTCGTGGGCCGAGGCCGAGCTCGTGGAGCTGCTGGAGGGGAGCCCTGACCGGATCGAGCCGAAGGCTGCGCATCCGGGCGCGCCCTGGCAGGTGCTCCCGTACGAGCGCCAGCTCGCCGAGAAGGAGTCGCAGGTCCGCGATGCGCTCATGCGGATCGGCAACTTCGAGGATCCACCCGTCGAGCCGATCGTCCCGGCCGAGCAGCTCTTCCGCTACCGCAACAAGCTCGAGTACTCGTTCGGCGAGGCGGAGGACGGCGAGCTCGTCCTCGGCTTCCACGCCCCGGGCCGGTGGAACGAGATCGTGCCCCTCGACGACTGCAAGCTCGCCTCCGAGCGCGGCAACGTGCTGCGCGAGCAGGCGCTGGCCTGGTGCCGCGCGGCCGGGCTGACCGCCTGGGACCGCCGCGAGCACCGCGGCGTGCTGCGCAACCTCGTGGTGCGCGAGGGGCGCAACACGGGCGAGTTCCAGGTCCGGCTGATCACCTCTCCCGCGACGATCGACGGCGAGTCGTTCGCCGCGGCGGTCGACGCCGAGGCCGTCTTCCTCACCCAGACCGCTGACCTCGGAGAGAGCACGCAGGGTGGCAAGACGACCCGGCTGAAAGGCAACCCGCAGCTGCGCGAGCGGCTGTTCGACCTCGACTTCCTCATCTCGCCCGAGGCGTTCTTCCAGACGAACACCGAGATGGCCGAGCAGCTCTACTCGCTCGCGATCGACTACGCGCAGCTGCGCGGCCACGAGCGCGTCTTCGATCTCTACTGCGGCATCGGCACGATCGGCCTCTCGCTCGCGATGCGCGCACGCGAGGTGATCGGCGTCGAGCTCGTCGAGGCGGCCGTCGCCGATGCGTTCGAGAACGCCCGCATCAACGAGATCCAGAACGCCTCCTTCTTCGCCGGCGACATCCGCGTCTCCATGCGCGAGCTGGTCGAGCGCGCCGGCCGCCCCGATGTGGCGATCGTGGATCCGCCGCGCGCCGGCCTCTCGCAGAAGGTGGTGCGCCGGATCGTCGAGGCGGCGCCGAAGCGCATCGTCTACGTGTCCTGCAACCCGACGACGCTCGCCCCCAACGCGGCCCAGCTCGTCGAGGCCGGCTACGAGCTGCGCAAGGTGCGCCCCGTCGACATGTTCCCGCAGACGCCGCACAT
>DASYMP010000220.1:0-9246 GCA_036009005.1 Thermoleophilaceae bacterium | reverse complement strand
AGCCGCCCACGATCACGGGAACCGGCACCTCGCGGATGAACTCCTTCAGGTTGAGCGGCTCGCTGGTGGCGGAGACGTGCTCAGCCGACACGACCGTGCCCTGGATCACGAGGACGTCGAGGCCGGCGTCGAGCGCCGTCTCGTAGTACTGGCGCACGCGCTGCGGCGTCAGCGACGCCGCGGCCACGACCCCCTGGTCCTTGATCTCCCGGATCCGCCGGCCGATCAGCTCCTCCTTGATCGGCTCCGCGTAGATCCGCTGCATCTCGGTGGTGGCGAGCTCCTTCGGCTGCTGCGAGATCCGCTCGAGCTGCTCGTCCGCGTCCTCGTAGCGCGTCCAGATGCCCTCGAGGTTCAGCACCGCCAGCCCGCCGAGCTTGCCGAGGATGCCGGCGGTCTCGGGCGAGACCACGCCGTCCATCGCCGAGGCGAGCAGCGGGAGCTCGAGCCGGTAGGGCCCGAGCATCGAGGTGATGTCGATGTCATCAGGGTCGCGCGTGCGCCTGGAGGGCACGATCGCGATGTCATCGAATCCGTATGCGCGGCGGCCCTTCTTACCGCGGCCGATCTCAACTTCCATTCGAGGATCCTAGGGTCGCTGGCGGACGAACAGCGAGCGTACCAACCTCGCCAGAGTCCTCACCCGAGCGTGAGCGCGGGCGTCTCGAGCTGCTCCACCCGAACGTCCGGCACGAGCCGCTCCACCTCGCGCTGCTCGAGGACGCCGGCGCCGAAGTGCTGGGTCGACTCGGCGCCGCAGGCGACGGCGAATCTGAGCGAGTCCTCGACCTCGCGCCCGCCGTAGCGGGCGGCCACGAAGCCGGCCAGGAAGGCATCGCCCGAGCCCACGGAGGAGACCGGCTCGAGCGGCTCGAGCGTCGCGCGGTAGAGCGTGCGCTCGCCCGCGGTGTCGAGCAGCATCGCGAGGCAGCCGTCGGGGAGCGTCATGATCGCCTCGCGCGGGCCGAGCTCGACGAGCTCCCCGATCGCGGTGCGGCGGTCCTCCTCGTCCGAGAACTCGTGCCCCACGAGCCCCTCCGCCTCGAGCTCGTTCGGCATGACCACGTCCGGTGCCTTGCGCGTGGCGAGGTTCATCGGCTCGCCATCCGAGTCGAGCACGGTCAGCACGCCCAGCCGCTTCATCTCCTCCACGAGCCGCGCGTACAGCCCGGCGTCGACGCCGCGCGGGAGGCTCCCCGACACGACGCAGACGGCGGCCCCCTTCGCCAGGTAGAGCAGCTTGTCCACGAACAGCTCGAGCTCGGCATCGGTCACGTGCGGGCCGTGCTCGTTGATCTCGGTCTGCTCGCCGCTCGTGGGGTCGACCACCGCGGTCGAGGTGCGCGACTCCTCGCGGATGCGCACGAAGTCGTTGAGGATCCCCTCCTCGGTCAGGTGCTCGACGACGCGGGTGCCGGTCGGGCCTCCGGCGACGCCCGTCGCGATCACCGGCTGGCCGAGCGCGCGCAGCGCGCGGGCCACGTTCACGCCCTTGCCGCCGGCCGTCGCGGTCTGCTCCACGGCACGGTGGCGCTGGCCGAGCCGGAAGTTCGGCACGGCGAGCGTCTTGTCGATGGCGGCGTTGAGGGTGACGGTGATGATCATCTGGAGATGCGGACCCGGATCCGGTAGCGAAGCATGGCTAGGACCGCGGCGAGCAGGATCGCGAGGGCAATCACCAACGTCAAGGGGACGCCCAGCGCCGAAAGGAGCACACGGAGCGTCCCCGCCCCAGGGACAGGGCGCGCCGTGACGAGCGCCACGCGCCGCACCGGCTTGCCGGCCAGGAGGATCGTCACGGAGCCCACGCGCTCGCCCGCGTCGAGCGGACCCGACAGCTCGTCCGGCGCGTCCACGCGGCGCCGGAGGCGCTCGCCGTCCCGCACCGTGAGAACCACACCGCGGCGCGGGACGAGCCGCGCCGTCTCGTCGCGGTGCGCGACGCCGGCGCGAGCGAGCACGCGGCCGCGACCGAGCACGCGCACCCGCTTGAAGCTGCGCAGGCCGAACCGCAGCAGCGTGAGCGTGTCGGCGTCGCGCGCCGCCTCGCTCGGCTCGCCGAGCACCACGCTCACCACGCGGGCGCGCGGCCCGCGGGCCGCGGCGCCCACGAGTACGTTGCCCGCGTCCGTCGTGTAGCCCGTCTTCACGCCGTCCACCCACGGATATCGCGCGATCAGGTCGTTGCGGTTCTCGACGACACGCGGCCGGATGCCCGTCTCGAGCCTCGCCTCGGGCGTGTCGACGATGCGGGCGAAGCGCGGGTTCTGAAGCAGGATGCGCGCGAGCCTGGCGAGGTCGCGCGCGGTCGAGTGGTTGCCCTCCTCGTCGAGCCCGATCGGGTTCGCGTAGCTCGTGTGGTCGAGGCCGAGCTCGGCGGCGCGGTCGTTCATCTCGTCGACGAACGCCTGACGCGACCCGGAGATGTTCTCCGCCAGCGCCACGGCGGCGTCGTTGGCGCTCTCGAGCAGCAGCGCCTCGAGCAGGTCCTGAACCGACATCCGCTCGCCCTCGCGGAGGTTGATGCGCGACTCGGCGGCCTGCGGGTGGTAGGCCGGGGCCGTGAAGACGTCCTCGGGCTCGGCCGCCTCCAGCGACAGCATCGCCGTCATCAGCTTCGTGGTGCTGGCGATCGAGCGCTCCGTGTCGGGACGCTTCGCGAACATCACCGTGCCGTCGAGCGCGTCGATCACGATCGCGGCCTGCGCGGTCGGTACGCGCGGCGGCGGCTCCGCGGCCACGGCTGAGCCCGGCGCCGCGGCCACGAGCGCGGCCGCCAGCGCAAGAATGCTGCGCCGGCGCGTCACTCGCGCAGCTTGATCTTCTGGCCCGCCACCAGCCCCGTCGGATCGAGCTCCGGGTTCAGCTCCTGGAGCTTCTCGACGGTCGTGCCGGTCTTGGCCGCGATCCCGCTCAGCGTGTCGTTCGTCTTGATCGTGTAGGTGGCGCGAGCCTTCTTCTGCTTCTGCTCGGTGGTGGTGCGCTCGGTGGCCACCGGCAGGTCGCTCGCGCGGCTCGAATCGGAGCCGTTGTCGTCGCCGACAACGCCCGACCCGAGCAGGATGGCTACGAAGGCCACCAGGAAGACAATCAGCGCAAGCGGCGCCAGCAGTCGCGCGATCACGGCTCAAGGAGAATAGGAGCAGGCGGCGGAAAAGGGGCCGCTTGGGCTAAAGCGCCCAGGCCGCGGCGCGCAGCTCCTCGGCCGCTTCGGCGGCAGCCGCGGCCGGGTCGCCACCGCGCTCCGCATGCGCGTCGACGATCGAGCGCGAGGCCGTGACGAGCCCCGCCGCCGGATGCGGGGCGAACGCGGGCCCGAGCGAATCGACGCTCCCGCCCTGCGCGCCGATGCCGGGGAGCAGGAAGATCGCGTGCGGCATCAGCTCGCGCAGCCGGCCGAGGTGCTCCGGGCGCGTGGCGCCCGTGACCGCACCCACGAGCGACAGCCCACAGTCGCCGAGTTGGCCGCGCCCAAGCTCGTCGACCACGCGAGCCAGGCGCTCGAACAGCGGCGGGTCGCCCTCGTCCTGGAGCTCCGCGGCGCCGGGGTTCGAGGTGCGCACGAGCACGAAGCAGCCCGCGCCCGCCGCGCCCGCCGCCGCGATCAGCGGCTCGAGCGAGTCGCGCCCGAGGAGCGGGTTGGCGGTGAACGCGTCCACGCCGAGACCCGGCACGTCGCCGAACGGGCCCGGCGTCGAGCCCACGAGCGCCTGCGCGTACGCGCCGGCCGTGACCGGCACGTCGCCGCGCTTGCCGTCGCCCAGCACGAGCAGCCCGTGGTCGCGCGCGATCGCCACCACCTGCTCGAGCGCGTCCCAGCCCGGCGGGCCGAGCCGCTCGAAGCATGCGAGCTGAGGCTTGACCGCCACACAGGCCGGCCCCGCCGCGACGATCGCGGCGCGGCAGTGCTCCGTGACGGCCTCGGCCGTGCGGGCACGGGCGAGGTGCGGCGCGTCCGAGCCGCCGCCCAGGCGCGCGAGCGCCTCGGGCCACAGCGCTGCCGGGTCGGGATCGAGTCCAAGCACGACACGACTGCGACGCTCCTCCACGAGCGCCGCCAGCCGGTCGGCGAAATGCTGCGGCGTCGAGCCCCCGGCAGTCAAGGACTCAGCCGCGGGTGCCCGCTACTACGCGCCGCTCTTGACGGCGCTCTTCAGCGAAGAGCCGGCGCTGAACCGCGGGACCCTGCTGGCGGCGATCTGGATCTTCTCGCCGGTCTGCGGGTTCACGCCCTGACGGGCGCTGCGATCCGCCACGGAGAACTTCCCGAATCCGGTGAAGTTGATCTCACCGCCGCGGGACAGGACTTCCTGGATCGACTCGAGAACCGCGTCGACCGCCTTGCTTGCCTCGCCCTTTCCGAGACCGCTGTTCTGCGATACCCGGTCGACGAACTCGTTCTTGGTCATGACTTTCCTCCTTGCCGGGGGCAACTGACCGGGCGCAACGTAACAATGCACCCGGACGAAAGCGCGAGAAATTCCGCTCTGCGAGCGGAAATACCGCGCTTGTTGCGGGGCTTTCCGCCCTTCAGGAGCCGGAAACAGCCATCTCCGACACCAAAACCGGGGGCGCTTTGACGCTCCCGCCGAACGGCACCCAGCGCACCTCGGACCCCACTGCGCTCACGGATTTGAGCATCGAGACGAGGTCGCTGGCGATCGTGAGCTCGCGTACCGGGCGCCCCAGCCGGCCGTTTTCGATCAGGATTCCGGCCGCTCCGACCGAGAACGTGCCGGACACGGGATTCACGCCCGAATGGAGGCCGGCCACCTCCGTGACGTAGAGGCCGTCGCCCGCCTGGGCCACGAGCCCTTCGAGCTCCAGATCGCCGCCCGCGACCACGAGATTCGTGGTGCCGACTCCCGGCGGCGTCCTGTACGAGCCCCGGCTCGCGTTGCCCGTCGTCGCGCGCCCGGCCCTGCGAGCCGTGCGCGAGTCGTAGAGGAAGCCGAGCAGGCGGCCGCCCTCGATCAGCCCGGTGCGGCCCGTGGGGGTGCCCTCGCCGTCGAAGGGGGCGCTCGACGGGCCCTCCGGATCGGTGCCGTCGTCGGCCAGCCGCAGCACGGGGTCCGCCACCTCGTCGCCCTCGCGCCCGGCGAACAGCGAACGGCCGCGCTGAACGGCGTCGGCCGACAGCATCGCTCCCACGAAGCCCATGAACGAGGCGGCCACGAACGCGTCGAGCACCACGGGGCAGCGCCGGCTGTCCGGCTGGCGCGCGCCCACGAGCATCCGCGCGCGCTCGCCGGCCTCGGTGCCGATCGCCTCGGCGTCGAGCTCTCCGGGGTCGCGGCCCATGCCCACGCCCATGCCGGTCATGAGGTCGGCGCCCTCGCCCGCGAACGCGGACGAGTAGGCCCAGGCCTGGGTAGCGCCGTAGGAGGCCGCGAAGCCGCGCGAGTTGGCGAGCGCCACCGAGCCCTGCGCGTCCGAGTAGACCGAGTTCTCCACCTGCGTCACGTCGGGCACCGAGCGCGCGGCGCGGTCAACCGCGAGCGCCAGCTCCACCACCCGCTCCGTCGACCAGTCCGCGAAGCCCGCCGACGCCAGGCCGGGCACGTCGGAGCTGCCGGATGTGTCCGGGAGGCCCTCGTACTCGTCCTCGTCGGCCACCTCGGCCGCCTCGCGCGCGGCGCGGGCCAGCTCGGCGACGCCGTCGTCCGTGAGCTCCGTGCCGTACGCGTAGCCCGAGCGCGTCCCCGCGAAGGCGCGCACGCCGATGCCGCGGCCGCCGGCGTCGCTCAGGCTCTCCACCTCCCCCGCGTAGACCCGCACACGCCGGCTCGTGGACTCCTCGGCCCACGCCTCCGAGTCCGAGGCGCCGGCCGCCTGGGCGGCCTCGACCGCGCGCCGAGCCGCGTCCTCCAGCCTCATGACGCGGTCCCGCCGACGGTCAGCTCGCGGATGCGCACGTGCGGCTGGCCCACCCCGGCCGGGACGGTCTGGCCGCCCTTGCCGCAGTAGCCGGTGGCGATCTCGAGGTCGCCCGCGATCCCGTCGAGCGCGCGCAGCGCCTCGATGCCGTTCCCGACGAGCGTCGCCCCGCGCACGGGGGCGGTGACCCTGCCGTTCTCGATCAGATAGCCCTCGGACACGCCGAAGACGAAGTCGCCGGTGGCGGGCTCGACCTGCCCGCCGCCGAACGAGACCGCGTAGAGCCCGCGCTCCACGCCCGCGATCAGCTCCTCCGGCGTGGCCTCCCCCGGCGCGAAGAACGTGTTCGTCATGCGCGGCACGGGCAGGTGCCGGAACGATTCGCGGCGGCCGTTGCCGGTCGACTCGACCCCGTCCTTGCGCGAGCTCAGCAGGTCGTAGAGGTATGACGTGAGCCGGCCGTCCTCGATCACCGTGGTGCGGCGGGTCGGTGTGCCCTCGTCGTCCACGCCCTCGCTTCCCCAGGCGTTCGGGCGGCTGCCGTCGTCGTACGCCGTGACGAACGACGGGGCGAGCTGCTCGCCGAGCCTGCCCGCGTAGACGCTCGCCTGCTTCTGCACGGCGTCGGCCTCGAGGCCGTGTCCCACCGCCTCGTGGAGCAGCACGCCGCCGAAGCCGTTCCCCACCACCACCGGCAGCCGTCCGGTCGGCGCGTCCACGGCGTCGAGCAGGGTGAGGGCTCGGCGCGCGGCCTCGTCGGCCACCTGCTCGGGATCGTCCTCGAGCAGCTCCCACCCGGCGTGCCCGCCACGCGTGTCGGTGCCGGTCTCGACACGCCCGTCGCGCCGCGCCACGACCTGCGCGCTCAGCCGGATGCGCGTGCGGTCGTCGGCCGCGACGCGGCCGTCCGAGCCGAAGATCTCCACCTGCCGGTGCGACTCGGCGTAGCCGATCCGGGCCTGCGCGACCTCAGGGCCGGCCGCCCGCGCGCGCTCGTCGCACGCACGCAGCAGGTCCGCCTTGCGCGCGGCCGCCACCTCCTCCGGCGGCACGGCCACCTCGTGGCGGGCGCCCGTGGCGATGGCAGCGAGCGCGGCCGGCCGGCGCGCGTCGCCACGCACGCCCTCCGACACCGAGCCGGCCACTCGCAGGAGGTCCTCCTCGGCGAGCCCGTCCACGTGCCCGTAGTAGGTCGAGTCGCCCTGGACCACGCGGACGCACGCGCCGCGCTCACGGCCGCCCTGCGGGCGCTCCACGCGGCCGTCGTCGAGCGAGACGCCGAAGCCGCGGCGCGACTCCGCGTACAGCTCCGCCATGTCGCCGCCGCGAGCGAGCGCGCGCTCGAGCACGCGAGCCGCCAGCTCGGGATCGACGAGCGTCACTCGCGCTCCGCGACGAGGCTCAGCATCTCCTCGGCCAGCTCCATGATGTGCGCCTGGCCGCGCGCCTCCGGCTGAAGCAGCCGGGCGTAGCCGGTCGGGTCGTACACGAGCACGCGCGGCTCGCGCTCGCGCTGCATGCGGCGCACCGTGGCGGCCATGCCCTCGGCGAGTCCCGCCGCACGCGAGAGCGGCCCCTTGCGCTTCTCCTTCACGAGCCGCCCAGCTCCGGCATCGGGAGCTCCTCCGCGGCCTGCTCCTCGGTCGCGGGGCCGCCGGAGCGCTCCTCGGCCGAGACCGAGCGCGTGATCGCCGGCCCGCCCTCGAGCCAGCCGAGGAGCGCGCGCAGGTCGTAGAGCATCAGCGACGCGAGCGCGCCCTTCTTGGCCACCACCGCGAGCGTGAAGCGCGGCGTGCGGGACGCGAACACGGCGCCGCCCGGCACCTGCACCTCGACCTGCTCGGGCGGCTCGGCGTCCCAGTCGCGCGTCGCGCGGTCCACCTCCTCGAACAGCTTCCTGGCGAGCCCGGCGAGCGCCTCCGCGCGCGGGCGGTCGTCCTCGCTCGAGCTCTCCAGCGAGCCCGCGGCGTCCAGCAGGACGGCGGCGCGGACGTCGGCCGACAGCTCGCAGAGGCGCTCCGCGGCGCGCTCAGGGGTGAGCGTGTCGGCCATCGCGGTCACAATAGCCACGTGCCCCTGTCGAGAATCGCGTGGCTCGCCACCGTCGGGATCTGCCTGATCGCGGCCGTGCTCCTGCTCGTCGACGGCTACTTCGGCTACTCGGGCGTGCTGCTCGCGGTGGGCGCGGCGGCCGCCGTGAACCTGCTCTAGCGGCTAGGGCGCCTCGGCGCCCGTCGGCTCGGTGTGCACGATCACGTCCGCGAGCCCGGGGCACTGCTCGCGCACGGCCTCCTCGATCGCGCCGGCGTGCTCGTGCGCCGAGGGCAGCGGCTGCTCGCCGGGCAGGCCTACCGTCACGAGCGCCACGCGGCCCTGCTCGCCGTCGCGGAATGTCACGTCGAGCGGCGCCGTGCCCGTGAAGCGCCTGACCGCCGCCTCGATCGCGTCGCGCTCGGTGGCGGTGGCGTCGCGCGTGGGCGCGTGGGCCCAGTCGGTGCGCGCGAGCGGCTCGATGTGGGTGTGAATGATGCGCAGCTCGGGCACCTCCGCGCGCACGCGCTGCTCGAGCCGCTCCACCGCGTCGTGGGCCTGCTCGAGCGACAGCTCGCGCGGCAGCTTCACGTGGAGCGACAGCTCGTAGCCGTCGGGAAGCCTCATCACGCGCACGTTGTGCATCTCGCGCACCTCGGGGATCGCCCCCGCCGCCGCGGTCGCGCGCTCGCGGATCCCGCCCTCGGCCTCGGTCGGCTCCACGTGGACCACCACGTCGACCGCCCCGCCGAGCGCGGCGTCGACGAGGTCCTCGACGCGGTCGGCCACGGTGTGCGCCTGCGTCAGGCCGCTGTCCATCGGCACGCCCACCACGAGGTCCACGAACTGGCGCCCGCCCGCCTGGCGCACGCGCACGCGCCTCAGCTCGACCTCCTCGCCGGACCGGGCGAGCGCGGCACGGATGCGGTCGTCGGCGTCCGCGACCGTGCGGTCCATCAGCACGTCGATGGAGCGCGTGGCCAGGCGAAGCGCGGCCAGCACCACGAGCACCGCCACGAACAGCGCGGCCCCGGCGTCCGCCAGCGGGTGCCCCGCCCGCACGAGCAGGAGCCCGATCAGCACCGCGATCGAGCCCGCGAGGTCGGAGCTGAAATGGAGCGCGTTGGCGGCGAGCGCGGCAGAGCCGTAGCGCCGGCCGGCCCGGAAGCTCGCGATCGCGCGCGAGGCGTCCACCACGATCACCACGACCAGCACGACCAGCGCCCACCAGGTCACGTCCACGTGGTGTCCGCCGCCGCCGTCCACGAGGCGGCGGATCGACTCGAACCCGATGAAGACCGAGACGAGCATCAGGAACGCGCTCTCGCCGAGCGCGGC
>DASYMP010000219.1:0-5433 GCA_036009005.1 Thermoleophilaceae bacterium | reverse complement strand
CCGTCTCGATGGACTACACGACGCGCGTGTCCGAATCGGTGCTGGTGCGGCTCCATTTCGTCGCGTACGTGGAGCCGGGCCTCAGCCCGGAGCTCGACTCGCGCGAGGTCGAGATGATGCTCGTGGCGGCCACGCGCTCGTGGGCGGACGACCTCGAGGAGGCGCTCCTCGAGGACCTCGGCGAGGCGAGCGGCGGCGAGCTCTTCCAGCGCTACCGCGACGCCTTCCCGGCGGCCTACCGGGCGGACTGGGTCGCCCGCGCCGCGCTCTCCGACATCGTCCACATCGAGGAGCTGCCCGAGAGCGACGGGCTCGGCATCAGCCTCTACAAGCCGCTCGAGGCCGGCCCGCGCGCCCTCCGAGCCAAGCTGTTCCGGGCGGGGCGGGCGCTGATGCTCTCCGACGTGCTGCCGCTGTTCGAGAACATGGGCGTGCAGGTGGCCGACGAGCGGCCCTACCCGATCACGCCGCGCGGAGCCGACGGCGTCTGGATCTACGACTTCGGGCTGACCTACTCCGGCGACGGCGACCTCGACGCTGGCGGCGTGCGCGAGAGCTTCCAGGACACGTTCGTGCGCGTGTGGCGCGGCGACGTCGAGAACGACGCCTACAACCGGCTGGTGCTCGGCGCCGCGCTCACCTGGCGCGAGATCACCGTGCTGCGCGCGATCGGCAAGTACCTGCGCCAGGCGCGCATCACCTACAGCGACCGCTACGTGGAGGAGGCGCTCGTCGCGCACCCCGAGATCGCGCGCCTGCTGGTGGCGCTGTTCCAGGCGCGCTTCGACCCGCGCCGCAGCGACCGCGAGGACGCCGGTGAGGTGGCGGAGCGGATCGAGGCGCGGATCGACGCCGTGGAGAGCCTCGACCAGGACCAGATCCTGCGGATGTTCCTCGGCGTGATCCAGGCGATCCTGCGCACGAACTACTTCCAGACGGGCCCCACCGAGGCCGCCACGCACCTGTCGATCAAGCTCGACCCGTCGGACCTGCGCTGGCTGCCCCAGCCGCGCCCCGTGTTCGAGGTGTTCGTGTACTCGCCTCGGACCGAGGGCGTGCACCTGCGCGGCGGCGCGGTGGCGCGCGGTGGGATCCGCTGGTCGGACAGGCGCGAGGACTTCCGCACCGAGGTGCTCGGGCTGATGAAGGCGCAGATGGTGAAGAACGCCGTGATCGTGCCGGTCGGGGCCAAGGGCGGCTTCGTGGTGAAGCGCCCGCCCGCCGTGCGCGAGGAGCTGCCCGAGGAGGTGATCGCCTGCTACCAGACGTTCATCCGCGGGCTGCTCGACCTGACCGACGACATCGACGGCGGCGAGGTGGTGCCACCGCCCGGCGTGGTGCGCTACGACGGCGACGACCCGTACCTCGTGGTGGCGGCCGACAAGGGCACCGCCACGTTCTCGGACATCGCCAACGGGATCGCACTCGAGGAGGGCTTCTGGCTCGGCGACGCGTTCGCCTCCGGCGGCTCCACGGGCTACGACCACAAGCGGATGGGGATCACGGCGCGCGGCGCCTGGGAGTCCGTCAAGCGGCACTTCCGCGAGATGGGCCGCGACGTGCAGGCGGAGGGGTTCACGGTCGTTGGCGTGGGCGACATGTCCGGCGACGTGTTCGGCAACGGCATGCTGCTCTCGCGCCAGATCCGGCTCGTTGGGGCCTTCAACCACCGCCACGTCTTCCTCGACCCGAACCCGGACACGGAGCGGAGCTACGAGGAGCGCCGGCGCCTGTTCGAGCTGCCGGCCTCCTCGTGGGAGGACTACGACCGCGACGCGATCTCGACCGGCGGCGGGGTCTTCGACCGGGCCGCGAAGTCCGTGAAGCTCTCGCCCGAGGCGCGCGAGGCACTGGCCATCGAGGACGAGGCGCTCACGCCGAACGCGCTGGTCAGGGCGCTGCTGGGAGCGCCGGTCGACCTGCTCTGGAACGGCGGCATCGGGACCTACGTGAAGGCGTCCTCGGAGGCGCACTCCGACGCCGGCGACAAGGCGAACGACTCCGTGCGCCTGGACGCCTCCGAGCTGCGCGCGCAGGTGGTCGGCGAGGGCGGGAACCTCGGCGTGACGCAGCGCGGCCGGATCGAGTACGCGCTGGCCGGCGGCCACATCAACACGGACGCCATCGACAACTCCGGCGGGGTCGACTGCTCGGACCGCGAGGTGAACATCAAGATCCTGCTGGACGCGGTCGTGGAGGCGGGCGACCTCACCGAGAAGCAGCGCAACGAGCTGCTGGTGGAGATGACCGACGAGGTGGCCGCGCTCGTGCTCCAGGACAACTACGAGCAGACCGAGACGCTCAGCCTCGCCGAGGCGAACGCGGCCAGCATGGTCGACGTCCACCAGCGCTTCCTGCGCTTCCTCGAGTCGCGCCGCAACCTCGACCGCGAGCTCGAGGCGCTGCCGGACGACGAGGAGATCGGGGAGCGCAAGCGCGAGCACGGCGGGTTCACCCGTCCGGAGCTGGCGGTGCTGCTCGCCTACAGCAAGATCGACCTGAACGAGGCGCTGCTCGACTCGGACGTGCCCGAGGACCCGTACCTGTCAGCCGAGCTCGAGCGCTACTTCCCCTCGCCGCTGCCGGATCGCTTCGGAGAGCAGATGCGCTCGCACCGGCTCGGGCGGCAGATCGTGGCCACGCAGGTGGTGAACAACATGCTCCACGGCGGCGGCACGACGTTCGCCTACCGCCTCCACGAGGAGACCGGGGCGCCGGCGTCCCAGATCGCACGCGCGTATGCGTGTGCGCGCGAGATCTTCGAGATGAGGCCGCTGTGGGCGGAGATCGAGCGGCTCGACAACGTCTGCGAGGCCTCCGTCCAGACCCACCTCCTGCTGGAGGGCCGCCGGCTGGTGGAGCGCGCCTCGCGCTGGCTGCTCGGCAACCGGCCGGGGCAGCTCGACATCGCGACGACCGTGCGCCACTTCCGGCCGGGGGCGACGCAGCTGTACGACTCGATCACACGGCTGCTCTCCGCGGAGGACGCCGAGCCGCTTGCGCGCGCGGCGGACGAGCTGCGCGAGCAGGGCGTGCCGGAGGAGCTGGCCACGCGGGTTGCCGCGCTCCCGATCATGTTCTCGGCGCTCGACATCGTGACGGTGGCCGACGAGACGGGACTCGACGTGGAGCACGTGGGCGCGGTCCACTTCCGGCTGGGCAGCCGGCTCGGCCTGCACTGGCTGCGCGACCGCATCGTCGCGCTGCCGCGCGACAACCGCTGGCGGGCGCGCGCCCGCGCCGCGCTTCGCGACGACATCTCCGCGATCCACCGCGAGCTCGCGACGGAGGTGGTCCGCAGCGCCGCCCCGGACGCGGACCCTGAGGCGATCGTCGACGACTGGATCGACTCGAACCCCGCCGCCGAGCGCTCGCTCCAGACGCTCGGCGACGTGCGAAGCGGCCAGAGCTACGACCTCACGACGCTCCCGGTGGCGGTGCGCGAGATGCGCAACCTCATCGAGCGCTCGTGAGCTCCTCGCTCACCTGCCAGAGCCGGCGGGCGCTGCGTTCGTCGCGTGCGCGGGCGTTCGGCTGGACGACGGTCGGATGGCCGCGCTGCTCGCCCGGCCCATCGGGTCCCACGTAGGTGCCGCCCTCGAGGCCTGGCTGGGTGGCTGCGAACAGCGTCGGTAGGGCACCCATCTCCTCGCTCTGGGCGATGAGCGCGTTCGACGCGACCATGACCAGCCGGTCGAGCAGCGGCGCGGCGGCGCTCTGGAGGTTCGTGGCCGCATAGCCGGGGTGCGCGGCGAGGCTCTTGATCGTGGAGCCCGACGCTCGCAGGCGGCGGTCGAGCTCGAGCGCGAAGAGCAGGTTCGCGAGCTTCGACTGTCCGTAGGCGTTCCAGCGGAAGTAGCGCCTGTCGCCGTTCAGGTTGTCGAAGTTGATGCGGCCCATCTTGTGCGCGGTGCTCGACAGCGTCACAACGCGCGCGTCGTCGCGACCCTCCATCCGGTCCAGCAGCGCCGTGGTGAGCGCGAAGTGGCCGAGGTGGTTCGTGCCGAACTGGAGCTCGAAGCCGTCTTCGGTCAGGCGGCGGGGCGGTGCCATCACTCCGGCGTTGTTGACGAGCAGGTCGAGGCTCTCGTGGGTGGCGTGGAAGCCGTCGGCGAACGAGCGCACCGAGCTGAGGCTCGCGAGGTCCAGCTCGCTCAGCTCGGGCGCCGTGGCGCTCGCCGCGCGCTCGACCTCCTCGAGCGCGGCGCGCCCCTTCTCGAGATTGCGGCACGCCATCACCACGGTGGCTCCGGCTCGCGCGAGCTCCCTCGCCGTCACGAGGCCTAGGCCGCTGTTCGCGCCGGTCACGACCGCGGTGCGGCCCGACTGGTCCGGAATGTCGCCTGCGCTCCAGCGGTCGCCCATGAGGCGACGCTACAGGACCGTGATGCGCCTGCTCGCGCGGACGAAGAAGGTCGAGCCGTCCTTGCCGCTCTCGCAGCGCACGCGCGCCACGAGCCGCCACGTGCCCGCTCCGACGTTCCTGTTCTGCGGGACCCAGCGGAACGTGAAGCGCCCGTTGTCGCGCACGTGCCGCTGCGCCACCGGCGCGGCGTTCTGAGCGCTCCGAACCGACACGTGCACGGTGCGCGAGCAGAACTCGATGACCGGGAAGCCGAAGCCGTGGACCGTCTGCGTGGCCGTGCGGTTGACGCTCTGCGGGTTGGCGGTGATGCGCTGGGCGGATTGCGCGGAGGCCGGGGCGGCCGCGGCCACGCCTGCGGTTACGAGCGCTGTGAGGATGGCGATGGGGCGGCGGGGGCGCATGCGTTCATCGTCCCACGTCCGCCCGGGGTTGCAAGTGGCCGTCAGTGGCCGTTGTGGGTGCCCTTCGGGGGCGCCTCCCAGGCCGTGGCCCAGCGTGCGTACTCGAGCGCGCGCGGCGGGTACCAGGCGATCGGGCGGTGCTGGCACGACTGCGCGTAGCCGGGCCGGTTGATCCACAGGTACGCGTCGACCATCGGGTTCGCCGTGTTGGTGGTCGGGGGCGGGCCGAGGCCACGGCCCGGCGGGTTGCACCAGATGGTGAGGCGGCGGCCGTTCGGCAGCCGGCGGTGCACCGGGCCGCGGCCGTTCTCGGCCGTATTGATCACGAAGTGCTTGCCGCCCGTCCGGCGCGAGATATCCAGGCCGTGCCGGATGTTCTCGCGCGTCCAGTCCTGGTGTGTGGCGTTCAGCATGAAGCCGCGCACCTTCGCGATGCCTACCGCGCGGAGCTGCTTGGCGGTGCGCCGCGCGGGCTCCCAGTCCGAGGCGCCCGCCTCGATGTAGATCGTCGTGTTGGGGAGCCGCGACAGCGCGGTCACGCCGTAGCGGAGCAGCCGGATGCGGTCGTCGCGGCGGCTGCGCGCGTGGCAGTCGATCGTGCCGAGCGAGTCCGGCTCGAACGCGATCACGACGCGGTCGTTCCCGATCGCGCGGGCGAGGTCGTCG
>DASYMP010000218.1:0-12861 GCA_036009005.1 Thermoleophilaceae bacterium | reverse complement strand
CGCCTGATCGACATGGGCATCGAGCCGTTTCTCGTGACATCGAGCGTGGAGTGCGTGGTGGCTCAGAGGCTGGTGCGCCGGCTCTGCGAGTGCAAGCAGCCGGTGAAGCTCACGAAGTCGATGCTGGCCGACAACGGCTTCCACGACTCGCGCGGCGTGAGCGTCTACGAGCCCGGCGCCTGCGTGCGCTGCGCTCAGACGGGCTACAGGGGCCGCATCGGGCTCTACGAGGTCATGATCATGACCGACGCGCTGCGGCGGCTGATCCTCTCGGGCGCGAGCCACGACGAGCTTCGCGCCGAGGCGCGCGCGCAGGGCATGCGCACGCTGCACGAGGCCGGCTTCGCGAAGGTCACGGAGGGCGTGACCTCGATCGCCGAGCTGCTGCGCGTGCTCGGCACCACCGCCGCGGCCTAGACGCCGGCGGCTCGCCGCGCGGAGGCGTGCGCGGCGTCCTCGAGCGCGTCGCCCGGGAGCGGCTCGAGCTCGACCCCGAGCGCCAGCTCGATCAGGCGGTCGGCGAGCCAGACGTTCTTCGGCAGCAGAGGGCCGTGCAGGTAGGTGCCGATCACGTTGCCGCGCTGGACGCCCTCGAAGCCGTCGCGGCCGTTGTTGCCGTGGCCCTTGATCACGCGGCCGAGTGGCCGCTCACCGGGGCCGAGGTGCGTGCGCCCGCCGTGGTTCTCGAAGCCGGCGATCACGCGCGGGCCGCCGCCGAGGTCGGCCTCGATCGCGCAGTTCCCGATCAGGCGCTCGCCGGGCTCGCGGACGGTGCGCAGGTCCACGAGGCCCACCCCTGGCAGCTCCTCGCCACCGAGCTCGTACGAGTGGCCGAGCAGCTGGTAGCCGCCGCAGACCGCCAGGACGACCGCGCCGCGGTCGGCGGCCCGGTGGAGCGCGTCGCGCTTGGTCCTCGCCATGTCGTGGGCCACCGCCACCTGGTCGCGGTCCTGGCCGCCGCCCATGTAGAAGAGGTCGTGAGCGTCCGCGTCCAGCGGCTCGCCGAGGCTCGAGGCGGCGTGCTCGAAGCCGAAGCCGCGCCACTCGCAGCGCGCGCGCAGCACGGCGATGTTGCCGCGGTCCGCGTAGATGTTCATCAGCTCGGGATAGAGCGACAGGACCCTCAGCGCCGGCACAGGACCACCGTGCTGCCGATGTGCTCGGGCGTCTCGGGGATCTCGCGCCGCTCGAGCTTCGTGAATCCGGCCGTTCGCAGCTCGAGCTCGAACCGCTCGACGCCGAGCAGCTCGAGCGCTATCTCGACGACGTCTTCGCGCAGATCCCCGGCCGGTGACACCGCCTGCCGCCTGCGCGTCACGACCACGTGTTCGTTTCGCTCGAGCACCGACACCGGCTGGCTCGAGAAGACCCAGCCGTCGCTCTCGAGCATGTCCGGGAGCGGGGGAATGGGGTCGCCGTCCGGCAGCGCGTCGGCCGGCTCGGCGAGCGCCGCGGCGAACGTCCCGCCCTGTTCGAGATGCGCATGCACCCGCTGAAGCATGGCCGCGCGCGCGGCGGGCCCGCCGAGGATCTGCACCAGCTGCATCGGGGCGAGCACCAGCGCGAACCTGCGGCCGAGCTCGAACCGGCACGCGTCGGCGTGCACGGCCGTCACCGAGGCCGCGCGGGCAGCGAGGGCCTGGAGCAGCTCGGCGTCGTTGTCGAGCGCCACCAGCTCGTGTCCGCGCGCCGCGAGGTCGGCCGCCACGCGGCCGGTGCCGGCGCCCAGGTCGAGGATCGGGCCGGCGGCGGCCTCGGCCAGCTCGCGCCAGAGCGGGAGGTCGGCCTCGTAGGCGCCGTTCTCCACGTCGTGCCAGGTGACGGTCGCGGCGGACGTCACTCCGACCACCGCTTCGCGAGGCCGCGGTCGGCCAGGAGGTCGCGCAGGTCGAGCAGCGCGGTGTAGGTGGGGAGCGCGTAGACGCGCTCGGCGGACGCACCCGCCACGGCGCCGTCCAGCGAGCTACCGAGGTCGCGGTCCACGTGCGGCTCGGCGTCGATCCCCGCGTACTTCAGCCGCAGCGCCATCTCCTCCGCGCGCGTACCGCTGCAGGTGACGCTCCGCACGCGCCCCGCGAGCACCTCGAAGTCGGCGTCCCAGATCCAGGAGATGTCGCGGCCGTCGGCGATGCGGTCGTTCAGCGCGATCCAGAGGTCGAGCTCGCCGTCCTCGAGCGTCAGCGTGCGCAGCACCTCGTTCGCCCCGGCGGGGTTCTTGATGAGGAGGATCGAGACCTGCCGGCCGCCCACGGGGATCGTCTCGACGCGGCCGAAGGCGCCGCCGAAGCCCGCGAGTGCCTCGCCCACGGTCTCGAGCGGCACGCCCAGCTCGAGCGCCGTCGCGGCGGCGGCCACGGCGTTGTAGACGTTGTAGAGACCCGGTAGCTGGAGCTTCAGCTCGAGCGGCCCGTGCGGGGTGCGCAGCTTGACGTGCGAGCCCTCCATGCCGTCGAGCGTCACGCGCGTCGCGGCCACCTGCGGCTCCGGGCGGGCGCGCCCGCAGTTCGGGCAGCGGTAGCGGCCCATGTGTCCCATGTAGACGGCCTCGTACTCGTACGCGTGCCCGCAGTTGCGGCAGTGCTTCGAGTCGGCGGCGTGCTGCATTCCCGGCAGCGCCTGCGAGTCGTCCTCCACGCCGAAGTAGGTCACGCCGGCACGCTCGCGCCCGAGGTCGGCCACGAGCGGGTCGTCGGCGTTGAGCACGAGCCGCGCGCTCCCGTCGAGCTCGGCCGTGACCTCGGCCCAGCGGTCGGCGAGCAGCTCGAGCTCGCCGTAGCGGTCCAGCTGGTCGCGGAACAGGTTGGAGAGCAGCAGCAGGCGCGGCTCGGTGTCGCGGGCCACCGACGGCAGCCAGGCCTCGTCGACCTCGAAGAGCCCGAGCTGGCCGGGCTCGCGCCCGGCGTCGAGCAGCGCGGTCGCCACGCCCCAGGCCATGTTCGAGCCGGCCCGGTTGTGCACCACGGGGCGGCCGGCGCGCTCGAGCGCGGCCGCGATCATCGCGGCGGTGGTCGTCTTCCCGTTGGTAGCCGACACGAGCACCGACCCGGCGTCGAGCTCGCCGGCCATCCGCTCGAGCGCGCGCGGCGAGGCCTTGAGGAGGAGCCGGCCGGGGACCGTCGTGCCGCCGCTGCGGCCCACGCGGCGGCTGGCGGCCCGCACGAACCGCGCGAGTGCGCGAGCGAGCGCGAACATCAGGCCGGGACGACGACGCGCAGGCAGCGGCGCTCCACGCGGATGATGGCCGGGGTCGCGCCGATCGGGTCGCCGTCGGCGTAGATCACGAACGGGCGGTCCGCGCTCACCTCGATCTCCTCGCCGCGCAGGAACTCCACGTGGTCGGAGTCGCCGTGGGTGCCCTTGAAGAGCTTGGGCAGCTCGAGCAGCGCGCGCGGCTTCGATATCTCCTTCGTGAGCATCACGTCGAGCATGCCGTCGTCGAGCTCGGCGTGCGGGAACACGAACATGCCACCGCCGTAGGCCTTCGAGTTGCCGACCGCGACCGCGTATCCCCTGATCTGGTGAGCCTCGCCATCGACCTTGACGGTAAAGGTGGCGTGCTTCCACGCTGCGAGCGCGCGCAGCGCGGCGTACAGGTAGACGGCGTCGCCCTTCACGATCCTCGCCTCGTTGGCGATGCGGTTGGCGTCCGAGTCGAAGCCGAAGCTCGCGATGCCCATGAAGGGCGTGCCGTCCACGCTCGCCACGTCGAGGAGACGCGCCGCGCCCTCGACGGCGACCCGGGCGGCCTCCGCCGGCTCGGTGGGAATGCCGAGCACGCGCGCGAAGTCGTTGCCGCGACCGCAGGGAACGATGGCCAGCGAGCCGTTCGAGTGCTTGAGCGCGCCCGCGAGCGGACGCAGCAGGCCGTCGCCGCCGAGCGCGATGACGGTCTCGCCGTTGGTGGCGGCCGTGCACGCCTCCGCGTAGGCGTGGTCGATGCTGCGAGTCGTCACCGTGCGGTGGCGGGCGCCCAGCTCGTCGAGCACGGCGTGAACGTGCGGAAGCGCCCGTAGCGCACGCCCGCGCGCCGAGGCCGGATTCACGAGCAGCGCGAACTCGCGCGCGCCGTCCTCGCGCGGCTCCTCGCCGGGCTCCCGTCCGGCTTCCCCGCGCGGCTGCTCTGCGCTCACCCGGCGGCCGCCGCGGCCTGTGCGCGCTCGGCAGCCGCCGCGCCGCGCTCGGCCCCGCGCAGGTGGGGCGCGAGGTCGACCCTCTGGATCTCGGCGCGCCGGACGGCCTCGTCGCCGAGGAGTCGCTCCGCGTGCGGCTCCTCGAGATCGTTCGGGTCGAGCGTGAGGAGCACGTCCTGCTGCACGCTGTGCCAGCCGGGCTCGCCGGTCACCCGCTCGGAGGCGACCAGGAGCTGCCCCGGCCGCGCGAGCCAGTGCAGCTCGAACAGGCCGAGCCTGTAGGCGAACAGCCGCTCGCCGTCGCTGAACAGCACGTTCAGCCCGCTCACGGGCGAGCACTCGATCGCCCTCCGCATGGTCTCGCGCAGGCATGCCACGGGGTCGGCGGGGTCGAAGTCGTGCATCAGGAGGTTGAAGAGGTGCTCCGAGTCCGTGTGGCCGTGCGGCCGCCGCATCCCGGGCTCGAGCAGCCGCGGGTAGCGGAGGATCGTGCCGTTGTGCCCGAGCGTGTAGCTCCCGAGGCAGAACGGATGCGTGTTCTCGAGCGACAGCTCGCCCATGGTGGCGCGCCGCACGTGCACGTTGAAGATGCGCCCGCGCAGGTCGGTGGCCGCCATGAACTCGTCGTCCTCGTGGGCGGCCTCGGGGAACTTCACGAGCTGCGGCTCGGCGCCCTCAGGGCGCTCGTATACCGCCATGCCCCAGCCGGAGTCGTGCTCCTCCGACTGGCGGATCAGCGGATTGTCCGCCTCAAGCAGCTCGCGCCGGATCGAAACCGGCTCCGCAGCGACGCAGCCGAACACGCGGCACATAAGGCGCCGGATGGTATCCAGCCACCCGCTCGGGGGTGAGTTTGCCGCGCTTGCGACTTCGCGCTTCATGGCATCGAACGAGCGGGAACCGAGTCGGATCTGGTGGGCACGGCCGGGCAAGCTGTGCGGCCTCGAGCGGCCGGGAGGAGGGGGGAGGAGCCACAGGCCCGAGCGCAGGGAGGCGGAGATCGCCCACCTGATGTCGAAGGGCGTGCGGCTCTGCATCTCCACGATGGCCTCGCGCCACAACCTGGGCGCCTACGAGGAGGCCGGCCTCGCGTGGCACCACGTGCCCGTGGAATCGGCTCAGCGCGGGGCGGACGCGCTCGAGGAGCTGCTGCCGCTGCTCCGACGCGAGCTGCGCCGGCGCGGCGCCGTGGCGGTGCACGGCGACAGGCACACCGACTTCGTGGCGGCCGTGTGCGCGGCCCACCTGCACGAGGCGCGCGGCGTGGACCCGGCGGAGGCGCTCGCCCGAGCCGCCGCCGCGGGGCTCATGGTGAACGGCTACACCTGCGCGCTCCTCGGCGTCGAGCCGGCCGACGTGGACGCCCTGATGCGCTCAGCCCCGCCCGGCCCCCCAGCCCCGCCCGGCCCCCCAGCCCCGCCCGGCCGCCCAGGTGGATGACGATCGTTGCGGAATCCGCCACGTTTGTCATCCAGCTGCGGCGTCGGGGCCGGGTTGGCCGGGTTCAGGCCAGGATCAGGTCAGCCAGCGTGTCCGTGACGGCCACCGGCTGGGGCTCGAATCCGTTCAGTGCCTGCCGCTCCGTGCCGCCGCTCAGCACCAGGGCCGCGTCCAGCTCGGCGGCCGCGGCGGCGCTCAGGTCCGTGTCCACGCGATCGCCGACGGCCAGCGTGCCCTCCGTGCCGGCGCCGAGGCGGTCGAGGGCCGTGTAGAAGAGCTGGGGCTCCGGCTTGCCGACCACGTCCGCGGTGCGGCCGCTCGCCACCTCCACCGCCGCGAGGATCGCTCCGGTGCCGGGCCAGAGGCCGTCCGGCTGCGGGTAGGTGGGGTCGCGCGCGGTGGCGAGGAAGTCGGCGCCGCGGCGCACCGCGAGAGCGGCCTCGCGCAGGTCGGCGTAGACGAGGTCCTCGGTGCCTCCCACGATGACCACCTCAGCGCGTGAGGCGAGGTCGGTTCCGTTCAGCACGCGCAGGCCCGCCTCGGCCACGTGCCGGCGCAGCGCGTCCGTGCCGATCACGAACGCTGTCATGCCGGAGCGGGTCTCGGCCAGCAGGTGCTGCATCGCGCCGCCCACGGTCACCACGTCGCGTACCGACGCTCGGATGCCGACCTTCCACAGGCGCGCCACGTAGTCCTCGGTCGCGCTGCGGGGGTCGTTCGTCGCGTAGGCCACCTGCTTGCCCGCGTCGCGCAGCGCGTCGATCGCCTCCACGGCGCGCGGCGTGGCCTCGTCGCCCACCCACACGCAGCCGTCGAGATCGAGGATGAACTGGTCGTAGCGCTGAGCGATGGGGCTGAGGGGCACCTCGCTAGCCTACGCGGCCATGCTCAGGGTGCTTTCAGCGCTGCTCTGCGCGACCGCGATCTCGCTTGCCGCGTGCGGCGGAAGCGACGACAAGGCGGCGGAGACGAATGCCGCCGCTTCGCCGCCCGCGCAGGGGCAGACGGGCGGGTGCAAGGACGTGGAGCAGCCGCCTCCGCGTGACGACGGCGGGCAGAAGCCCGGGAGGGCGCTCGACCCCGGCAAGACCTACGAGGTCGTGCTCGCGACGAGCTGCGGGCCGTTCACGATCCGGCTCGACCAGAAGACCTCGCCGAAGGCGGCGGCGTCGTTCGTCTCGCTCGCGCGGCACGGCTTCTTCGACCAGACGATCTTCCATCGCATCGTGCCCGGCTTCGTGATCCAGGCCGGCGACCCGACCGCGGGCGGCGACGGGGACCCCGGGTATTCCACGAGGGATCGTGTTCCGAGGAACGTGACCTATGACCCGGGTGTGGTCGCGATGGCGAAGGGGGGCAGCGAGCCGCCGGGCACGGCCGGCAGCCAGTTCTTCGTGGTCATCGGTCCCGGCCCCGGGCTGACGCCGGGCTACGCGCTGCTCGGGAAGGTCACGAAGGGGATGAGGGTCGTACGGAAGATCGGCAAGCTCGGCAACGCCGCGAGCGGCGGGGCCGGCACGCCGCTTCAGTCCGTGGTGATCGAGAAGGCGAGCGTCCGTGAACGCTGACGCGCAGCCGGGCGCCGCGGTGTTCGACGTGGACGAGGCGGACTTCCAGCAGCGCGTGGTGGAGCGCTCGCGCGAGGTTCCGGTCGTCGTGGACTTCTGGGCCGACTGGTGCGGCCCCTGCAAGCAGCTGACGCCGGTGCTGGAGCGAGCCGCCACCGAGCGGGCCGGGAAGGTCGAGCTCGCGAAGGTCGACGTGGACAAGAACCGCCAACTCCAGGCGGCCTACAAGATCCAGGGCATCCCGGCCGTCAAGGCGTTCAGGGACGGCCGCGTGGCGGCCGAGTTCACGGGCGCGCTGCCGCCCGCCGAGGTGGACCGCTTCTTCGACGCGCTCGTGCCCTCGGAGGCCGACGAGCTCGCGCAGAGCGGGGAGGAGGGCGACCTCCGCCGCGCGCTCGAGCTCGATCGCACGCACGCGGGCGCCCGCCGCGCGCTCGCGACGCTGCTGGTCCGGCGCGGCGACACGGACGAGGCCGAGGAGCTGCTCGAGTCGGTGCCCGGCGACTTCGTGGCCGAGGGCCTTCTGGCGCGGTTGCGCCTGGGCGAGGGCGACCCCGGCCTCGGGAGGGCCTTCGAGGCCTGGGATGCCGGCGATCACGCCACGGCGCTGGAGCACCTACAGGAGGCGATGTCGCGCGAGCCGGACCCGGAGCGTCGCGACCTGATCCGGCGGGTGATGGTCGCGCTCTTCACCGAGCTCGGGCCCGAGGACCCGGTGGCGCGGGAGCACCGCCGCCGCCTGTCAGCGTCGCTGAACTGAGCTAGCGCTTGCCGGGCAGCTGGGCGGCGCGGGCGGCCTGCGCCCTTGCCTGTCTGCGGCGACCGAGGACGATCAGCACCCCGATCACGGCGACCACCAGCAGGAAGCCGAAGAAGATCGAGCTGCCCATGCCGATGCCGCCGAAGATCAGCCCGATCAGCTGCACGATTCCGGTGCCGACCGCGAGCAGCGCGATGACGAAGGCGAGGATCAGGAGGATGCCGCGGACGCGCGCGACCATGCCGGCGCTCGCGGGCGGCACGAGCAGGCCCATCAACCGCAGCATGAACATCTGGCGGCCGGAGGGGGCCTCCTGGCCGAGCTTCTCCATCGCCTCGCGAAGCTCGTCGGGACGACGCTCCGCCAGTGCCAGCGACGCCTTCATCATCTGCCGCAGCGCCGGACGCTCCTGCGGGTGGCAGCCCGCGAGGGCCTCGTTGAAATACGCGCGCGCGCTCTTCGCGTCGTAGCGCTCGGCAGCGCGTGCGCCGAGGATCGCCTTTGCCGCCACACGGTGCTTCGACTCGCCCTGAAGCTGCTCGTCCGTGCGCGCCTCGAGCTGCGGGATCGCCGCGAGCGCTCCCACCTGCATCTGCATCTTGATCTGCTTCTGCTTGGCCACCGGCCCGAGAGTCTAGGCGTGAACGCCCTACTCGTCCGGCGGGACTTCCTCGGTGTCGTCGGCGCCGCCCGGCAGGACGTCGAGCTGGGCGGCCTGGGGCTCGTCCTCCGCGGGCTGCTCGCTCAGGAGCTGCGGCATCGAGACGCGGCCGAGCGCGTTCTCGGCCGTCGAGAGCACGTCGTCGGCGAGCGCACGGATGTCCTCGATCAGCTGCTGACGCTCCTCCCACAGGAGGCGCGTGTCCACGACGATCTTCTCGGAGTAGGCGTCGGCCTCCTGACGAGACAGCTCCGCCTCGCGCTCCGCACGCTGGATCCGGCCCTCGGCCTGCGCACGCGAGCGCGCGGCGATCTCGTCCGCCGTCTCGTGAGCGCGCTGCAGGATGCTCGCCGTCTCCTCGCCGACCTCCTCGAGCGCCCGCTGGATCACGGTCTCGTGCGACTGGCGGCTCTCGAGCTGGCCCACGAGCTCGACGGCCTCCTGGACGAACGCATCGACCGCGGCACGGTCATAACCGCGCATGACGATCGGAAAGCTCCGCTCAGCCAGCTCATCGGACGCGCTGCGCGAGAAACGTTCGGCGCGGAACTCGGTCGTGTCGAAATCAGACATGGGAGCTATATCCCCGTCTGGCCGCGCTTCAGCACCTGCCGGAGAGGCAAATGACGGTCCGTCCGGGCCAGAGGGGAGCCTGGCAGATAGCGCCTTTCGAGAATGCCTCAGAACATCGATTATGGAAACAACCATGGAAACAACCCGGGATTCGCGTGGCCCGGCGACCCGGCGGTGAGGCCGAGATCCGGGCGCGATTGGCCGCCGCCCCAGGCCTGACTAAACCGCGGCGGGTGGCGATGTCTGCTGCAGGTCGCGCTGCGCGACGACGACCGCGACGTGCTCATAGACCTGCGCAAGCGGCTCGGCATCGGGCACCTCTCGGCCATATCCGCGCACGACACGTCGCGGCCACAAGTCAAGTGGACCGTTACAAGCAAGCTGGAGTGCGCCGTCCTGAGCGATGTCCTGGATGCCCACCCCCTCCGTGCAAGAAAGCTTGCCGAGTATGAGATCTGGCGTGAGGCACTCAGCGTGTGGTGCGTCAGGCGCTACGGACTCGCGCCTGGAGGCGAGGCGCGCCTCGCCGATCTCGCCGCGGCGATCCACGCCGCCCGCGTCTACCGAGAGCCGGCTGCCGACGAAGCAGTCCCATCGCTGATGGACGCATATGCCCACCAGTACCTGGCGGGCTTCTTCTCGGGCGAGGGCTGCTTCCAACTCGGGCCCCGGAGGGCCCGCTTGACCGTGAAGGTCAGACGTGACGACAGGCCGCTTCTCGAAGGCTTCCGGCGCCGTTTCCGCATGGGCAGCGTGTGCGATGTCGCCGTACCGGAGCCCTGGTCCCCCTGCGCGGCTTGGAATGTCACAGCCGCCCGTGAAGTGCTTCGAGGCATCGCGATCTTCGACCGCGCGGGTCTACTCGGACGCAAGGCCCGGCAGTTCCACGCTTGGCGGTCCGGCGCCGAGGCCGTGGCCCTGGCCAAGATCGGGCGACTGCCCGTGAACGACCAGACCTTCGAAAGCTCTCGGCGAGCGCTCGCTGTGGCCACGGCTTATCGCGCGCCGCCGTCGTCGCTCGTACGCGACGAGCCGGCGCCGTTCGCGAGGGACGCGTACGTCGACGTGCTGCGGACGTGGGCCGCGCTGACGGAAGGACCGCTCACCTGCACCGCATACCAGGCCATGCGCCGCAGCCTCAGGCCCTATTGGCCGAAACGGGAGACCATCGCGGCAGAGTTCGGCGGGTGGGCCCAGGCTCTGCGCGAGGCCGACCTGACGGACCGGGTCTCCGCTCGTTCAGCCCGTCAGCTGCGCGTCTAGGTCGATCGTTTCGACGGCTGCCAGTGCCTGCGATATCGGGCAGCCCCGCTTGGCGGCCTCGGCGGCCTGTTGGAAGTCGGAGTCGTCCAGGCCCGGCGCTGTTACGCGAGTGCGCAGCTCGATGCGCTTGATCGCGAAGCCGCCGTCGACCTTTTCGAGGTGGACGGTGGCCTCGGTGTCCACGCTCTCGACCTCGTGGCCGGCCCTGCCGAGCTCGCCGGACAGGGCCATCGAGAAGCAGCCGGCGTGCGCGGCCGCGATCAGCTCCTCGGGGTTCGTGCCGTCGCCCTCCTCGAAGCGCGACTGGAACGAGTAGGGGCCCTCGTACGAGCCGCTTCCCATCCGCATCGTCCCGTTCCCCTCCTGCAGAGACCCCTCCCAGCGCGCGCTTGCGTTCCTCTTGGGCATGCCACTCCTTCGCTCGAAAAACCGTTCACGCCGAAGGATCGCGCACAATGCCCGCGGATGGACGATCCCCTGACCCTGTTCCAGACCTGGCTCGGCGAGGCGCGCGACGCGGGCGTGCCCGAGCCGGAGGCAATGGCGGTCGCCACCGCGACGCCCGCGGGAGTGCCGTCCGCGCGCATGGTGCTGATGAAGGGCGCCGACGAGCGCGGCATCGTCTTCTTCACGAACTACGGCAGTCGCAAGGGCTCCGAGCTCGAGCAGAACCCCCGCGCCGCGCTGCTGTTCCACTGGCCCGCGCTCGGGCGCCAGGTGCGGATCGAGGGGCCGGTCGCGCGCGTGGAGCGGTCCGAGAGCGAGGCCTACGCGCGCAGCCGCCCACGTCAGAGCCAGCTCAGCGCGCTCGCGTCGCCGCAGAGCCAGCCGGTGCCGGACCGCGACTGGCTCGAGCGTCGTGTCGAGGAGCTCGACCGCGAGCACGCTGACGGCGAGATCCCGCTCCGCGACGACTGGGGCGGCTACCGCGTGGAGCCGGTGGCCTGGGAGTTCTGGGAGCACCGCGACAACCGCCTGCACGACCGGCAGCGCTACGCGCGCACCGACGGCGACGGTTGGCGCGTCGAGCGCCTCGCTCCCTGACTAGAGCGCCGCCTCCAGCTCCACCATCGTCTTGAGACGCGCGAGCTGCGCCGCGATCCGGCGCCGCATGCTGCGGCGCACCAGCGGCCCGGCCGCGACGAAGACGACGCGCGCCAGCGCGTCCTCGGGGCCGGCGCTCACCGTGTGGCGCACCCGCGTTCCGCTCACGTGCTCGAACAGCTCGAGCGTCGCCTCGAACGGGTGCGCGCCGGACACCGCTCGCACCACCTGCCGGCGCGGCGCGCTGCTCTCCACGATCTCGTAGTCGCCCCGCGCGACCTCACCGGGCTCGTCCTCCCAGTGCTGCCACTGGCGCGGGTCCGAGGCCCAGCGCCAGACCGCCTCCATCGGGCGCGCGACCACGATCTCGGCGGACGCCCTCATCCGTCCGCATACGCCTGGACGGGAACGCCGTGGTCGCGCTCGCGCATACCGAGCTCGTACGCGGCGCCCGCGCTCACCACGAGCTCGGCCGCCGCGCCCGATCCTCGGCTCACTCGCAGCCGCATGTCGGCGATCGAGCAGTTCAGGGCGTGGTGCTCCGACCCGTCGGGATCCGCGTACACCCAGCCCACGAAGCGTTCGCGCGGCGCCTCGACGGTCCCGCGCACCCTCACGCCGCGCCCGGAGAGATCGAACGTGCAGCTGGTCGGATACTCGGTGACCCGAGCGCGGCGGAGCGCGTACCGGTCGCCCGCGATGCTGAGCGCGCCGTTCGCGACCCACGGCGTCGTGAGCGAGCCGACCTTCACGCGGCCGATCGCGGCGTCGAGCCAGTCGCCGTCCGGCGTGATGCCGTGCAGCCAGATCCAGCGCTCGGCGTGCTGCGCTCCCCAGTTGTGCCCGATCATCCCGCGCCAGCCGTCGACCTCGATCGTGCGCCCGTCCACGGACAGGCGTCCCGAGAAGCGCGCGGCGGGCGCCGGCGAGAGCAGCTTCGTGCGCGGCAGCGGCGCGCGATACAGCCACGCGGCGGGCAGGTGGAAGAGCGACTCCTCCGCCTCGTCGACGGCGAGCTGCCACGCCACCTCCTCGCCGATCGCGCCGCTCGCCCCGTCGCCGCCGATGCGCGCCTCCCCCACTCCCAGCCAGTCCGCGCCGCCCGTGTGCGGATCCGGCACCGTGAGCTTCGCCGCCCGCGGCCCGCCGCTCTCGAACAGCGTGAACCAGAGCGAGCCGGTGGGAGCCGCGCCCGGGCGCTTGTGGACCGTGTACCGGATCCAGGCCGCGAGCGGCTCTGAGGGATGGCAGAGCTTCAGATAGAAGCTCTCGTAGTGCCCGGCCCGCGTCGGGACTGCCGGGAAGCGAGCCGCGGTTGGGTCGACTGGCGCCACGCGCCCGCAGCGTAACCTCATCGCCATGCCCGACGAGAAACCCGTCCTGATCATCACCGGCGCCAGCACCGGCATCGGCGCCGCCACC
>DASYMP010000217.1:0-13769 GCA_036009005.1 Thermoleophilaceae bacterium | reverse complement strand
GTCTCGCTCATCAGCGAGCCGTCGGCCGCGACGAGCGTCGGATAGACGGCGGCGATGCCGGCCGCGATCAGGCCCGCGCGCTCGCCGCCCGCTCGGCGGCCGAGCAACCCAACCACGACGATCGCGAGCGCGCCCAGCACGCAGCCCGTGAGCCGGTGTGCCTCGAAGCCGGTGCCGCCGAGCAGCGAGGTCACCGACAGCACGAGCGGCCACAGCGGCGGGTGCTCGGCGCTCGGCGCCGTGAGCCCGTCCAGGTAGAAGAGCGGGTGGATGAACCCCTTGCCCTCCGCGAGCAGGTTCGCCTGCCCGTGGTAGAAGAAGAAGTCGCCGATCCCCGAGGTGTCCTTGCCGATCAGGAGCGTGTAGGCCACGCGCACGGCGAGGCCCGCGACGGCGATTGCCGCCAGGCGAACTGCGAACTGGCTCGGCCGGCGGCTCATGGCGGCGGGAGCGTAGCCCCTCGCGTAGGCTGCGGCCGATGCGGGCTGGCGCGTTCCGAGCAGTGGCGGCGCTCGTGCTGTTCGCGCTCCTCGCGCTGCTGGCGCGGCTGTGGTCACTCCAGATGCCGCTCTCGGAGGACGCCGGCGCATATCTGTACGTGGCCGACACGATCCGCGACGGCGGCCTCCCCTACGTCGACGCCGCCGACAACAAGGGGCCGCTGACCTACCTGCTTTTCGGCGCGCTCGACCTCGTAACGGGAGGCTCCACGACCGCGCTGCGGCTGACGCTCGTCCTTGCGTGCGCGCTCGCGGCGCTCGCGGTGGCCGCGCGCGTGCGCCGTGCCGCGGGCGACTGGGCCGGCCTCGGCGCGGGAGTGGCCATGGCGCTGCTGGGCTCCACGCCGTTCCTCGAGGGCGACGACCTCAACACCGAGCAGTACGGCGTGCTGCCGCTCGCGGCGGCGTGGTGGCTCGCGGCGCGCGGCGGGGTGCGCTCGGCCGCAGCGGCGGGGGCGCTCGTCGCCGCCGCCGTCCTGATGAACGTGGGCTTCGTCGCGCTCGCGCCCGTGATCGCGCTGGAGCTCTGGCTTGCCAGTGGCGAGGGCCGCGCGCGGCGTCTCCTCGCCGCGCTCGGTGGAGGGCTGGCGCTGGCGCTGATCCCGCTCGCCTGGCTGCTTCTCAGCGGTGCGTTCGACGACTTCTGGACGCAGGTGGTCGGCAAGGCGGGCATCGCCGTGGGCGGTGACGTGAACGCGCGCGGCTTCGACGACACGCCGCTGTTCGAGATCCCCACGAAGATCCCGTTCCTGATCGGGCTGGCGGGCGCCGCGTTCGCTCTGGTGCGCCCCGCCCTGCGGCTCGCGGCCGCAACCGCGCTCCTCTGGATCGTCATCTGCTGGTTGCGCGTGAAGCTCGCGCAGTACGAGTTCGCGCACCATTACTACCTCGCCGTGCCGGGCGTGGCCGCCGGGATGGCGCTGGGCGGCGCGGCGCTGGTGGCGCTGCTGCGCGCGCGCTCGGCGCTTCGTATGGCTGCGTTCGCCGCCGCGGGCGTGGTGGTCGCGCTGCTCGTCTGGCGCTACATCGGCGAGCCGGCGCGCGACGAGTACCGCGTGCCTCCCGCGCAACGGGTTCGCTTTCCGCAGTACGCGCTCGCATACGTGGTGGGCGACCAGCTGCGCTCGCGCACGTCGAGCGCCGACACGGTCGCGGTGTCGGGCAACAACCCGACGGTCTACTGGCGCGCGGGGCGCCGCGCGCCCAACCGCTTCTTCGCGGAGTACTCGCTCGTGCCCGCGTACGTGATCGAGCGGCGCAACGAGCTGCGCGAGCGCCCGCCCGACGCGATCGTGCTCATGCCCGGCTACTCGCGCTTCGGCTACGAGCTGCGCGACCTCGCGCACGGCGGCCGCTACCGCCGCGCGTGGGCAGGCGACGGCGCCAGCATCTGGCTGCGCGGCTAGAGCCCGTAGATCACGACGTCGCCGCTTCGGCGCACCCGCACGCCCAGGTCGGCCGCACGCGCGCGCCGCGCGGGCCAGCCGGTCCGCTCCACGGCGCGCGGGTGGAGCACCACCCCGCGCACGCCTATCCCGCGCAGGAAGCGGATCGAGCTTCGATTCGGGAAGCCCTCGACGCGCTTCGGCAGCTCGCTGGTGAACGTCGGCGTGAAGCCGCTGGTGCCGTTCACGATGCGCGGAAAGCCGTCGGTGGACCAGAGCATGTAGTAGAAGGTCGAGAAGTCCGAGAACGTGAACGCGTTCTCCGCGCCCGGCAGCGGCAGGTTCAGCAGCGGCTCGGGGGCGCTCGACAGACCGCGCGGCGGATCGGGCACGCGGAGCACCGGCGGCGGGCCCAGCCCCTCGACCACGATCACCGCCGCGAGCAGCGCGCCGGCGGCAGCGCCCGCCCACGCGCGCCGCCGCTGCGCGGCGCCCACGGCCACCTGAGCGCCCGCCGCGGCGAGCAGAGCGAGCGCCAGCGACGTGAAGGTGTACAGCCGCCCGGGCGTGCGCAGCCCGTCCCAGCCGGGCGCGTACTCGTACAGCCAGCGGTAGCCGAGCCAGCCGTCCGCGATCCGCAGGCCCGTGGCGAGGAAAGCCACGACGGCGCCCACAAGCGCGATCCCGATCCGGAGCCGGCGCGTCCACGGGCCCCAGAGCGCGCCGACGCCGGCCAGCACGAGGATCGCGAGGCCGGGAAAGAGCGTCTGCTCGGGTCCCCACGGCAGGCTGTCGCGAACGGAGGCCGTGGCGCCTCCCCAGATCAGGTTCTCGCGCGGCGCCGCCACGAAGCTGCGCGGCGGCGGCGAGAGCTTCCCGACCTCCGCGATCGAGCGGTGCGCCTCGGGGTGGTCGTCGAGCACCTGGAGGTAGGGCTGCGCCAGCACGCCCGCGACGACGGCAAACGCGACCAGGCCCACAGCGGTGGCCACGACGAGCGGGCGGGGCAACGCCGGCCGGCCGCGCACGAGCCACACCACCGCCGCACCCGCAACCGCGAGCGCCAGGCCGTAGGCCAGCGGCAGGCCGAGCGTGAAGCCGAGGCTGAGCTGCCAGGCGGCGACGAGCCAGCCGGCCACCACAAGGCCCGGCGACCCGCGCCGGTAGCCGCGCACGAGCAGGGATAGCGCGAGCGGGATCCCGCCGCTCGACAGCACGTGCAGATGCGAGGACTGCTCGAGCCGCCAGGGCGCGAACGCGAACGCCGCGGCGGCCACCAGCGCTGCCGCCGGCCGCAGGCCGAGCTCGCGCGCGAGCAGGTAGGCGCCGGTTCCGGCAACCGCGTACGCCACGAAAAACAGGACGTTGTAGCGCGCAAGCGCCGCGCCGACTCCATCGCCGACCAGCCCGGTGGGCGAGTAGCCCACGAGCGCGTCGGAGAACGCCAGGCTGTTCCGCAGCGGGTAGAAGCTGTTCGACTGGAAGAAGTCGAGCGGCTGAGTGGCGAGCGCGTGCCCGCCCCAGGCCACCTGCCAGGCCTGAAGGAGCGGATCGGCGAGCTCGCTCGGCACGTGCGTGCTGAGGTGAAGCGCCAGCGGCCAGAAGGCCGCCACGGCCACCACGAGCCCCCCGAGGAACACCGCCACGCCCTCCCGCCAGACCGGCCGCTCCGCCCCGAGTGCCCCGGCCGCGCGCGTGTGGTCGCCGAGTTGCATGACGCGCGGCAGCCTAGCCCGCCCGGTCCCCGCAAAACGACGCACCGAAGGGGTCCGGGGTCGCTAACTCCCGCATAGCGGGAGAAAGTGACCCCGGTCCCCCCTCGATGCCGTAGTTCGAGGGGGCGCGGCGGGCGCTCGGGCGCGGTCCGGGCGCGCCGCACTAGTCTGCCGCCGGTGAGACTGACGCGCGCGATCCCGGCCGCCGTCGTGCTCGGCGCTCCGCTCGTCCTCTCGTTCTTCTCCGGGGGTTTCTTCGACGAGCCGCGTCTGTGGGCGGCGCTCGCCACATGGGCCACGCTGGCGCTGCTGGTGGTGACCGGCCGCGTTCCGCTGCTCCCGCGCTCGACCGCGGCGCGGGTGGCGATCGGTGGGCTCGCGGCGCTCACCGCGGTCACGGGGCTGTCGCTGCTCTGGGCCCCGCTCGGTGGGCCGGCCCAGGCGGACCTCCAGCGCCTGCTGCTGTACCTGGCGGCGTTCACGCTCGGCTCCGTGACGCTGAGCGGCACGCCCGGACGCGCCGTCGAGCCGGTGCTCGGCCTGGGCGCCGCGGCCGTGATCGCCTACGCGCTGTCCGAGCGACTGCTGCCCGGCGTGATCGACCTCGCTCGCAGCACGAGCGCGAACGGGCGGCTCGAGCAGCCGCTCACCTACTGGAACGCGGTCGGCGCGCTCGCCACGCTCGGGCTGACGCTGTGCCTCCGGATGGCGGCTGACGCGAGCCGCCGGCCCGCGATCCGGGCCACCGCCGCGGCCGCGGTGCCGGTGCTCGGCCTCGGGCTCTACCTCACGTTCTCGCGCGGGGCGCTCGCGGCGCTCGGCGCGGGCGTACTGGCGCTCACCCTCCTCCTTGCCGGCCGCCGCGAGCTCAGGACCGTGTTCCTCGTGCTCGGCACGGCCCTGCTCGCCGCGCTCGCGTCCGAGCTGCCGGGGCTCGACGCCGTGGCGCACACCGGCGAGAGCGGCGGCACCGGTGCGGGCCTCGCGATGCTCGCGATCCTGATCGTGCTCGGCGGGGTCGCCGCGGCCGCCGCGCTCGCGCTGCCGAGCCACGACCGTGACGAACCCGTGCGCCGCATGTGGCATCGGGTCGGAGCCGCGGTGGCGATCGTGCTGGCAGTGGGCGTGGCGCTCACGCTTGCCGCCTCGGGTGAGAACTACGGGCGGGTGAACTCGGGTGGCGCGCAGCGGCTCGGCACGGTCGAGAGCAACCGCTACGAGTACTGGCGCGTGGCCGCCGGCGTGTTCGCGGACCACCCGCTCGCCGGGCACGGGTCGGGCTCGTTCCGGGTCGACTGGCTGCGCGAGCGCGACTTCCGCGAGCGCGTGGCGGACGCTCACTCGCTCTACGCCGAGACCGCCGCGGAGCTCGGCGTGCTCGGGCTCGCCGCTCTCGCGCTGTTCCTGGGCGGCATCGCGCTCGCCGCGGCGACGGCGCTCAGGCGCGCGCACGCCGAGGCGGTGGGGCCCACGGCCGTGGTGGTCGCGTGGGCGCTGAACACCGGGCTCGACTGGCATTGGGAGATGCCGGCCGTGACGCTTCTGGCGCTCGCCTGCGCCGCCCGGCTGCTCGCCTTGGCGGAGCGGACCGACCGCTACGCTGCCCCCGCGTGAACGTCCGCGACATGCGCTTCCCGCTGGTCGACTCGCTCCGAGCGATCGCGGCGTTGTCGGTGGTGGGAGCCCACGCGGCCTTCCCTGCGGGGATCTACGACGACGAGTTCGTCCGCAGGTTCGTGACGCGCCTGGACGTGGGCGTGACGATCTTCTTCCTGATCTCGGGCTTCCTGCTGTACCGCCCCTTCGTTCGCGCCCGCTTCGCGGGCGAGGGCTCGCCGTCGGCCGGCGCCTACGCCTGGCGGCGCTTCCTGCGGATCGTGCCCGCCTACTGGGTCGCGCTCACCGTGATCGCCCTCGTCCAGCTCGACCACTCGGAGATCTTCTCCGTCAGCGGTTTTTTCACCTACTACTGCTTCGGCCAGGTCTACGACCCGCAGACCGGGCTCGGTGGGATCCCGCAGGCGTGGACCCTCTGCGTCGAGGTGGCCTTCTACGTGATGCTGCCGATCTGGGCGCTCGCGATGCGGAGGCTCCCCGGCCGCAGCCCGCGCGAGTTGATCCGGTGGGAGCTGATCGCGCTCGCCGGCCTCGCCGCCGCCAGCTTCGTCTACAAGGTCGTGCTCGTGCAGAAGCACGCGCTGGACGACTCGTCGCTAGGCCCGTACATGCTCTCGCTGCCCCAGTTCCTCGACCAGTTCGCGATCGGGATGGCGCTCGCCGTGGGGAGCGTCTGGTGGAGCAGCCGCGACGAGCAGCCGCGCGCGCTCCGGTTGCTCGACCGCCGCCCCGGGATCTCGTGGGCCGTGGCGTTCGCGGCGTTCGTCGCGGTGTCCCTGCTGATCGGGCTGAACGGAGTGTTCGGCGAGCACATCGACCGCTCGGAGTTCTTCCTGCGCCACTACCTGTTCGCCGTGGTGGCCATCGGACTGCTGCTGCCCGCCTTCTTCGGCGAGCCCGAGCACGGCCTCGTGCGGCGCGTGCTCGCGAACCGCGTGCTCCTGTGGCTCGGAGTCGTCTCGTACGGCATCTACCTGTGGCACTCGGCCGTCTACGAGCAGCTCACGCGCTGGGGCTTCCACGACATCGCGAACGCCACCCACCGCTACATCTGGTTCCTCGCTGCGGTTGCGGTGAGCTCGCTGGTGGCCGCCGTGAGCTACTACGGCGTGGAGCGCCCGGCGCTGAGCCTCAAGCGGCTCGTGGGCAGGCGGCCGCCCGGCCGGCCCGGTGAGGCCATCCGGGAGCCGGCGCCCGTCATCCCCGACGGCGGAACTGGAGCGGGTTGAGCTCGACCGCGCGCGCGTGCGCACGGGCCGCGAGCGGCCGATCCACCTTCGCCGCCACGCTTGCCATCAGGAGCCAGGCGTCGAAGTTCTCCGGCTCGCGCCGCACGACGCCGCGCAGCACCGCGAGCGCCTCACGCGGATGGCCGGTGAAGTTCGCGAGGCCCGCCACGCGGATATCCGGGCCGCTGTCCACGTTCAGCTTGTTCGCACGCCGGTAGTCGTCGCGGGCCTCGGCAAGCCGCTGCGGCGGCGCCGTGGCGGGCGAGCTGCCGATCAGGCGAGCGCCGTCGGCCTCCAGCCGCGCATTGCGGAGCCCGAGGCCGAGCCAGGCGAGCACCACGATCGCGAGCACGCCGAGCGCGAGCCGCGCGGCCATCGCTACCTACCGAGCCGGTGCTTCAGGAGCGTCGACATCACCCGGAGGGCATCGACGGCGGTGAGCTTCTTGCCCTCCTCGCGCCCGCGCGCCCGGTAGGTGATCGGCACCTCGTAGACGCGCCGCCCGCTCGCGAGCACGCGTGCCGTGATCTCGCCCTCGAGCTCGAAGCCGCGCGCCTTCAGGTCGAGCGAGCGCCACACGTCCGTGGCCATCGCCTTGTGGCAGGTCATGATGTCCGCCAGCCACGAGTTGAAGATCACGTTGGCGACCATCGTCACGGTCTTGTTGCCGACGACGTACCAGAAGCTGAAGGCCGAGCGCGAGTCGAAGCCGCGCACTCCGAAGACCACCTCCGCCTCGCCTGACTGGAGCGGCTCGAGCAGCCGGCCGATGTCGCTCGCGTCGTATTCGAGGTCGGCGTCGAGGATCGCCGCCCAGCGGCCGGTGGCGTTGTCGATCGCCGTGCGCACCGCGGCGCCCTTGCCGCCGTTGCTGTCGCGGAAGTGGATGTCCACCTCCGCGGGCCAGTCGCGGCCGCGCAGCAGCTCGCGCGTGCCGTCGGTCGAGCCGTCGTCCACGACGACGAGCTGGCGCGACTCCACGGGCAGCTCCGCGGCGAGAGCGCGCTCGATCGCCTCCTCGACGGTGGCGCGCTCGTTGTACACAGGCATGAGGATCGAGAGCTCTGGCATGGGCGGCCGAGGACTCTAGGCGGAACCGAAGCGGCCTGCGCGCCATGCGGGGCGGCGGCTGGGCGTGGGCCGCCGCGGGATGCGCGGCCAGGTGTCCTGGCGATCGGTGGGGCCCTGGTTGAGAGCGGCGTCCACAACGCGCGGAAATGACTCGCGGAAGACCACCGAATCGAAGCGCCGCGCGTTCTCGATGCAGGCCTCGGAGTCGACCGCCTCGGCGTCGAAGCGGCGCACCGCGTCCTCCAGGTCCTCGGGACCGCCCTCCCACAGGAAGCCGGTCACGCCGTCGATCACGTTCTCGAGCAGGCCGCCCGCCGCACGGGCGATCACGGGGCGGCCGGCCGCCTGGGCCTCCACGGCGGCGATTCCGAACTCCTCGCCTGTGGTCACGACGAGCGCGCGCGAGCTCGCGAGGAGGCGCGCGGCCTCGTCGTCGTTCACGCGGCCCGCGAAGCGGATCGTGGGGCCGGCGAGGCTGCGCAGGCGGCGCTTGTCGGGCCCGCCACCGGTGATCACGAGCGGCAGCTCCAGGCGGTTGAAGGCCTCGATCGCCACGTCGATCTGCTTGTGCGAGACGAGCTCCGAGAGCACGAGGTAGTGGTCGCCCACCGGCCGCGGCTGGAAGCGCTGCGTGGCCACCGGCGGGTAGACGATCTGCGAGTCACGGCCGAAGTACGCCTTGATGCGCGCCTGGGTCGTGCGCGAGTTGGTCACGTAGCTGTCGACGCGCTGCGCCGCGATCCAGTCCCATTCGCGCCAGCGCCGGAACAGGCGGCTGAGCGCCGCGCGCGTGAGCGGGTTGGAGCGCTCGGCCAGCGTGCGGTGGCGCTCGTTCCATGCGTACCGGAACGGGTTGTGGCAGTACGACACGTGCACGGCGCGCTCGTCGCAGATCACGGCGTGCGCCCAGGCGCTGGAGCTCGAGATCACGAGGTCGTACCCGGACAGGTCGAATGACTCGATCGCCGCCGGATAGAGCGGCAGGAAGGCCCGGAAGTTGCGCGCGTTCGGGTGGAGCTTCTGGAGGAAGGAGGTGTGGATGTTGCGGTGCGCGAACCGTCCCTCCGTGCCGCGCTCGTCGTAGACGGGCGTGAACACGTCCGCGTCCGGCCACAGGTCGCAGATCTCGAGAAAGACCCGGTCGGCGCCGCGAACACTCACAAGGAAGTCGTGGATCAGTGCCGTGCGCGGGGCTCTCCGTGCCGTTCGGACGCTCACTCCGGTTCAGTCTATGCGTGACGGCGTTCGCCGCTAGGCTTCGCCGCCATGCGTCGACTTGTGACCCTGCTCGCGACCCTGTGCCTGCTCGCCCTCCCGTCCGCCGCTCTCGCCCAGAACGCGGGCGACGAGCAGTACAACGACCCGTTCGGCAACTCGCAGGGCGGCAACGGCAACTCAGGGAACGGCTCAGACAGCGGCGGCGACCAGGGTTCGGCTCCGACCACTCCGGCGCAGACCGGCGGCGAGACAGCCAGCGAGGCCGCGCCCGCGGCCAGCTCCGCCGCGACGCTGCCCCGCACCGGCCTCCCCGTCCTCATCCTCGCCGCCAGCGGCGCACTCCTCTTCGCCGGCGGCACCACCCTGCGCCGGCGCACCTCCTGACCGCGGCGCCTGTCGCGATCAACGCCCGCGCCGCCGCGCGGCGCGAGATCGGCGGCGTCGAGCGCTGGGCGCGCGAGCTCGCAACGCTCCTCCCCGAGCTCCACCCCGGCCGCTACAGGACGATCAAACCCCCAGCAGCGCTCGCCCACAAGGCCGGCCAGGCCTGGGAGCAGGCGGCGCTTCCGCTCCTCGCACGTGGGTCGGAGCTGCTGCTCTCGCCCGCGAACCTGGCTCCCCTGGCATCGAGGAAGAACGTCGTCGTCATCCATGACGCCGCCCCCTTCCACCAACAATCCTGGATGGGTGTCGTATATCGACACCTACACAGGACTGTCGTTCCGAGGGTGGCGCGCGGGGCGCGGCTGGTGATCGTGCCGTCGGAGTTCGTCCGCGCGGAGCTCGCCGAGCGATTGGGCGTCCCGGAGGAGCGGATCGCGGTGATAGCCCCCGGCGTGGACGCCTCCTTCAGTGCCCCGTCCGACCCGGCGCCGACGCTCCGAAGGCTCGGCCTGACGAAGCCCTACGTGCTCGCCCTGGGCACGGACAGCCCACGCAAGAACCTGACCCTCCTCGATGCGGTAGTTCCAAAGCTCGCAACCGAAGGAATCGAAGTGGTAATCGCGGGCTCGACGCGGCCGTACCTGAAGGGTGGCGCGGAGGGCGTGGCACGCCGCCTCGGCTACATCGCCGACGCGGACCTCCCGGCCCTCTACGCCGGCGCCGCCGCATTCGCCATGCCATCCCTCTACGAGGGCTTCGGCCTCCCATGCATCGAGGCGATGGCGGCCGGAACGCCCGTGGTGGCCGCCGACCGCGCGGCCCTGCCCGAGGCATGCGCAGGTGCGGCGCTCCTGGCAGACCCCCTCGATGCCGAGTCGTTCGCGGATGCGCTGCTGCGCGCGCTGGGACCCGAGCGAGAGCGCCTCACGAAAGCCGGGCGCGAGCGCGCGGCCGGCCTCACCTGGCGGCGTACCGCCGGTGAGGTCGACCGAGTGCTCGAGCCGCTGCTGGCTAGTTCCTAGCTCTTGTAGTCGAGCGTGACCGTGCAGGGGTGGCCGTTGTCGGCCAGCGGCTGCCCGCTCGCGTCCTTCGGTGTGATCACGAGCTGCGTCGAGGTGACCTTCACCTGTCCGTAGCTGAACTTGTCCAGCACCGAGCAGTACATCCCGACGCCGCTCGGCGGCGGCGGGGTGAGGAACCCGGCGTCGACGAGATTGCCTGCCCCGGCCTGCCCGGCGGCCTGGTCGATCTCCAGCGCGAAGTTCGCCGTCGCCGAGGGACCGACGGTCACGTCCATGATCCCGCTGTTCTGCGGGCCGCCCGGCTCGAGTGTCTTGAAGCGGGCGTCGTTGATCAGCGTCGCGTGCACGTCGGTGGTCAGGAAGACCACGTTCGTGACGCTCTGGAGCTCCGTCAGGACGTGCTGGCGCTCCGCCTCGAAGCCCTCCCAGCGGTCGTAGGGCAGCACGTAGTACTGCTGGATCGGCAGCTCGTTCATGATCACCTTGAAGCGAGCGTCCGACTTCTTGATCGCGGCCAGGAAGCGCTTCAGCTGGCGCGCCCCGAGGTAGGTGCGGTTGGGGCTCCGGATCGTGTCGAGGCACGCCTGCGACACCGGCGCCGACAGCGACGGCGTCACCGCGGAGAAGAGCGTGCGGTGCGTCGTCGGAGCGGTCGGGGCCAGGTCGGGCTGCCCCGTCTGCGGGTTGTCACAGACGTGGTTCGCGTCGGCGTTCGCGCTCCGGAACGAACGCTCGTCGAGGAAGAACAGCTCCAGGTTCTTGCCCCAGCGAGCCGTGCGGTAGAGCCCGTTGCTCTTCGACCACGTGACCGGCGCGTAGTCGCGGAACGCCTGCACGCCGCGCTTGTAGAGCGTGCGGCCGTTCACGTTCACGCCGTTGTCGAAGGAGTTCTCGGCGGGCGAGAAGTCGTTGACGAACTCATGGTCGTCCCAGTGCGAGTAGTAGCCGGTAGAGCCGCGCAGCGCGCGCAGAGGCTTCATCCCGAGGTTGACCTTGTACTTCGCCCACTTGCTCTTGACCGTCGTCGCGATCGGGTTCAGCCGTCCGGGGACCTCGCTGTCCGAGTAGATCGTGTCGCCGAGCATCACGTTGAAGGCGTTCTTCTCGGCCTTCATCCGGGTCAGCACGTCGCCGCTGTTCCAGTACGGCTTCGTGTCGCCGGGCTTCTTGTTGAAGTCCTGGTCGCCGGTCCACGCGAACTCGATCGTCTTGCTCTGCGAGCGCTTCGGCGCGGTCACGAACGTGCCACGGTCACTGCGCGCTCCCGTCCGGAAGAAGCGGAAGTAGTAACGCTTGCCGCCGGACAGGCGCTTGACGCGCGCCTGCACGGTGTTGTCGTGCGCCTTCCTCGCGCGCACGCGAACGATCTTGGCGCCCTTCGTGAAGCGCTTGTTGCGCGCCACCTCGAGCGTGTATTGCCCGCTCTTCTTCGCCTTCGCCCAGAGCACGGCGCTCGACGCGGTCACGTCGCCGGCTGTGACGCCGTACGAGAAGCCGCGCGCGGCGTGTGCGCTCGGGACGACGAGCAGCAGGATCAACAGGGCCAGTGGGATAAAACGATGCATGCGCATGGAACTCGTCATCCTACGTCAGGTTGCGGGGTCGGGCCGGTAGGCTCCGCGTCCACTGTGGAGATCTCGCAGACCGGCGGCACGCACGCCGTCGAGAACCAAGCCCCACCGCTAGCGCCATACAACGTGTTCGAGGCGGACGTCCCGCTGCGCGAGGCGCTCGAGCGCGAGGGCGGCGGTTGGGGGGTTGACAGGCTCCGCGACACGGGCGAGCTGGCGGGCTCTCCGGAGGCGCTGGCCCACTCCGAGCGCGCGGAACGGAACGAGCCGATCCTGCGCACGCACGACCGCTACGGCAACCGCGTGGACGAGGTGGAGCTCGACCCGTCCTGGCACTGGTGCCTGCGCCAGGCGATCGAGCGCGAGATCCACTCGCTGCCGTGGAGGGACCCCCAGCCGGGCGGCCACGTGGTTCGCGCGGGCCTCTTCTTCGTGTGGGGCCAGGTCAATTCTGGCGTGATGTGCCCGGTTTCGATGACCTATTCGTCCATCCCGGCGCTCCGCGAGGAGCCCGATCTCGCCGCCGAGTGGGAGCCGCGCGTGACCCGCGCGAGCTACGACGACGGCGCGCTCGTGGGCATGGCGATGACCGAGAAGCAGGGCGGCTCGGACGTGCGCGCGAACACCACGCGCGCGGTGCCGAACGGCGGCGCCTGGGAGATCACCGGCCACAAGTGGTTTTGCTCGTACCCGCCCTGCGACCTCTTCCTGACGCTCGCTCAGACGCCCGCCGGCCTGTCGTGCTTCCTGATCGAGGGCCGCGACCCCGGCTTCCGCATCCAGCGGCTGAAGGACAAGCTCGGCACGCGCTCGCTGCCGTCGAGCGAGGTCGAGTTCCACGGCGTGCGCGGCCAGCTGATCGGCGAGGAGGGCCGCGGCGTGCGGACCATCATCCGCATGGTCAACCACACGCGCCTCGACTGCCTGATCGGGTCGTCGGCGGGCATGCGCTGGGGTCTTGCCCAGGCCGTGCACCACGCGCGCCATCGCAGCGCTTTCGGCAAGCTGCTGTCCGAGCAGCCGCTCATGCAGAACGTGCTCGCCGACCTCGCGATCGAGTCCGAGGCCGCCACCGCCGTGACCATGCGCGTGGCGCGCGCGTACGACGAGGGCGACGAGGCGTTCCGCCGCATCGCCACGGCCGTGATGAAGCACCACGTCTGCAAGCGCGCGCCGGGCCACGCGAGCGAGGCGCTCGAGTGCCTCGGCGGCAACGGCTACGTGGAGGAGTCCGGCATGCCGCGGCTGCTCCGCGATTCCCCGCTCAACTCGATCTGGGAGGGCTCCGGGAACGTGTCGGCGCTCGACGTGCTGCGCGCGCTCGTCCGCGAGCCCGACGCCCTGCCCGCCTTCCTCGCGGAGTGCGAGCTCGGGCGCGGCTCCAACGCGACGCTCGACGCCCACCTCGACCGCATCCGCGACTCGGAGCCGCAGGATCCGGAGTTCGAGGCGCGACGGGTGGTGTCGGACCTCGCCGTGGCGCTACAGGCCAGCCTGCTGGTGCGCAACGCCCCGGCCGCCGTGGCGGACGCGTTCTGCGCCTCGCGGCTCGAGGGGGTCGGCCGCGCGTACGGCATGCTCCCGCCGTCCGTGGACACCGCGGCGATCCTGGACCGCGCGCTCCCCGTTTGAACACGCTCACGTACGAGGTCACCGGCCGTGTCGCGCGCATCACGCTCGACCGTCCCGAGCGGGCGAACGCGATCACGCTCGAGATGCCGCGCGAGCTCGCGGACTGCGTCGAGCGGGCGAACCTCGATCCGTCGGTCCACGTGATCGCGCTCGCCGGGAACGGCAAGGGCTTCTGCGGCGGCTACGACCTCGTCGACTACGCCGAGAGCCAGGCACCGAACCACGACCCGAGCGCGCCCTGGGACCCTGTCGTGGACTGGCAGATGATGAGCCGCAACCTGCGCGGCTTCATGAGCCTGTTTCATTCCGACAAGCCGGTGGTCTGCAAGGTGCATGGGTTCTGCGTGGCCGGCGGCACCGACCTCGCGCTGTGCTCCGACCAGCTCCTGATCGCCGACGACGCCCGCATCGGCTACCCGCCCGCG
>DASYMP010000216.1:0-5802 GCA_036009005.1 Thermoleophilaceae bacterium | reverse complement strand
ACGTGGCCCAGATGATCGAGGCGGCCGCCATGCGCGGCTCGCGCATCATCGGCCCGAACTGCCTCGGGATCATCGTGCCGGACGTGATCAAGATGGGCGGCATCGGCGGCCCCGCGAAGGACGCCGCGAAGGCCTACTCGCGGGGTCCGGTGGGCGTGATCTCGCGTTCCGGCGGCATGACCACCGAGATGTCCTCGACGCTCACCGCCGCGGGACTCGGCCAGTCCACGGCCGTCTCGATCGGCGGCGACGCGATCATCGGCTCCTCCTACGCCGAGCTGATGCCGCTGTTCGACGCCGACGAGCAGACCGAGGCGATCGTGATCTACACCGAGCCCGGCGGGCGCATGGAGGCGGAGCTGGCCCGCTACGTGACCGAGGATTCCACGCGGAAGCTCCCGATCGTCGCGTTCATGGCGGGTCGCTTCATGGACGAGATGCCGGGGATGAGCTTCGGCCACGCCGGCACGATCGTCGAGGGCAAGGAGGACACCGCGGCCGAGAAGATCGAGCGCCTCGCCGCGGCCGGAATCGTGGTGGCCGAGGAGATCGCGGAGATCCCGGGCCTCGTGAGGGAGCGGATCGGGGTCACGGCATGAGGAGCGACAGCGTCTTCATCGGCGTCGAGGTCGACGACTCGGTCAGCGGCGACCGCGAGCTGGCGAAGAAGCTCGAGGAGGCGTGCCCCGTGGACATCTACGCGGCCGGCGAGGACGGCGTGCGGATCGTGGAGGAGAACCTCGACGAGTGCGTCCTCTGCGGGCTCTGCCTGGATGCCGCGCCGCCTGGAACAGTCAAGGTCATCAAGCTCTACGACGGCGGGGCGCTGCTGGAGAAGGCCGCCTGACGAACCCCGCGATCACCCCCGAGCTGTTCCGCGAGGTCATCGCCGGGAGCTTCCCGGGCAAGCTCGGGATCGAGGTGATCCGGATCGACGACGAGGAGGTGGAGGGCCGGCTCGTGGTCGACGGGCGACACCTCCACCCCGGCGGCTATGTGCACGGGGGCGTTTGGGTCGCGTTCGCCGACACCGTGGCGGCCTGGGGCACGTTCCGGCAGCTGGGACCCGGTGCCGATTTCACCACCGCCGAGTTGAAGGCCAACGTGTTCGCGGCGGGGCGGACCGGCGACGTCCTCACGGCAACCGGTCACCCACTCCATGTCGGCCGCCGGACTCAGGTGTGGGAGGTACGAATCCAGAAGGACGGCAGGAACGCCGCCTTCTTCACCTGCACACAGATGATCTTCTCGCCCGCCTAGGCGCCCGGGTCGAACGGCGGCCGGCGCAGGAACAGGCGCCGGCGGCGCGGCAGCCGCTCGTATTCGAGCTGCTCCTGGAGCAGCTCGACCCGGTGCCAGGCGATGCTCAGCTCCTGCTGCAGCGCCTTGATCCGGCCGGCCCGCCGCAACAGCTCCGCCTCGGCCTCGTCGAATGCCGCCTGCTCCTCATGGAGACGAGTGAGGAGCTGGTCGCGCTCGGTGGCAAGCGCGTCCGCGGCGTGCGACTCGCGGCTGAAGCGGGCAGGCGGGTCGGTGGTCATCCGCGCCTGGAACGGTCGGCGCTCTGGCGGCGGACGATCACGTTGCCGAGCAGCTGGGTCACGGCGGCGTCGCCGGTGACCCTCACGTGCCCGTGCTCATAGGCGTCGATCCAGTGGTGAAGCTGCCCTTCGGCCGCGAGCTCGTTGAAGTGCGAGCGCGACACCGAGATATCGAGCCGTGCGTCTCCGGCCGGGTCCTTCGCGATCGCCGGACCGGGTACCTCGACTCTCCAGATCGGTGTGTCACCGCCGTGGGTGCGGAGCTCGAGCCTCACCACCAGCTTCAGCGATTTCAGGGCCGGCACGTCCGCGAGAAACCGGTCGACCGCCTGTGCGATGAGCTCCCGGGTACCTGCGGCGGACACTCCGCGCAGACTACTCGCCAGCGGCCCTGCCTTGCGCGTCCAGCAGCTGCCGATAGAGCTCGAGGTGGCGCGCCGCGATCGCATCCCACGAGTGCTCCTCGCGGCCGACGCGCGCGGCGGCCGCGCCGAGGCGCTCGCGCTCGGCGGGATCGGCGATCAGCCTCGAGATCGCGGCGGCCAGGGCGACGTCGTCGCCCGGCGGTACCGCGACGGCCGCGTCGTGCAGATCGGCCAGCTCAGGCAGACCGCCGACCCTGGAGACCACAAGCGGCCGCCCGAAAGCGAGCGCCGTGTTCAGCACGCCCGACTGGTCGATCTCGCGGTACGGGAGCACCACCATGTCCGCGCGCCTGAAGAACCCCGGCAGCTCGGCGTCGTCGATGAAACGGGAGACGAAGCGAACCGTGCCGGGCGCCGCGTCGGCGAGCGCGTGGAGCTCGGTCATGTCCATGCGCGGTACGCCCGCTATCCACAGCTCCGCGCCGCTCACGCGCGCGAACGCCCGCAGCAGGACGTCGAGGCCCTTGTACGGGTTGACGAAGCCGAAGAACAGGATCACGGGCTGCCGGACGGAGGCGAGCTCGGGCGGCAGCGGGCGCTCGTCCGGGGGGCGCGTCAGATGGTCGAAGGCGCCATGCGGGATCACGTGGATGCGCTCGGCCGGCACGCCGAACTCCGACCTCAGCCGCTCCGCCCCGTTCTGGGAGTGCACCACCACCGCGTCCATGGACACGGCGATCCGGCGAAACGCGGCCGCATGCCCAGGCCGCGGATCGCGCGGCACGACGTCGTGCGCCGTGAACACACGCGGCCGCTTGCGCGGCAGCATGCGCGAGGTGAGCTCCTCCATTCCGAGCCACTGGTAGTGGACCACGTCGGCCGCTCGCGCCCGGCGGCCCAGCCGCAGCATGTCGAGGGGGGTCCGCGCGAGCTTCAGCACGCGGCCGGCCCGGCCGCGTGCCGGACCCGCGAAGAACTCGACGGCGCGATAGTCGCCGCCACCGGAGGCGGGGCGGCCGTCCGGCGGCTGTCCCGTGAGCAGCTCGACATCGGCGCCCGCGCGCCCCAGCGCCGAGGCGAGCGCGTGGTCGTAGGGAGGCGTACTCGCGGGAAGATCGGCCAGGCACACCCGGAAGGACACGTGGCGAATCTATAGTCCCGGCCGATATGCGGGTCGCGGCGCTAACCCTCCTGGCGCTTGCGACCAGGATCGTCCACATCGATTACAAGAGCCTGAACGGGGGCGACGAGCCCTATTCGCTCGCCCTCGCGCAGCGGCCGTTCCTCGACATGCTCGAGCTGTTCAGCCACGAGGCGAACGGCATGTTGTACTCACTCGTCCTCTGGCCGCTCGTGCACATCTCGGAGAGCGAGGCGATGCTGCGGGCGCCCGCCGCGCTCGCCGGGGTCGCATCCGTGCCGGCCCTCTGGTGGGCGGGCCGCACGCTCGTGAACGAGCGCGCGGGGCTGGTGGCGGCCGCGCTCCTGGCTGTGAGCCCCACCGCGATCTGGTACTCGCAGCTGGCGCGCCCGTTCGCGTTCGTGATCCTCTTCTCGATCCTCAGCTTCCCGCTCCTCGTCGCCGCGCTTCGGCACGGTGGGGGCTGGCGCTGGGCGGCCTACGTGGCGGTGATGGCGGCCGCTGCCTACTCGAACGCGTTCGCCTGCCTGGTTCTGCTTCCGGCGCAGCTGCTGCTCTCGCTCGGATACCCCTGCGGCGTTCGCCGCTGGGCGCGCTCGCTGATCGCCCTCGCGCTCGCGCTCGCGCCGCTGGCCACGATGCTCGTCGTCGAGCGGCTCCAGCGTGACCCGCTGTACTGGCTCGAGCGGGCCACGCCCCGGTCGGTCGGCATCGCGGTGGTCGAGCTGGCCACCGGCTTCTCCAACCTCAAGCTCGTGACGGCGGGGATCGTGGCGGTCATCGCCGCGGTCGTCGGGTGGCTCGCGCTGGAGGTGCGCCGGGGTCGCCAGCAGGCGCCGCGCGAGCTCGCGGTGATAGCCGTGTGGGCGCTGCTCCCGGGGGTGATCCTCATAGCCGTGATCGCGCCGGTCTTCCGCTCGCCCTACTTCATCGGCTGCCTGCCCGGCGTCCTCCTCGGCACGGCGGCCGCGCTCGACCGGATGCCGCGCCGCGCAGCGCTCGGCGCCTTCGTCGTGCTGCTGACACTCCTGGCCGGCGCGTCGGTGTGGCAGACGACCAGGCAGGTATCCGAGACCTGGCGACCCGCGATGGCGTGGATAGACGAACAGCGCCGGCCGGGCGACCCGCTCATCCTCGACATCGCAGCCGTGCTGCCCGTGCTCGGCTACTACGACGACCGCTACCGCGCTCCGGACGGCGACCTGGTGGTCCACGAGTGGGGCGACCGGCCGATGCCGCGCGGAGTGCTGCCCTACGACGACCCGGGCGGCTATGGCGGAACCGTCGGCCCGCCCACGCGCGCGACGATCGCCAGGCTGGCACGCGGGGACCGGCGCCTGATCGTCGTGCTCGCCGAGTACGTCGAGGCGCTCCAGGGAGACGTGCCGAACAGCAGGGGCCTGCGCTGGGCGCGCCGCGAGTGCACCGTCACGCGGCGAGAGGAGTTCCAGATCTACCTGTTCGCCGTGACGGGCTGTCCGGCTCAGCCGTAACGACGCCCACGCACGGCGCGGCGGACGAGGCGCGCCGGCGGCGTGTCGCGAAGCGCATGGAAGAGCCCGCGCAGCCGCAGCTCGTAGACGAGCCTTCCCTCGACCGGATTGGGGCTCACGCGCCGAAGCTCGTAGGGCGTGAGCCCACCGAGTGCTCCACACGTCACGGCGCTCGTGTAGCCCGCCCGCTCCGCGGCGGCCGGGCAGGCCGGCGAATACCCGCAGCTCGGGTAGGCGAACGACACCACGGGCGTCTGGAGCAGCCCCTCGAGCGCCCGCTTCGAGCCGTCCATCTCCGCGTGGGCCTCGTCCGCGTCCGCGTCGTCCAGCTCGGTGTGCCTAGCGGTGTGCGACCCGATCTCGACGTGCGGCTGTGCCGCGAGCCGGAGCAGCTCCTCCTCCGTGAGGAAGCGCATCCCCGCCTCCGGCAGGGTGAACGGGTAGGGCTCGCCGAGCAACCCCGGGCACACGTAGAAGGTGCCCGGCACCCCGAGCTCGTCCAAGAGGCCGGCGACCACCGTCAGGTTGTTCTCGAGGCCGTCGTCGAAGGTGACCGAGCAGGTGCTCTCTACCCCATCCCCGGATGACAGCCGCCGCGCGAGCTCGGCCTGGGTCACGAACTCGTAGCCGCGCCCGCGCAGCAGCGCGACGTGTCGCCGGAAGGCAGCGGCGGGCACCATCATGCCGCTCGGGTCGAGCGGCGCCGGCAACTCGCCGATGCCGTGGTAGGCCAGGACGATCGGCGTCCTCACGCCGCGCCCGCTCTGCCGCGCGCCGCCAGCTCCGCCCAGAGTCCCGTGAGCTGCTCGACCGTGCGCTCCATGCTGAAGATGCGCTCCGCCCTCTCGCGGCCGCGGCGGCCCGTCTCCGCGGCCAGCTCGAGATCCTCGAGGAAGGGCGCCAGAGCGTCGGCGAAGCCCTCCGGGGTGAGATCGTCAACGAGCACCCCCGCGTCGGGGCCGATCACCTCCGCGATGCCCGCCTGGCGCGGGCCGAGCACCGGCCGCCCGTGCGACATGGCCTCCATGAGCACGGTCGGCGCGCCCTCGCTCGGCTTGCCGCCGCGCTTCGGCGGCGACGCCATCGCGAACACGCGTCCGTGGCGGTAGTGGTCGTCGAGATCGTCGACCCAGCCGATTCGCGCGACGTCCTCGAGCCCCAGACGGCCCACGAGCTCCTGGAGCTCGCCGGCATGCTCGGGGTAGATGCGGTCGACCGGCCCGGCGATGTGCATGCGCGCGTCGATCCCGCGGGCGCGCAGG
>DASYMP010000215.1:0-12463 GCA_036009005.1 Thermoleophilaceae bacterium | reverse complement strand
GGCTCTCCGGCGTCCTGCCGCTGCCACCGGCGAGTACCGAGGCATGGCTGTCCGGGTTCACCTACGCGGTGCTCGGCACGGTCGTGCCGTTCTGGATCTTCTACACCGCGGTCAAGCGGATCGGCGCGTCGCTCGCGTCCTTCCTCGCCACGCTAGAGCCGCTCGTGGCCGCGCTGCTCGCCTGGGCGCTGATCGACGAGCCGCTGGCCGCGGGCCAGATCGCCGGCGGCGTCATGATCATCGCCTCGGTGATGGCGCTGAGCCTCGACGGCCGGCGCGACGAGCTACTTGTAGAGCAGCCGGCCGGACAGCCGGTGGAAGGCGTGCTCGGCAAGTAGCCGGTTGCTCTCCCGCCAGCAGCGCAGCGGGTGCGTGCCCTCGTGCATCAGGCAGATGTTGCAGGAGACGCAGTCCACAAGGCCGCGGCGGCCCTGTTCCACCGTCTTCACGAGCTCTGGCTCGCGGATCAGCGGGCGGCCGAGCGACACGAAATCCGCCACCTCTTCGCGCAGCACGGTCTCCATGTACTCGATCGTCCGCAGCCCGCCGCAGATGATCACCGGACACGAGACCCGCGGGCGCAGCGCGCGCGCCTCCGGCACGAAGTAGCCCTGCGGCGGGGTGCGGCTGAGGAGCCGGTGGACGAGCTTGTCCTCGGCGGCGCGCCGGCGCGTGACGCCCGTGTACTGCTGGACCGTCTCGATGCGCGGCGAGGTGATGCCCGCGGACACCTCGATCGCGGCGACGCCGTCGCGCTCGATCGCCTGGGCGGTGTCGATCGCGTCCGTGAGCGTGAGCCCGCCGTTCACGAAGTCGCGCATGCCGAGCTTCACGGTGACGGGCAGCCCGTGGGCGCCGTCGCGCACGGCGTGGACCACGCTGCGCAGCAGCCGCTGGCGGTTCTCGAGCGAGCCGCCCCACTCGTCCGTGCGGTGGTTCGTATGGGGCGACAGGAACGACGAGAGCAGGTAGCCGTGGCCGGCGTGGATGTGCACGCCGTCGAACCCCGCCGCACGCGCGTGCCCGGCCGCCCGGCGATAGGCCTCGATCACGATCTCGATGTCGTGGCGGGTGGCCTCGACCGGCGTGCGGCCCGTCTGCGAGTTCGCGACGACCGACGGCGCGATCGGCTCGAGGTCGCCCACGCGCGACTGGCTGCCGGCGTGGTTGAGCTGCGCGAAGAAGCGCGCTCCCTCGCTATGCACGGCCTCGACCACGGGCTTGAAGCCCTCGGCGTGCGCCGCGCTCGTCATCCCGGCCATCCCGGGCGAGTAGCGGGCGCGCTCCTCGACGAAGCAGTGGCCCGTGAACAGGAGCCCGCAGCCACCGGCCGCCAGACGGGCGTAGAAATCGCGGTAGATCGGAAGCGGCACGCCCCGCTCGTCCGCCATGGTCTCCGAGACCGCGGAGCGAATGAAGCGATTTTGCAGCGAAATGCCGCCTATTTCCCCGGGTGTGAGGAGGCGTAGCCCGTCCACGTGCGGTAGCCTACTTGATCCATGATCCACTACATCCATCCCCCAATCGTCCTAGACTGAGTAGATGCCGATCAAGCACCGAACGCTCGACGCGTTCGTCGTAGACGAACTTCGCGAGCGCATCGTCTCAGGGGAACTCGAGGCCGGCACCAAGATCGACCAGCAGGCGCTGGCCGAGGAGCTGGGCGTGAGCCGCATGCCGGTCAGAGAGGCGCTCCGCCGCCTGTCGGCCGAGGGCTTTGTGGAGCTGCTGTCCCACCGCGGCGCGGTCGTCGTGCAGCTCAGCGACGAGGAGATCATCGAGGTCTACGAGATGCGCGGCGTGCTTCAGGGTCTCGCGTCGAGGCTGGCGGTGCCGAACTACACGGACCAGGACGTCGCGCAGATCAAGCAGCTGCTCGCGAAGATGGATGCCACCCGCGACGTGTCGGCGTGGACCGAGCTGAACCAGGAGTTCCACCGCCACATCGAGGCGCCGGCCGGCGCCCACAGGCTCGACGAGCTGATCGAGCGCCTCACGCTCCAGTGCGCTCCCTACCTCCAGATCTCGGTGCACTTCCTACAGGCGCAGAGCTCGCCGCAGGAGCTCCACCACGACATCTACGACGCCGTCGAGAAGCGCGACCCCGAGGCCCTGGAGGCCGCCGTGCGCGCCCACCTCGCCTCGTGGGGCCGCGAGGTGGCCGGCTTCGTGCGCGCCAAGGCCGCCGAGAGCGCCGACGGCGACAAGCGCGCGGTCGCCTAGCCCCACCCCGCGCGCCGCACCGTCCTGGATAGCCCCCCGTGCCGGGGGGTAGAGCAGGACGGCGGCGAGAAATTCGTCAGGCGAGTTCGCGTGGGAGGGCGGGGCGCGAGTGGATCGGACCGTCCGTCTCGTCCAGCGGGAGCCCCGGCCGGTTCGAGAAGCGGGCGATCACCTCGGCCATGATCGAGACGGCCGTCTCCTCCGGGCTGCGGGCGCCGATGTCGAGCCCGCACGGCGATGAGATGCGCGACAGCTCGGAGGCGGGGATCCCACTCTCCCCGAGGCGGCGCAGGCGGTCCTCGTGCGTGGTGCGGCTGCCGAGCGCGCCGATGTAGCCGCAGCCCGTCTCGAGCGCGGCGGCGAGCGCCTGCTCGTCGAACTTCGGATCGTGCGTGAAGACGAGCACGACGTCGCGCGGCCCCAGCTCGCGGCCCTCCAGGTGTTGCGCCGGCCATGCCACCGCCACCTCGTCGGCGACGGCGAAGCGCGCGCCCTCGGCGAAGCGCTGGCGGGCGTCGCAGATCGTCACGTGGTAGCCGAGCGTCTTCGCGAGAGCCGCCACGGCCGCCGAGAAGTCGATCGCACCGAAGATCACCATCGCGGGCGGTGCCACGAACGCGTGGATGAACACGCGCAGGTCCGACCCCATCACCTCGCCGTCCGAGCCGTAGCGGCGGAGCATCGTCATCCCGTGCGCGAGACAGCCGCGCGCGTCGCGGTCGACCGCGAGGTCCACGTGCTCGCTCTCGCCGAGCGGCTCGACGACCTCCCCGTCCACGAGCGTGAGCGTCGCTCCCGCGTGCGGACCGTCCACGACCGTGGCGCGCGCGGCCGGGCGGCCGCCGGCGATCGCCTCGCGCACCGCCTCGAGCGGTGCGAGCTCGTGCTCGGCGAGCTCACGGACGAGCACGTGCACGATCCCTCCGCAGGTGAGTCCCACGCCCATCGCCTGGGCGTCCGAGATGCCGTACCTGCGCACGCGTGCGGCGCCTCCGGCGAGCACCTCCTCCGCCTCCTCGACCAGCGCGCCCTCGACGCAGCCGCCCGTGACCGAGCCGTCGATGCGGCCCGTGTCGTCCACGAGCATCGTCGCGCCGAGCTCGAGCGGCGACGAGCCGTCGGTCTCGACGAGCGTGGCGGCGACGACCCGGCGGCCCTCGCCGAGCCAGTCGGCGGCGGTGGAGATGAAGCGCTGCGCGATCACCAGATCACCTCGCCGGACTACGCGATGCCGGCCTCTGCGAGCAGTTCGTAGACGTCCTTCGGGCCAAGCGCGAAGCGGCTGACCTCCACGCCGAGCGCGTCGGTCACGGCGCTCGATATCGCCGCGGGCGAGAAGCAGGTGCCCGACTCGCCGAGCCCCTTGACTCCGAGCGGGTTGTCCAGCGCGCGTGTCTCTATGTAATCGATTTCGAACTCCGGCACGTCGAGCGCCGAGGGCAGCAGATAGTCCATGAAGGTAGTGGCGAGCGGCTGGCCCGCCTCGTCGTAGATGACGTGCTCGTGGATTATGCCGCCGATCCCCTGCGCGCCGGCGCCGGAGAGCTGTCCGCCGGCGATCAGCGGGTTCAGGATGCGCCCGGCGTCCTGCACCATGACGAAGCGGTGGAAGATGATCCGCGCGGTGACCGGGTCGATCTCGATGATCGCGGCATGCGCGGCGTTCGAGTGGGTGGCGGGCGGGGGCTCGAAGTGAGCCGTCTCCTCGAGCGCCGGCTCCATGCCCGGCGGTAGGCGTGCCGAGGTGTAGTACGCGTTCTTCGCGATGTCCTCGACGGTCACGGCCGAGCCGGGGGCGCCGCGCACGTGAGCGCTGCCGTCCGCGAGCTCCAGATCCTCGGCGCTCGCCTCGAGCAGATGCGCCGCTATCTCGAGCATCTTGTGGCGCAGCCTGCCGCCCGCGACCGACGCCGCCGCGCTCGCGAGCGTCGCCTGGCGGCTCCCCCACGCCCCGCCGCCGTGCGGCGCGGTGTCGGTGTCGCCCATGTCGATCGTGACGTCGGCGATCGGCACGCCGAGCTCGTCGGCCAGCACCTGCGCGAGCACCGTCTCGATGCCCTGTCCGTGGCGCGTCGTCCCGAAGCTCGCGTGGACCTTGCCGCTCGGGTCGACGCGGATCTGCGCGCCCTCCTGGCTCGAGATCGGCACGCCGCGCTCGCCGTACCAGGTCGCGCCGGGGGCCACGATCTCGCAGCCGCTCGACAGGCCGATGCCGAAGTAGCGCCCCTGCTCGCGCATCGTCCGCTTGAGCTCGGCGAAGTCCTCGTAGCCGATCAGCTCGACCGCTCGGTCGAGCGCGGCGACGTAGCTGCCGGGCTCGTGCACCCAGCCGGTCACGCTCTGGTGCGGGAACTCGTCGACGAGGTTGAGGCGGCGCACCTCGTAGCGGTCGCGGCCGGTGGCCTTCGCCACGTCGTCCATCAGCGTTTCCATGAAGCAGGTGGTCATCGGAAGCGCCACGCCGCGGTAGGGGTGGATCGGCGGCTTGTTCGTCATCACGACGTCGAGCACGTAGGAGTAGTTCGGGATGTCGTACGGCCCCGGCAGCTCCTTCGCGCCGAGCGCGCCCTCGGTGGTGTTGCCGCGGGCCGGGATGCCGTAGGCGCCGCCGTCTGAGATCAGCTTCGCCCTCATCGCGAGCACGCGGCCGTCGTCGCCGTGGGCCACCTCGATGTCCGCGACGAGGTCGCGCGCCTGCACCGAGCCGATCAGGTCCTCCTGGCGGTCCTGTAGCCACTTGACGTTCCAGCGGCCCTCGAGGGCCATCGCGACCGCGCAGCAGGCGACCTCCTCGGGGTAGACGGGCAGCTTGATCCCGAAACCGCCGCCCGCGTCGGGCGCCGTGACGCGCACCCGGTGGTGAGGAAGGTCGAAGACACGCGCGATCACGGCGCGCGCGAGAAAGACGTCCTGGAAGCTCGCCTGAACCGCGAGCGCCGAGCGGCCTGGGTCCCAGGTGGCGACGATGCCGCGCGGCTCGAGCGGCACGCCGGTCTGGCGCTGCGTCGTGAAGCGGCGCCGGATCGTGCCGGCGGCCTCGCCGAAGACCCTGTCGGGCTCGCCGCCCTCGAACTCCTCGTGGAAGTAGACGTTCGACTCCCACTCGTCGTACAGCCGCACGCTCGCGTCGGCGAGCGCCTGCTCGGAGTCCACCACCGCGGGCAGCGGCTCGTAGTCCAGCTCGACGAGCTCGGCGATGTCCTCGGCGAGGTAGCGGCTCGGCGCGAGAACGGCGACCACGGGCTCGCCCACCCAGCGGACCTTGTCCATGGCGAGTGGCAGGTAGTCGGCGCCCGAGGTGCCAGCCCAGCCGCCCCAGTAGCGGTTCACGAGGAAGGGCGCGATGTCCTCGCCGGTGAGCACGGCGATCGCGTCGGGGTGCCGGCGCGCGGCCTCCACGTCCACGCGCGTGAGCCGGGCGTGCGCCTCGCTGCTGCGCACGAACGCGACGTGCGCGGCGTTCGCCACCGGCAGGTCGGCCAGGTAGCGCCCGTTGCCGCGCGTGAAGCGCGCGGCGTCCTGCGGCGGGATGCCCTTTCCGACGTAGCCGCCGGCGCGCGGGCTCACGAGCCGCTCCGCATGCGCTCGGCCGCGGCCATGACGGAGTCGACGATGCCGGTGTAGCCCGTGCAGCGGCAGAGGTTGCCCGAGATGGCCTCGCGGGCCTCCTCGCGGGTGGGCTCCGGGTTGCGTTCGAGGAACTCCTTCGCCGTGAGCAGCATTCCGGGAGTGCAGAAGCCGCACTGAAGGCCGAGGTTCTCGACGAAGCTCTCCTGGAGCGGGTGGAGCTCCCGGCCGTCGGCCATCGACTCGACGGTCTCGATCTCGTGGCCCTCGGCCTGGCCGGCGAACATGAGGCAGGAGCGCACGGGCAGGCCGTCCACCAGCACCGTGCAGGCGCCGCAGACGCCGTGCTCGCAGCCGGCGTGCGCCCCCGTGAGCCCGAGCTCCTCGCGAAGCACGTCGAGCAGGAGCTTGCGGTCCTCGACCTCGACGGTGCGCTCCGTGCCGTTCACCTTGAGCGTGCGCTGGGTGTGTGCCATGGCTATGCGCCTCCTCCGGCCGCGCGCCGGACGGCGCGCTTCGTGAGCTCGCGCGCGAGGTGGCTGCGATAGGCCGTGGAGGCGTGGATGTCGGCGGCCGCCTCGAGCGCGCCTGCGGACGCGCCGGCGGCCTCCGCGGCCTCGCCGGCGGAGGCGCCGCCGAGCGCGTCGAGCCCCTCGAGCAGCACGGGCGCGGGGCCCATGCCGCCGAGCACGACGCGTGCGGAGCCCACGCCGTCGCCCTCGCGCGTGACGCGGCAGGCCACCGTCACGAGGCCGAAGTCGCCCGGGCGGCGCGCGAACTCCTCGAACGCGAAGCCCTCGTCGGCGCCCGCCAGCGGCAGCGAGACCTCGGTGAGCAGCTCGTGCGGCTCGATCGCCGTGACGAGGAAGCCCTGGAAGAAGTCGTCCGCGGCGACCTGACGCGTCCCGCCTGCCGATGCCACCGTCGCCTCGCCGCCGAGCGCGAGCATGACGAGCGGAAGCTCGGCGGCCGGATCCGCGTGGGCGATGGAGCCGCCGATGGTGCCGCGGTTGCGGATCGCGGCGTGCGCGATCTGCGTGACGGCCTCGGCGAGCAGCGGGCAGCTGGCCGCGATCGAATCGTCGTACTCCACGGTGCGCTGCGTCGTGAGCGCGCCGATCCTGAGCGAGCCATTCCGCTTCACGTAGCGGAGCTCGTCGAGCCGGCCGATGTCCACCACGAGCTCGGGTGCGGCCAGGCGCAGGTTCATCAGCGCGACGAGGCTCTGGCCTCCGGCGAGCACCTTCGCGCGGTCGCCCTCGCTCGCCAGCAGCGCCAGGGCCTCGGACACGGACTCCGGCCGCGCGTACTCGAAGGCGGGCGGCTTCACAGGGGAGAAGCGGGTCCGGCTGTGCGCGATTCGGACATGGATCAAGTATACATGTGTGAGGCCGCGAGGCCCCGAGCATTCCGGAGCGACCAGGGAGCCAGCAATGCAGCTGACAAACGAGTTCGAAGTAGCCGTACCGGTCGAGGAGGTGTGGCCGGCCCTGCTCGACATCGAGCGGGTCGCGCGCTTCCTCCCCGGCGCCGAGATAGAGCCCTCGAGCGAGGAGGGAGTCTACAGCGGCTCCATGAAGGTCAAGCTCGGCCCGATGACGGTCAGCTACCGCGGCACCGCCCGGCTCGGCGACGTCGACGAGGAGTCGCACTCGGCAGCGATCGAGGTGGAGGCGCGCGAGGCCCGCGGCCAGGGCCGCGCCGCCGCGACGATCGTCAATCGGCTCGTGGACCTCGACGGCCGCACGCGCGTGGTCGCCGAGACCGACCTGCGCATCACCGGCCGCCAGGCCCAGTTCGGCCGCGGAATCATGCAGGACGTGGCCGGCGCGATGCTCGACGACTTCGCGCGCCGCTTCGAGGCATCGCTGCTGGCGGAGGCCGGCGGGGCGGGCGCGGGTACGGGCTCGGGTGCGGCGGACGGGAACGGCAACGGCGGCGGTGAGGGTGGCGGGCTTGGCGGCGGCGGGCTCAGTGCCGGCGGCGGCGAGGCTGAGGGCGGCACGGCGGGCTCGACGGCGGGCGGCGCCGAGGCCGAGGGCGGCGGAGCGGGCTCGACGGCCGGCGCCGGCCGGGCGACAGGCGGCCGTTCGGCGCCTCCGGCGGACGAGGTCCCGGACGCGCTCGACATGGGCGCGATCGTCTCCGGCACTCGCTCCGCTCGCTACGGCGCGGCGATCGTGGCCGGCCTGGTCGCGCTGCTGCTGCTGCGCCGCCTGCGGCGCTAGCCGACCCGGCCCGACAAACGACGTCGGCGAGGGGGGTCCGGGGTCGTTGGCTCCCGCATAGCGGGAGTTAGTGACCTCGGACCCCTTCGCTCCTGGTTACGCGCCGCGGGGGTCCGGGGCAATCTGACCGTGCATAACACGGTCAAGTGACCTCGGAGCCCTCGGGTGACCCTCCGACCCCTCGATGCGGGGCTGCGGTCGCGGTGTGGATCAAGTATCATGACGCCAATCCGACCCCTTTGAGGAGCGCTTGAATGGCATCGACTGAACCTGCCGCGCGCACTGGCCCCGACCCGCGTGGCGGTGGCTACAGGCTCGTGGACCTCTCCATCACGCTGAAGGACGATCCGAGTCCGCTGATTCCGGTCAAGGTCACGAACCTCGACCACGAGAGCGGAGCGCTCGAGCACCAGAAGATCCTCGGTGTGCATCCCGAGGACTGGCCCTTCCCGGGCCGCAGCTTCGGCGACGACCTGATCGAGGCGACGACCCACGCCGGCACGCACATGGACGCGCAGATCCACTTCGGGCCGCTCACGATCCCGGACGAGAACGAGCCGCTCACGATCGACGAGTGGCCCATCGAGAACTGCATGGGTGACGGCTTCGTGCTCGACATCCGCGACATCCCCCAGGGCCACGAGGTGTCGGCCGAGGAGGTGCAGCAGCAGCTCGCGGAAGTGGGCTACACGCTCAAGCCCGGCGACATCTTCCTGGTGATGACCGGTAACGACAAGTACTGGGACTCCGAGGAGTACCTCGGCCGTGGCGGCCACATCGGCCGCGAGGCGCTCAAGTGGGTGCTCGAGCAGGGCGTCAAGACCGTGGGCACCGACTCATGGAGCTTCGACCGCGCGGGCAGCCAGTGGGCCAAGGATTACCTCGACAACGGCCGCGACCCGAAGTACCTCTGGCCCTGCCACGTGCTCGGGCTCGAGATGCCCTACGCGCACATCGAGAAGATGGCCAACCTCGACCAGCTCCCGCGCCACGGCTTCACGCTGATCGCGTTTCCGATCAAGGTCTACCGCGGCTCAGCCGGCTTCGTCCGCGCCGTCGCGCTCGTCAACGACTAACGACAGACAAGGAGAACGAATGCCACTCGTGACATTCGACGACACGACCGAGACCCAGCACAAGATCGCCGGCTATTCCGACGGTCAGGGCTCGGTCCTGCGCAGCGAGCACTTCGAGGCCATCCGGCTTCGCTTCGAGAAGGGCAAGGGCGCGCAGCCGCACTCTCACCCCGAGGAGCAGCTCGCGTTCGTGCTGAGCGGCCGCCTCAAGGTGACCGCCGGCGGCGACGTGTACGAGGTCGGCCCCGGCCAGGCCACGTTCAACCCGTCCGGCATCGAGCACCAGGTCGAGGCCCTCGAGGACACAGAGGTCCTCAGCTTCAAGGCGCCTCTGATCAGCACCGACTACGAGGCCACCGGCAAGCTCGGCGGCTAGTTCCGGACGCGGCGCTCTACGCCGTGATCCGGAGCGGTCGACCCTCCTCGGCCGGCGGCTGTCCGATGCGCCGGCCGAGGAGGATGATCGCCAGCAACGTGACCACGTAGGGCGTTGCCAGGATGAACTGCGAGGGGATGTCGATCCCCTGGAGCTGAAGGTAGAACGTGAGCGCCTGCGCCAGCCCGAAGCCCGCGGCGGCGAGCAGCGCGCCGACGGGGTGGTAGCGCGCGAGGATCACGATCACGAACGCGATGTAGCCGCGTCCGCCGGTGAGGTTGCGCCGGAACAGGCCGATGTCGCCGAGCACGAGGAAGGCGCCGGCGGCGGCCGAGAGCATCCCGCTCACGACCATGGCGTAGAGCCGCACGCGGATCACGTCGATCCCCACGGCGCGCGCGCCCTCGGCGTACTCCCCGCAGGCGCGCAGGCGCGTGCCTAGGCCGGTCCGGAACAGCACCCAGCTGACGATCGGGACGAGCACGAACGCCAGGTAGGCGATCCAGTGCATGTCGAAGAGCGGGCCGATCCCGGGGATGTCAGACAGCCCGGGAAGCGCGGCGCGCGTGGGCTGGCCTGTGTTGAGCGCGTCGCGTGAGTCGCTCGTGATCACCCCGAACGCGTAGCCCGTGAGCCCGAGCATCATGATGTTGAAGGCCACGCCCACGACCACCTGGTCCGCTCGCGCCACCACCATCACCCAGCCGAGCCCGAGCCCGGCGATCCCTCCGATCACCACGGCGGCGGCGAAGCCGAGCCCGCCGCCGAGCGCCGTGGCCGCCACGCCGGCGGCCGCGAACGCGCCGATCAGCATGAGCCCCTCGACCGCGAGGTTCAGCACGCCCGCCCGGCTCGCGACGAGCACGGCGAGCGCCCCGAGCAGGAGCGGGACACCGGCGATGGAGGCGGACTGGACGATCGTTTCCATGGCTACTCCGGTGCCGGCTCCGCGACGAAGCGCTTGTAGGAGCGGAACCCGATGATCGCCGCGACGAGGATGACCGGCGCGCCGCCCATCGCGAGCACGAGGTCGGGCGAGACCTGGAGCTCCTGCTGGAGCACCAGCGCGCCGTTTCGCAGGAAGCCGAAGTAGAGCGCGAACGGGATCACGGCCAGAGCGTTGCCGCGCGCGAGGAGCGCGATCACGATTGCGTCGAAGCCCCAGCCCGGCGAGAAGACGTAGCCCACGCGGAGCTGGTTGCCGAGCAGCTCGGCGGCGCCGCCGAGCCCGGCGAGCGCGCCGCCGATCGCCAGCGCGATCGTGCCCTCGCGGCCGACGCTGATGCCCTGCCGCGCCGCCACCTTCGGGTTCAGGCCGATCAGCTGCTGGCGCCAGCCCATCTTGGTGAACTGCGTGAGGAGCCAGACGGCGATCGCGATGATCACCGCGATCACGAAGCCCCAGCGGATCAGCTGGTCGGGCCCGGCGCCGCCGAGCCGATAGCCGATCGGCACGATGTCGGTGGCCGGGTAGACGGCGTTCTCCACCTGAAGCGGTCCGGAGACGAGGTACTGCGCGACCAGCAGGATGATGAAGCTGAGCATCAGCGTGGTCACGACCTCGCTCACGCGCCGCCAGGCCCGTAGCACGCCCGCTGTGCCGCCAACGACCGCACCCGCGAACGCGGCGGCGGCGAGCGGGATCACGAAGCTGAGGAAGTAGGAGTCGAACTGCGGCAGCGAGGTGGCCACCCACACGGCCATCACCGCCCCGGCCAGCAGCTGGCCCTCGCCGCCGAGGTTGAACATCCCGGCGCGGAGCGGGAGCGCCACGCCGAGTCCCACGAGCACGAGCGGGGTGCTCGCCAGGAACAGGAAGCTGAGATCGGCGCTCGATCCGAACGAGGCCGAGAACAGCAGGTCGTAGCCGTGCCAGATCGGCTGCCCGGCGAGCGCCAGGAGCGGCGCGAGGAAGACGAGCGAGGCGAGGACGCCGAGCGCCGACCAGACGGCGTCGGGGAGGCCCGGGCGCCGGCGCGGCACGCTCACGTCGTCGCCGGTGGCGGCGGCGGTGGACATCAGGCTGCGGCCCCCTTGGTGTCCGCGGCGCCCAGCATCAGCCGGCCGATCTTGTGGACGTCGGCCTCCTCGGCGTCGAGCACGCCGGTGATCTCGCCGTGCGCGAGCACCGCGATGCGGTCGCTCACGGCGAGCACCTCGTCGAGGTCCGCGGAGATGTAGACCACGGCCGTGCCGTCCTGCGCGAGCCGGCGCGTCCATTCCTTCAGCTGCTCCACCGAGCGCACGTCGAGGCCCTTCGTCGCGAAGGCGAGCACCGCGAGCACGGGCTCCTTCGAGAGCTCGCGCGCGAGGACCACGCGGCGGCGGTTGCCGCCCGAGAGCTGCGCGACGGGCGCGCTCACGCTCGGGGTGCGGATGCCGAACTCCTCGACGAGCTCGCGGCAGCGCTTGCGCAGCCGGCCGTTCTGCGCGGGAGTCGGCGCGGTGTGCCAGCAGAGCTTCGTCAGGCCGATGTTCTCCCAGACGCTGATCTCGGCGACCGTGCCGAGCAGCTGGTCATCGGGCACGTCGGCGATCATGCGCGCGCGCTCGGCCGGTGAGTAGCTCCCGAGCCTGCGGCCGTTCAGCTCGACCGTTCCGTGCTCCGGCTCCCAGGCGCCCGTGAGCGCGGCCGCGAGCTCGCGCTGGCCGTCGCCCTCCACCCCCGCGATGCCGAGCACCTCGCCGGCGCGCACCGTCAGGTTCACGTTGGCGAGTGTCCGCTCGCCCTCGAGGCGGCCGCCGAGGTCCGTGACGCGCAGCACCTCGTCGCCCGCGTCCGCGCGGGCGCGGGCGTCGCCGCGAAGCTCGATCTCCCCCACCATGCTGCGAATCACCGCCTCCTCGGTCAGCGCGGAGGATGGCTGGCGGGCGTCGCCCACCACGCGGCCGGCGCGCAGGATCGTGACGCGCTCGGCGTAACGGAGCGCGTCGCCGATGTGGTGGGTCACCACGATCACCCCGATGCCCTCGCGGGCAAGCGTCGCGAGCAG
>DASYMP010000214.1:0-4801 GCA_036009005.1 Thermoleophilaceae bacterium | reverse complement strand
GCCGTCGAGGCCTGAGCCTTCGCGACCCGCTCGGACAGCTCCCGAGCCAGGACGCTGAGGTTCGGCTGCTCGAGCATCGTCAAGTGGCCGCCCGGGACGAGTACGGGTTCGACCGTGCCGGCCACGTGGCGGTCCCAGCCGAGCGTCTTCGAGTCGAGCGCGTAGATCGAGCCCTCCGTGCCGAGCACCACGACCTCGCCTGGATATCGAGGCGGCTCGTAGGCGCGCTCGCGCTCGGCGAGCCTGCTCAGCCAGCGGTCGTGCTCAGCCGCGACGCCGCGGCTCACGGGGGCGTGGCGGAGCTTGCGCACCGCCTTCGCGCGCGCGCTCCGGGCGGCGCCGGCGATGCGCTCGCGGAGGGTGTGGTCGGAGTGTGAGTTGCGCCCGATGAGCGTGCGCGCGTGCGCTGCCACACGGCTCTTCAGGCTCAGCGTGTCCGGCGCAGGCGTATCGAGCAGCACGAGCAGCGCCACCTCCTCGCCCGCGTCGCGCAGCCGGCATGCGATCTCGTACGCCACGGAGCCGCCGATCGAGTGGCCGGCCAGCAGGTACGGGCCGTGCGGCTGGACCGACCTGAGCAGCTCGAGGCAGCTGTCCGCGGTTACGCCTACGGGCAGCATCTCGCCGACGGTGTGCTCGCGGTCGGGATATGACTGGATCGCGACGAAGGGCTGGCCCTCGCCCAGAGCCGTGCCGAGCGCGCGCAGTGCGCGCATGCCGCCCGCCGCGGCGTGCAGATAGACAAGCGGGGGCGCGTCGCCGCTGCCGAGCATCACCAGCCGCTCGTCGCTCGTTCCCCGGTTCGCCTCGATCCGAGCCGCAAGCGCACGCACGGTGCTGTCCTCCACGAGGACGTTGGGAGTGAGCTCACAGCCGAACTCGCGCTCGACCAGCGTGAACAGCTCGACAGCCACGAGCGACTCGCCGCCAAGGTCGAAGAAGTCGTCCTCCGGCCCGGGCGGGAAGTCGAGCTTGAGCGCCTCGCGCCACAGCGCTGCCAGCCGCGCCTCGTGCTCGCTGAGGTCGGCGGCGTCGGACTGGCCCTGGCGCTCCTCCGGGTCGGGCAGGCCGTTCTTGTCGAGCTTGCCGTTGGGCGTGAGCGGCCACTCGCCGACCTCTACGAACGCGGACGGCACCATCGCCTCGGGGAGTGAACCGCGCAGGTAGTCGCGCAGCTCGCCGGACGACGGCACGGACTGTCCCGCGTCGGGCTGCAGGTAGGCGACGAGCAGGTGGTCGTGGCCCCAGACGTTGTCGCGCTTCAGGGCCACAGCGCGCTGGATCGCGTCGTGCTTCATCAGCGCGCTCTCGATCTCGCCGGGCTCGATGCGGACGCCGCGGATCTTGATCTGGTCGTCGGCGCGACCGTGGTGGCGAAGGCTGCCATCCGGCTCGAAGCTCGCCACGTCGCCGGTCCTGTAGAGGCGATCGCAGACGGGGTCGGGAAGCGGGTTGGGGATGAAGCGCTCGCGCGTGAGGTCCTCGCGGCCGCGGTAGCCGCGCGCGACCCCGACTCCGCCGAGGAACAGCTCGCCCGGCGTGCCCTGCTCGACGGGCTTGAGGCCTTCGTCGAGGACGTACGCGTACTTGCCCGGCAGCGAGGTGCCGATCAGCGGGCGGGTGCCGCGCGGAACGTCGGCCGCCGTCGAGTAGATCGTGTCCTCGGTCGGGCCGTAGCCGTTCACGACCCGCGTGACGCCCGGCTGGTCGTGCGTGGCGTCAGCTATCTCGCCCGAGAGCGGCTCGCCGGCCATGATCACGGTGCGCACCGATGCAGGCAGCGCGGAGTCCTTCAGCAGCGCGGCCATCACCGACGGCACGGTGTTCACGAGGCTCACGCCGCCGTCGCGGTCGCGGAGGGCGAGCAGGTTGTCGACGAGCACCATCCGGCCGCCGGCAGCCAGCGGCACCATCAGCTCGAAGATCGAGATGTCGAAGCTGAACGAGGTGGAGGCGAGCACCGACTCGAGTTCCTCGGGCGAGTACGACTCGAGCCCCCACTCGACGAAGGCATGCATGCTGCGGCGCTCGATCATCACCCCCTTGGGCCGGCCGGTCGAGCCCGACGTGTACATCACGTAGGCGAGATCCTCTGGCTGCGGCTCGGGCCAGGTGGTGTTCTCGTCCCCTGCCTGATCGGGAGACAAGACCTCGACTCCGGCCTCGGCGAGCTCCTCGGCGAGGCCCGGGGCGCCGAGCACCACCTTCGCGCCGGCGTCGGTGACCATGTACAGCCGCCGGTCCTGCGGGTAGACGGGGTCGAGGGGCAGGTACGCGGCGCCGGCCTTCAGGACGCCGAGCAGCGCCACCACGAAGGCGGGCTCGCGCGGGAGGCAGATGCCCACGACCGACTCTGTCGCGACGCCCCGGCCGCGCAGCGCCTGGGCCAGCCGCGTCGACCGTTCGTCGAGCTCCCCGTAGGAGACGTTGCCGTTCTCGTGCTCGACCGCGACGCGCTGAGGATCGAGCCGCGCGAACTGCTGGAAGCGGCCGAGAAGGGTCGCGCCGGGGTCGCTGTCGCTGGGCGAAGCGTGCGTGCGTTGAGCCGGGGCCTCGTGCATGTCCATCTCGTATCGGCCGAAGGGCGGCGGGTGTTTATGCCGTGCAGCCCGGCACCCTCGGCGACGTGCCGAAATGGTAGTCCCCGCCGGGCGCTACACCGTTTGTCGAGCGGCCTCAACGGCGTTTTCCGGGCGGTCGATCACAGAGGCAGCGGTCCGTACCCCTGCCGCCGCCCTGACGCTGATGATCGACCCGTTCCCCGCCCGATGCTCGTAGCCGCCATTGCCCTGGCGGCGGCGCTGGTCGCGGCTGCGGTCGCCTGGCGGCTCGGCGTGCGGGCGATGAGCCGGATGGAGACGCGCATGGCGGCCGAGCGCGCGCAGTTCGAGGCGCTGGCGCACGAGGACTCGCTCACGGGCCTCCCGAACAAGCGCGCTTTCGACGACAGGCTCGACACCGAGCTGCGGCGGGCCGCGCGCGAGTACTACCCGGTGGCGCTCGTGGCGCTCGACCTCGACCGCTTCAAGCAGATCAACGACACATGGGGCCATGCGGTCGGCGACGAGGCGCTGGTGAAGCTCGCCCAGCACATCGAGGCGGAGCTGCGCGCGGGCGACATCTGCGGCCGGGTGGGCGGCGACGAGTTCCTGCTCGCGCTCGTGCGCGCGGACGCCCATTCCGCCGAGCGCGTCCTCGGCCGCCTGCGGCGCGCGCTCGACAGCGTGACGGTCGGCCCCGCGGGCGAGCGACTCGGCTTCAGCGCCGGGATCGCCGAGTTCCCCCGCCACTCGGCGGCGAAGGAGGCCCTGTTGCGCTGCGCCGACTCCGCGCTGTACTGGGGCAAGGCGAACGGCCGCGGGCGGGCGACCATCTTCTCGCCGGAGGCGGGCGCCAGCGAGCAGTCGAAGGAGGCCGGTGAGGCGGCCGTGCGACAGCGCAGCCTCCTCACGACGCTGCAGGCGCTCGCGAAGGCCGTGGATGGGAAGAACACGTACACGGTCGGGCACTCGGAGCGCGTTGCAACCTACGCGGTTGCGCTGGCCCGGAGCCTGGGCTTCGCCGAGGAGCGGCTCGACGCGCTGCGGCAGGCCGCGCTGCTCCACGACGTGGGCAAGATAGGCATCCGCGAGACGATCCTGACCAAGCACGAAGCGCTGAACCTCGAGGAGATGGAGGAGATGCAGCGCCACTCGGAGCTCGGCCGCGCGATGCTGGCCGGCGCCGGAATGCCCGAGCTCGCGCGCTGGGTGAACCACCTCCACGAGCGCTTCGACGGTGACGGCTATCCGTTCGGCCTCGCCGGCCGCGAGATCCCGGTCGAGAGCCGCATCCTGCATGTGGCCGACGCGCTCGACCAGATGGCCCGTCCGAATGCGCTGCGCCGCAACCGCCCGCTGCGCGAGGCCCTGGCAGAGCTCTCCTACTGCTCCGGCAGCCGCCTGGACCCGGAGATCGCCGCCCGGGCTATCGACCTCGTGCACAGCGGCGAGCTGAAGCTCTCGGGGCACGACCCGAAGCCCGTACCGCGTCGCGCGCTCGACCGCCCGCGCACGCGCGCGCGGTCCGCCGACTGAGTCCCTGAAGACCTACCCGGCCGTCGCGGAACCGCCGTTCCCATCCAGCCTGTCAAGGATCCGGAAGAGAGCTTCGCGTCCAGCGCGGCCCTCCGCCAGGATCTCATCCGTGCGCTCGCGGAGCTCCTGGAAGTACGCCCGGTGCTCGGCAGCGTCCCTCTCCATTCTCGCGTCGATGCGGTCCATCTTCCGGTCGTACCGGACCATGATCTCCCGGATGAACGTCCGGAGGTCGTCGCTCTCCGCCATGCCGGGATTGTCTCACGGCAAGTCTAGGAACTGCTGCCGCCGCCCGCAACCTCGAGGAACGCCTTGTAGCGCTGCACGTTGCGCTCGCAGCGCGCCCGCTCCTCGGAGCCCTCCTCGGAGTTCTCCATGCTCGAGCGCGCATCGTCGAGACGCGACTCGAGGTCGGAGCGGTCGAGCTGGTCCGGATCGACCGCCTCCTCCACGAGCACCAGCGCCGAGTTGTCGACCACCTGCAGGTAGCCCTCGCCCTGCGCGAACTTCACCACGTCCGACTCCGACTTGTAGAGCCGCAGCTCGGTCGGGTCGAGGATCGCCATCAGCGGCGCGTGGTTGGCGAGCACGCCGATGGACCCGGTGACCGTACGCGTCGAGATCATCTCGACCTCGTCGCTGAACACCTGGCCCTCCGGCGTGAGGACCTCGACTGGGAACTTGGTGCGAGCCATTACTTGCCGTCGTCAGCCTCGTCGATGACC
>DASYMP010000213.1:0-3994 GCA_036009005.1 Thermoleophilaceae bacterium | reverse complement strand
AGCCGATCGCGACGCGCGACAGCTGCGCGTCCGGATGCTTCGCCACGAACGCCTCGCGGTCGCTCGCGATCTCGCGCTCGATCCACGCGCGCAGCTCGGGATCGTCGCTCGCGACCGTCTCCGACAGTCCGTGCCGGATCTGCGATCCATCGACGCAGACGGGCGGCGTGCCCGCCTCGCGCAGGCGTGCGAGCAGATCCGTGTCCTGGTACCAGATCCGGAAGCGGGGGTCGAAGAACTCGCCCGGCTCGACCGCGAAGCGCTCGAGCGAGTCGCGCGAGACGGCGAAGCACCAGGCGGCGAAGTCGGTGCGCATGGCGCCGTCGATCGTGACTGGGAACGTGACGGACGCGCCGGCGTCGAGGGCATCGCGGAGCGGCGGCCACCAGCCGGGCAGCACCTCCACGTCGTCGTTCATCACCACGGCGTAGCGGCCGCGTGCGGCCCTGAGGCCCGCGTTCACAGGCGCCGTGAAGCCCTGTGGCGGCGCGCCGTTGTCGATCAGCACGATGTCGTACGGGCCCTCGGTACGCGCCTGGACGGCCGACACGCACGCGCGCACGCGCTCACCGGCGGCGTCGAGCGTGGGGATCACGACCGTCAGCTCAGGCTCCTCCCCGGGCACCCTGCGGGCGGCTCCCATACGCGTGCCGGGCGCGACCAGCGTGCTGGCCGGAACCTGCTCCGCGCGGCCGCCCAGCGCCAGGCACAGCGCTGCGAAGACCTGCTCGTCGGCCACGGCGGGGATCGACCGCGCGCTCTCGCATGGCACGGCGAGGGCGTACGAGGAGACGAGATGGGCGCGAGGATCACCGGCGGCCACGCTCGCCGCGGCGGCAAAGCCGTCGCGCGTGACCGCGTTCACGAGCGGCGCGAGCCAGCCATGCGAGACCTCGGGCGCTCCGCGCAGCATCACGAGCACGTCTCCCCCGGCCTCGCGGGCCGCGCGCTCGATCGAGCCGGCGAAACCGGTGCGGTGCTCGAGGGAGATCACGTTCACGTCGCCCTCCAATCGCGCCAGCAGCTCCTCGAGGCCGACAGAAGCGTCGTCCACCACGATCACCTCGTGCTCGGGCTCGGGCGGCAGCAGCGCGAGCGACTCGAAGCAGCGCAGCGCCTGCTCGGGGCCGCCCTGGAGATGTACGACGATGGTTGCTCTCACTTCAGCTCACACCCTCACGTCGATCAGTGAGGGTCCGCCGCCCTCGTCGTCGCCGGGCGGCGGCGGGACGGGCGCCGGCTGAGGTTGCCGGCGCGGCGGGCGGTCGGGCTGCTCCTTCGGCTCGCGCTGGGCGTCGGGCGAGCTGCGTGTGACCCGCACGACCGGTTCGAGGTCGCGCTCCACTGGGCCGATTGGTCTGATCGGGTCCATGCATCACCCCGGCTCAGCGGCTCCCCACCATGTCTGCCTGCGCCTGTGCCATCCGCTCGCGCGCGACCCGCTCGGCCTCGGCCTTGCGCTCGCGCCACGCCTTCTCGGCCGCCCGCACCTCGGCGATCGCGAGATGGCGCCAAACCTGCACCGCCAGGAACCACACGAGCATGTACGCCGCCACACCCCACATGAGCGAGCGCAGCAGGGTGTCGAAGAACGGCGCGCCGCTGTGCCACGACGCGTACCCGGCGAGCACGCAGCCGGCCAGCCCGGCCCATCCCTTGGCGAGGCGGATCTGATGCTTTGCGCGCGGGTGCTCTGACAGCTTGATCTCGCCCGACGACTTGGCAGCCTGCTTGCCGCGCTTCCCGGCCTTCTTCTCCGCGGCCTTCTTGCTCATGGGTGCCTCGCTATCTGCCGCGCCAGCCGCTCGCGGGCAAAGACCCAGCGGACCAGCCGCTGGCGGTCGAATTCGAGGATCTCCACGAAGCGCATGCCGAACACGCGCTCACCCGCCTCGCGAACCGCGGCGGAGACGGCCTTCAAGGCCTCCTCCCCCTCCCCCAGCTCGAGCGTGAAGCGCAGCATGTCCCCGAGCCGCAGTCCCTCGGCCTCGGCAATCTGGAAGCCGCCGCCGCTCACGTCGAGCGTGTGGGCCGTCGCGGTCCATCCATCCGCGCCGTCGGGCTGGTAGGTGACAGGGACGAAAGCCTCCACGCGCACGTAGTCGCGGCGCTGGATCAGCTCGATCGTCCCGGTCGCGTTCACGCGCAGCGCCGAGCCGCCGCCCGCCGACTTGGCGTCGCCGAGGATCCGGCATACGCCGCGCCTGTTCGTGAACTCGAGGCTCACCTGCTTGTCCGCGAGCAGCTCGAGCGGATCGGACTCGGCGGGTTCGAGGCGCAACAGGAAGCTGCCGGTGGCGGCGTCCTTCACGCGGGCATCCACCGAGGCGCCGGACGGGGCGATCACGTGCACGGCCTGACCGATCCCGGGGCCGTTCACGGCAGTACCAGCGATGCGATGTCGAGTGGGTCGGCCGGCTCGAGGCCGCCGGGCACCTCGGTGCCCTGGGAGACGTAGGACAGCGGCCGCTCGGCGGCGATCACGAAGTCGACGAGGCCGCCGACGCGCGTCGTCTCGTCCATGTGAGTGAGCGCCACATGCGTGAGCCGCAGCGGCGCGAGGCGCTCCGCCAGCTCGGCCGCGACGGCGCCGCCGTAGGTGGAGGGCAGGGCGAGATGCACCTCGTCGAGCGCGAGCGTCTCGAGGTCGGCGCCGAGACGGCCCACCTCTGCGGCGTCGCCCGGCGACACCGCCGGGGTGTCGACCACCACGAGCGCGTGGCTGAGCGCGCCCGCGACGTGCGCGCGGGCCTCCTCGCCCGACTCGACGACGGTCACGCCCACGCCCAGCGGCTCGAGCAGCCCGCGCAGCTCGGCGCCGCCGTCGGGCGGGCGCAGCGCCATGCAGACGACCGGCAGGTCGCTTCCCTGCGCGTAGGCCGCGGCGAGGCGCGCGGTGCAGATGGTCTTGCCGGAGCCGCCGGGGCCGGCGAAGGCGAGCGAGCGTCCACCGGCCGCGGGCGGTCCCGCGATCGGCAGGCGCAAGGCCAGAGCCTGGCGGACGAGCTTGCGCAGGCGACGCGTCGATCCGAACGGCAGCACGTGTGACAGCGTCGAGGCCACGAGCTCCTGCACGAGCTCGCTACGTATCCCGGCCTCGACCAGCGAAGCCTCTATCGCATCCGCCATCTGCGGACGGGACGGCGGCGGAATCCACCGATGTACAGGCTCCGGCTCAGGCTCCGGTTCCGGCACGACGCGCCGCGCGGCGACCTCCAGGTGGTCCGCGAACGGCACCGCCTGGCGCATGATCTCCTGGATGCCCGGCGCCGTGAGGCCTTCGGTCGTCGCCTCGTCGGGGAGCGGGTCCGGCTCGAACGCGGCCGGCTCGTCGAACGCGGCGGGCGGCTCGAAGGCGATCGACGGAGGCTCGTACCTGGCCGGCTGCTCGTCGTCGTAGGCGTCGAAGCGGCGTCGCTCCACGCGCTCCTCCTCCTGCTCACCCGGCCGCGCGTCCACCTCGATGCACGCGCGCTGGAAGAAGCCGCCCACGCCGCCCGTCAACCCCTCGCGCTGGCGCACGATCTCGGCCTCGGGCCCGAGGTCCGCCTTGATCTGCGGCAGGACCTCTTCCAAAGACCGCCCTCGAAATGTCTTGGTGTCGTTCATCGCACGCTTCTCTTCGACAAGCCCGGGCCCGTTCATGCCTCGACAACCCCCACCGTCTCGACGCGAATACCAGGCACGATCTCGTTGTAGGAGCAAACGGCGAGATTCGGGAGGGTCTGCTCGCAGAGCCTGCGCAGATGCCGTCGCACACGGGCTGAGCAGAGCAACACGGGGCGCGCGCCGGTGGCGGATGCGCCGTCGGAGCGGTCCCGCAGTGCCGTGACCAGAGCCTGCGCACGCGCCGGCTCCATCGCCAGGTACTCGCCGTCGGAGGTCTGCGTGATCGACTCCGAGACCTCCTGCTCGATCATCGGGTCCAGGGCGATCGCACGCAGCTTGCGGTCGGCGCCGATGAACGGAGCCGTGATCGAGCGCCCGAGCGCCT
>DASYMP010000212.1:0-4081 GCA_036009005.1 Thermoleophilaceae bacterium | reverse complement strand
ACGGGACCTGGTGCAGCGCGGCGGTGGCGGCCCGGTCGGCCGGGTGCTGCAGCGCGCGTGGCGAGATGCCCTTCAGCTGGTAGCTCGTGTCAGGTACGCCCATGCGAGCAGCCTACGGCATCGAACATCCGTCCAAGAATCGGCCTCAAGGTTTCAGTTTTGCTGCCGATGGGAGCCTGATGCCCTCACCAGCCCCAGTAGAAGACCACTCGCAGCTCCGCTCGCGCGCCGAGAGCGTCGAGATCGGCAGCAGGCTCACGCTTGCCGCCGCGGGCGCGGCGCTTGCGTACGCCGTTGCCACGTGGCACGCGCCGCACCGCACCGCCGTGCTCGTCCTGCTCGCATTCACTGCCGTCTGGGCGCTGGCCCCACTGGCGGTCGGCGCGGAGCGTGTGGTGCGGACCGCTCGCCGCGAAGCGCTGTTCCTCGGCTGGAGCGTCGGCACCGTGGCCCTCATCGGAGCGCTGGTGGCTGCCGACGGCGGCGCCAGCAGCCCCTTCGCCCTCCTCTTCTTCCTCCCGCTCGTGTTCGCCGCGCTGTCGTACCCGATGCCCTCGGTGGTTGCGATCGGCACGCTCGACGTGCTCACGTTCGTGGCGGTCGGTCTCGGCGCCGGCCACGCGTCGCAGCCGCACCTGGCCTTCTTCGCAAGCTGCCTCGCGATCACGGCGATCCTGTGCGCGTGGGAGGCACTCGACCATGGCCGCCAGCGCAGAGCCCTCTCCCTGGTCTCACGCGCGGACCCGCTCACGGGCTGTCTCAACCGGCGCGGCTTCGAGGAGCGTCTCGAGGCCGAGCTCGACAGCAGCACGCGCTCGGGCGGCACGCTCGGCCTGGTCGTCCTCGACCTCGACCACTTCAAGGCGGTGAACGACTCGCGCGGCCACGCGGCGGGCGACGAGCTGCTCCGCTGGACCGTCGAGCGCGCGGGCGAGGCGTTGCGGCCGATGGACTCGCTGGGCAGGATCGGCGGAGACGAGTTCGCGATCGTGGTGCCCGGCGCCGGCCCGGCGGAGGTGCGCGAGGTGGCGGAGCGGGTGCGAGAGGCTCTGTCCGAGCGCGTCCAGGTTTCCGCCGGCGTGGCTTCGTTCCCGACGAGCGGCAGCGACCGCGACACCCTCCACCGCGCCGCGGACACCGACCTCTACGCGGTCAAGCACGGCCGTGCCGGCGCGCGCGACCTGCACTTCGCCTCGGCCCTCGCCAGCGCCGTGAACCTGCGCATGGCCGTGCCCGAGGAGCGCGCCACGTCCGTGCCGGAGTACGCGCTCGCGATCGCGGAACGGCTCGGCTTCCCGGACGCCGAGCTAGCGATGCTGAGACTGGCCTCGACGCTCCACGACGTGGGCAAGGTGTCCGTGCCCGATCGCATCCTGCGCAAGCCGGGTCCGCTCACGATCGACGAGTTCGAGTATGTGAAGGGCCACCCGGCGGCGGGTGCGGAGATCGTCGCTCACATCGACGGCCTGTCGGCGGCGGCCGACTGGATCCGGCACTCGCACGAGCACTTCGACGGCACCGGCTATCCGAGCGGACTCCGCGCGGAGGAGATTCCACGGGCCGCTCGCGTCCTGCTGGTTGCCGACGCGTTCGACTCGATGATCAGCATTCGCCCGTACGGTGCCCCACTCCCGCCCGAGGCCGCTCTGGACGAGCTGCGGCGCGGCGCCGGCCGCCAGTTCGACCCACGCTGTGTGGAGGCGCTCGCCGAGTACCTGGCGGAGCACCCCGTCGAGCTGCACGCCTCAGCGGCGCGGCGCTTCAGCCGCGCGGCCGCGTCGGCTGCCTGAGCTAGAGGTCCGGCTCGGCGTCGAGCGGGATCTCCTCGGCGGCATGAACCGCGCACAGGTACGGCCCGCCCGCGTCCATCGCCGCTTCGATCTCACCCGCGGTCAGCTTCGCCCCACACTCCACGCAGGTCCGCTCGATCACCGGGTCGAGGCTGTGTTCTTCGAGGCCCACAGCCGGCCTACGCGTGCGCCTTCGCTCGCGCCTCGACGTGCCCCACCGGCAGCCCGGTCGCGTGCGCGGCCTTGCTCGGCAGGTCGAGCTTGAGCCACTTGGACACGTGCTTGTGGAGCGTCGAGACGATCACCTCTTCGTAGCTCGCGGCGTTCGCGGCGTCCTGGACTGCGGCCACCGGGTCCGGGTCGCCGATCTCACCATCGATGTCGAGGCCGGCGCCGCGCAGGCGCTCGAGCGCGCCCGCTAGATCGTTCTCGGCGGCGTCAGAGCCCGCGTTCATGTCCGCGACCCACGACACGCCGCGCGCGGTGGCGGGCACGACGAGGTGGAACTTCGCGGGGCTTTGCGCATCGCGTTCGCGTAGCGCCTCCAGGAGTTCGTCGGAACCGGCGGTCCTGTTCGCGACCACCAGTACGCTGGCCTTCTGCTCCGCCATGCGGACCTCCCTTGGTATCCCTCTCTGGCGAGCGTACACCCATCTAGGAGCGCTGTGGAGGACGAAGCCACAATCACCCCGTACTGCGACGGCCCGTACATCGTGCGGGGCAACTTCCGCATCACGGATCAGGACGGCCGGGAGATCGAGCCGGGGCGCAAGACGATCGCGCTCTGCCGCTGCGGGAAGTCGCAGATCCGCCCGTTCTGCGACGGGACCCACAAGCTGATCGGGTTCCGCGCGCCGGGTGGGCCGGAGGATCCGCGGCGGACGGGGAACGGGGCCTAGCGGGTCTGGCCCGGCCGGAAGCGCCCACCGCCGCCTTCAGGAGACGGGCACGCGCACCGGCAGCGGCTCCAGCAGGGAGGTCTCTTCGCGCCCGAAGCTGTCCATGATCTTGCGCGTGCCGCTGCCGTCGAGAAGCAGCATCGCGCGGGCGCCGAAGAGGAGGTCGCCGGCGAGCGTGGGATCGTCGAGCGCGAGTGCACCGGCGAGGTCGTGTGCGGCGAGGGTCTCGTGCACGGCGTCGGCCTCGACGTGCTCGTCGAAGAAGTCGGTGGCGCGCTCGTCGAAGCCGAGTCGCCTGAGGCCGTTGCCGTAGCGGCGGTTGGGCTGCGTCGAGTCCATCTCGAGCACCGCGAGGTGGCCGACGATGGCGCCGCGAAGGCGCCGGTGCAGGCCGAAGAGCGACATCAGGTTGACGCTCGCGAGCGTGTAGCCCGGCGTGACGTCGAGGTACGCGCCGTAGCGGCCGTCGAGCCCGAGTGCCTCCATCGTGTTCGCGAACAGGCGCGCGTGCTGGCGCCCGGCGCGACCGCCGCCGTACTCGTCGAACTGCACCTCGACGAGCGCCACCTTCGCACGGCCGCTCAAGCGTGGGATGGCGAACGAGTGCGGGTCCGCCTCCTTGAGCTGGTAGGCGGACTTGTGCACGAGCACTTCGCGGAACTGGTCGATGCTCGCGCGTGTTTCGAGAAAGCGGGAGAGCGACGGACCGCCGGTCTCGTCGAGCAGCTGCTTCAGGCGCGCCGGGATCTCGCCGGGGGGCGGCTGCTCTCCGTGTGGCAGCGCATCGCGCAGCGCCTGCTCGAAGCGGCGTTCGAGATGCGCTCGGATGCGCAGCAGCGAGGGGTCCCACTCCCAGCCGTCGTGCGCGCCTCTGAAGCCGCGGTAGTGCAGCTCGTAGAGGACGTAGAGCGCGAGGTGGAAGTCCTCGTCGCCGCTGAGGGGATCGGCCTGCGTGGGTAGCTGCGGACGGAGCTCGTGAGGGGGCTGCTCAAGCGTCGCGAGCACGAACTCACTCAGCTCGCCGCGCGGCTCGGGCAGGCGCGGCGCTGCGTCGATCGGCGACTCCATTCGGGTACTCATCTCGTGCCTTTACGTGCGAGGAGGGGCATGCGGGTTACGCATGCCCCCTCGGCGCCTCCTCGAATCCACCTACTAGCCACTCCGTCAGAGCATGGATGCCCCCGCCTGCGTGCACTTCGCGCTGACGGTCGGCTCCGTTGTGGGCAATCAGCGTGCGCGCGTGGGCGAGGTGGCTCGCGGAGTCGAGCTCCTGCGCATACGGCTCGAGGGTGTCGAGGAGGGCGTGCAGGCGGGTCCTCGTGGGGGTCGGCTCGCCTGTCCGTAGGTCGGCGCTGGTTCCGTCGAGGCCGTGCCGGAGCGCCTGCCAGCGGT
>DASYMP010000211.1:0-28750 GCA_036009005.1 Thermoleophilaceae bacterium | reverse complement strand
GCCACTACCTCGAGGGCACGCCCGGCGAGGTGGCCCACTTCATGCTCGTGCTCGACTCGATCAACTTCGGCTCGGGCTGGTTTCCGACGCTGCGCAAGCGTCCCGGGATGTCCGGCTACTTCACGGTCGCCTCCTCGCTGACCGACTTCTGGCGCTCGTCGGGCGGGTGGTCGGTGGAGGAGCTCCGGGCACTGACTCCGGGCGACCTGGCGAATGTGCTGGGACAGGAGCCGCGGCACGAGCTGATGGCCCTCTACGCCGAGGCGCTGCGCGACCTCGCGCGCTTCCTGGGCGCTCGCCGCGCGCTCGACCTCGTCGAGGAGGCCGGCGGGTCCGCCGAGCGCCTCGCCGCGATGCTCGCGGCGGGGATGCCCTTCTACGACGACGCCGGCTTCTGGAAGCGCGCCCAGATCGTGCCGAACGACCTGGCGCTCGCCGGCGTGGCCTCCTTCGACGACCTCGACCGGCTCACGATCTTCGCGGACAACCTCGTGCCGCACGTGCTGCGTGTGGACGGCGTGCTGCGCTACGAGCCCGCCCTGGCGGCGCGCATCGACGCGGGCGAGCTGCTGCCGCGCGGCGAGGAGGAGCGCGAGATACGCGCGTGCGCGGTGCACGCGTGCGAGCTGCTGTCGTCACGGCTCGGGCTGCCGGCGCGCCTGATCGACGTGGCGCTCTGGTCGCGAGGACAGGCACCGGAGTACAAGGCGGTGCCGCGGCACCGGACGCGCACGGTCTTCTACTGACCGAGTACGACGCGCCGTGCTCGCTCGAGCGTCTCGTGCGGCTCGCTCATGACCTGATCGCCGGTGAAGCGGGTGACCGGGAAGCCGGCCAGCTCGAGGTCGTTGTCCTTGCGCCGGTCGCGGTTCGCCGCCTGGCGTGTCGAGTGGTACGCGTAGCCGTCCACCTCGATGACCCTGCGCTGCTCGCGCCAGAGGAAGTCCACCTCGTAGCCGTGCAGCCGAGCATTCACCTCCGGCTCGGGGAGGCCGGCGCTCCGGATGAGGGCGAGGAAGCGCTCCTCGAGGTCGCTCCGGGTGAACGTAGTGCTGTTCTTCTCGGCATCGAGGAGCATCCGGAGTGCCCTCGTGTTGCGCCCCGCGGCGCGACCCAACGCGTCCTCGAGCTCGCCCGGGCGGATCAGGCGGCGGATCCGGGCCTGCTCGAAGGCCCTCTCGAGCTGCCGCGCGGGAACGATGCCACTCAGGTCGACCAGGGTGCGCGCCGGGGTCGTGATCGGGATGCCGTCCTTGTTCATCAGGTCGCGCGGGTCGAGGAAACGGCAGCAGTGAAGGTTGATGCCCTGTCTGCGCGGCCGGCCTCCCTTGGTCGGCACGGTCACGTCGATGTTGGCTGGGCCGAAGGCCAGCAGCTCAGAGTGGTGCGCGGCCAACCTGTGGCTCAACCTCGCCCCGGGCCCGCACGCCAACACGGCAGCCAGCAGCATCCCCCGCGCGGTGAGCTCCCGGTGCCCGAACGCGTACACGCCACGCCAGAGCCGCTGGAGCTGCCGCGCCCGCACTCGCTGCTCGACCCGGTGCCGCGTCAACCCGCACGCCAACAGCTGCGCGTACGTGACCACCCCGAACTGTCCGGCCGCGAGCGCGGCCGCCCGCCGGTCGACCAAGATCGCCCCACCTCGCGGGGGTGCCGCAGCTTCTTCTGATGGGGGCAGTATTTCCTGCGGCACCCCTGGAGCGTGGCGGGGTTGGGCGCACGTGGGTGCGGTGGTTCGTTACGGGAGGGTTACTTCAGCCGCCGGCGCTGTCGGGGCCGCGGCGGTGCTCCAGGGGGCGGGCTTCGGCGGCTGCCGTGGGCTTGCGGCCCGTCTGGTCGGCCACCAGCTCCTCGATTTCGGTGACGCGGTTGGCGAGCCCGCTGATGGCGTCGGCCACCGGGTCGGGCAGGTGGATCCAGTCGGCGTCGGGGCCCTCGGGCTTTCGGCCGTCCACGCGCACGGGGTGGCCCGGGTTGCCGACCACCGTCGAGTTCGGGGGCACATCGTGGACCACCACCGAGTTCGCCCCGATCTTGGAGCGGTCGCCGATCGAGATCGGGCCGAGCAGGGCGGAGCCGGCGCCGATCATCACCTCGTCGCCCACGGTCGGATGGCGCTTGCCGCGTGCGAAGCCGGTGCCGCCGAGCGTCACGCCCTGGTAGATCGTCACGTCGTCGCCGACCTCCGCGGTCTCGCCGATCACGACACCGGCGCCATGATCGATGAAGAGCCCACGCCCAATCCGGGCAGCGGGATGAATCTCAACCCCCGTCACCGCCGTCGTCAGGTAGGAGACGAGCCGCGGCAGCAGCGGAACGCCTGCCTCATGCAAAGCATGCGACACGCGATGCGAGAGCAGCGCCTGAACTCCCGCATAGGTGAGCAGCATCTCGACGCGCCCCACGCTGCGTGCGGCCGGATCGCGTGCGAGCGCAGCCGCGAGATCCTCGCGCACCTCCCTCACCAGCCTGCGCAGAGCGCTCATGGTGCGAAGAAGGGGGTGCTGATGTAGCGGTCGGCCGAGTCCGGGAGGATCGTTGCGATCCGCTTCCCGCGCATCTCGGCGCGCGACCCCACCTGCACCGCGGCCCACACCGCCGCGCCCGCGGAGATCCCCGCGTTGATGCCCTCGCGGCGCGCGCACAGCCGCGCGGTCTCGATCGCGTCCTCGTCCTCGACCGGCACGATCTCGTCGATCACCTCGCGGTTCAGCACCTCGGGAACGAAGCCCGGGCCGATGCCGTCGATCTTGTGCGGACCGGGCTTGCCGCCGGACAGGACCGGCGACCCGGCCGGCTCCACCGCCACCACCTGGAGCGCGGCGTTGTGCTCCTTCAGCCGCTCTCCGCAGCCCGTGATCGTGCCGCCCGTGCCCACAGGGGCCACGAACACGTCGACCTTCCCGTCCATGTCTCGCCAGATCTCCTCGGCCGTCGTGCGCCGGTGGACCTCCGGGTTTGCGGGGTTGGAGAACTGGTTCGGCACGTAGCAGTTGCCGCGCTCGCGGCAGATGCGGCGCGCCTCCTCCACGGCCTCGTTCATCCCACCCATCGACTCGACCCAGACCACCTCGGCCCCGTACAGCCGCAGCAGCTTCTCGCGCTCGCGGCTCATTCCCTGGGGCATGGTGATCACGAGGTCGTAGCCCTTCGCCGCGCAGACCATGGCGAGCGCTATGCCGGTGTTCCCCGAGGTGGACTCGACGATCGTGTTCCGGCCGGGCTCGATGCGCCCCTCCGCCTCGGCCGCCTCGATCATCGCCACGCCGATGCGGTCCTTGACGCTCCCGGCGGGGTTGTGCGCCTCGAGCTTGCCGATCAGCTCGGCGCCGCAGTTCGGTGCCACGCGCGTGAGCCGCACCATCGGCGTGTTTCCCACGAGATCCGCGAGGTTCTCCGGTATCGCCCGTGCGGGCGGTGACACGCTCATCCGGCTGTCGAGGGTATCGGGGCGGGCACCCACCTGTTTGCGACGTGCCGCTACGGGAACGGGTTGCGGGGGCGGATGCGGCGTAGACCACGACGAGCCGCCTCGGACTCGACAGGGGCAGACGCGTGGCGACTTCCAGGGCGCCGTCGCGGGGCTTCGCAAAACACCCGATTCAAGGAGTCACCCCATGGCCACCACTGGTGCCACCGGCAGTACGCGCACGGGTTCTTCGCGCGCAGACGGAATCGCCCGCGTGGGCGAGAACAACCACGAGACCAAGGCGTCCTTCAAGACGACCGAGTTCTGGGCGATGATCGTCCTCGTCGTCTCGATCCTGATCAGCGCCGCGCTCATCAAGGGCGGAGACAACGGCACGGACGAGTTCATCGCCCGTAACGCCTGGCTGTACGTCTCGATCCTGGGCGCCGGCTACTTCATCTCGCGCGGGCTCGCCAAGTCCGGCAGCTACGAGCCGGACCGGGACTACAACCCGATCGACCTGGCGGACCGCGCCCGCGCCCGCAGCGGTGACGGCGACGGCGCCGGCGCCGGCCGCTAGCCCGCGTCAGCTACTCACACGCAGCGATGAAGGGGACCCCGATGATGGTGGTCCTCTTCGTCTGCGTGCTCACGCCGAAGGTGATCTGACCACCGCCCGGACGCTTGGGCGTCCTCACCATCGTGAGGAGGAAGACCGAGTCGGTCGAGTGGTCCACCTTCGCGTGAGGGAACCTCGCCTTGATCGCCGGGATCGTCGCGCCGATGCCCACCCCGCGGGCCTTCGCGCCGCCAGTGATCGAGATGTCCGTGACCTTGCGGGGGCTCTGGAGCGTGTAGTCGACGCTCCCCTTGAGCGGCGCGCGCAGCTTCGCCGAGCGCGTGTTCGGACCGCCGAGCTCGCAGCCCGGCCCGATCTTCCCGACCTTGCCGCGCGCGCGGAGGTCGGCATGGGTGTCGCCGATGTGGACGCCGTCGACGCGCGTGGGCGTGATCTTCGCGGCGGCGGCGTCGTGGGCGGCCGGAGGAGCGGCGATCGCGGCTGCCGCGACGGCCACCAGGCAGGCGGGAACCAGAAGCAGTACGAGGCGGAGAGGGCTCATGGGGCCAAGCTACTCCCGACTCCGGAGCGTCGCGTCCGCGCGCGACTTCCGTGCACCCTTGGGCCCCGGAACCTCCCGGACTCCGCTAGCGCCTCAGCGTGATGTCCTTGCTCGCGGTGGTGGGCACGCCGTTCACGTCGCGTGCCGTGATCACGAGCTTCGCCGTGAGCCGGTCGTCGTCATAGAGGTACTGGCGCACGGGCCAGCGCAACCGGATCTGGGTGTTGAGCGTCAGCGGCGTGAGCGTCAGGGGCGTGCCTATCCCCTCCGCGATCACGCGCTCCCGCCGCGGCACTCCCAGCCGGCGTGCCTCGGCGGCGGACAGCCTGAGCTTGGCGACGATCTGGGCGGAGGCCGAGAACGTGACGGGCAGGCGGAGCGGCTCGCCTCGCAGGGCCCCCGCGAGGCCGCCGGGGGTGCGGGCAAGCGCGCCGATCGTGACCGTGAGCGGGAGGGTGCCGGTAGCGTCGCGCGGCGGTGAGGACTGCCCGCCCGCGAGGATCTCGCAGCTGCTGTCCGCGGCGTCGTCTGAGTCGACTATCGCGCTGTCGGTGCCCTCGCCGCAGCTCGCACGGTCGGGCGCACCGTCGACCGCGGTCACGAGCACGTCGTTGCCCCACGCGCTCGTCGCGTGCTGCTCGTCGCCGAAGATCGTGTCCGCGCCCGGGCCGCCGACCAGCCCGTCGTCGCCCGCTCCGCCCACGAGCACGTCGGCGTCCTCGCCACCGTCGAGGTTGTCCACGTCGTCGAGGCCGTAGAGCCTGTCGGCACCCGCGCCGCCCCTGATGTCGTCTGCGTTGGTCGAGCCGTAGATCGTGTCGTCGCCCGCCCCGCCGTCGGCGATGATCCGCGGCTGCACGTCGTCGGCCGGCGCTGCGACGAACGTGTCGTCGCCACCGCCGAGGTTGACCCTCAGAGTGACCCGGTTCACCTGCGTCTGCGAGGGCGCGCCGCACGTGACGACCACGCGTGTGATCCCCGGCCCGCGCAGCCGCCTGCAGCCGCGCCCGGCCCGCAGCGTATGTCCGCGCGGCACGAGGAAGGAGATGACCCGGCGGTTGTTCGTGCCGGCGTTCTGAACGTGGTCGCCGCGCGCATCCGAGCTGAGCGTGACCGTGTTGCCGCTGCGCGAGACCCTCGCGTTCGCCTGCGCGAGCGACGGGAACACCGCCAACACGAGGGCAACCGCGACGCCGAGCCCGAGGTACCGCGGTCGCGCCATCGACGACCCATACAACTCGACGCCCACGCCCGCGTCAAGCCGAGCGCCAGGTGGCTCGGGCTAGATGTAGTACATCGGCGCCGCCGAGTCGCCCGCCTCGCGCTCGGCCACGTCGGCGATCGTCACGCCCGCCAGCACGTTGCGCACGGCGTCGGCCGCCTCGGTCCACACGGGGCCGCCCGCGGCCGCCTCGGCGCCCAGCTCGCCCTCGAGCAGCTCCACCACCTCGAGCACCGTGATCTCCCCCGGCGGGCGCGCGAAGCTGTAGCCGCCCTTCACCCCGCGCTGGGACTGCAGGATGCCCGCGCGGCGCAGGCTGGCGAACAGGCCCTCGAGGAACTGGGCGGGGATGTCGCGTGCGCGGGCGAGGTCCCCGATCGGCACGGGGCCGGCGTCGCCTCGGCGGGCCAGCTCGGAGAGCGCCCGCACGGCGTACGGCGACTTGCTCGTGATCACCAGCACCGCAGCTGACTCTACGGTAAGCGGATGCACCGCTCGAGGCTTGTCCCGTGGCTCCCGCCGCTCGCGCTGATGGGCGTGATCTTCCTCTTCTCGGCGCAGCCGGGCCTCGACTCCGGCCTCGGGTGGATCGACCACGTGGGCCGCAAGCTCGTCCACTTCGGCGAGTACGCGCTCCTGTGCTTCCTGTGGTGGCGAGCGCTCGCGGCATCGACAAATCCGCGAAGAGCCGTTCTACTGGCGCTTGTGCTCGCAAGCTCGTACGCCGTGACAGACGAATACCACCAGACCTTCGTGGAGGGCCGCCACGGCTCGCCCGTGGACTGGCTGATCGACGCGGCGGGCGCGGCCACGGCCGCGCTGTGGCTCAGGTCCCGCGCCAGGGCTCCCGCCTGATGCGCCGCATCCCGATCGAGTCGGCCGCGCCGATCTTCGTCTTCGCGCTCGCGCGGCTGGCCGTCGCCGTCGTGGCGCTTCTGGCCGTCGCGGTGGCGGGCTTTCCCGCCCAGGGGCGCGCGGCGGTCGTGCTGGGCGTGTTCGTGCTCTGGTCCGCGGCGCTCCTCGCGATGGCGCGCCGCAACCCGGCCCGCGCGCTCCATCCCGCAGTTCCGGCCATCGACTTCGCCCTGCTGCTGGCGCTCGAGCTCGCGGCGCCGGAGGCGCTCGGCGCCGTGCGCCTGGCCGCTCTCTTCCTGATCGCGGCTCACGCTCACTTCCACGGCGAGCAGCGCGGCCTGATGATGGCCGCGATCGGCGCGATCGTCCTGATCGTCGGCTCCGCCATCCGGGGCGACGCGACGGAGAGCTCCGGGGTCCTCGCGTTCCACGAGGCGGTCTTCCTGCTCTCGTCGCTCGCCACAGCGGTCGTGGTCGGCCTGCTGCGCACCAGCGAGTCCGCCTCGCGCCTCCAGGCGCGCGGGCTCTCGCGGCGCACCATGCAGGCCGAGAGCGAGGTGCGCCGGCGCGTGGCCGAGTCGCTCCACGACGGCCCGGTGCAGGAGCTGATCGGCCTCGACATGATCCTGTCGGCGGCCCGCACCGAGAGCGGCGACACGAAGGTCGGCGGGCTGATCGACGAGGCGCGCGAGCTCGTGAGCCGGAACGTGCGCGCCCTCCGCGACGAGATCGTCGATCTCGGCCCCTACGCGTTCCAGGAGATGAGCCTCGACACCGCGATCGAGAACTGCCTGCCCGTCTGGCAGCGCCGCTACGGCTTCGAGGTGCGGCTCGCGATCGAGCGGATCGACCTGGCGCCCGAGACCGCGGGCGACCTGTTCCGCATCGCGCAGGAGGCCGTGGTGAACGCGGGCCGCCACTCGGAGGCCACGCGCGTCGAGATCTCCGTCAGGACGCTCGGCTCACAGGTGGAGCTGCGCGTGGCCGACAACGGCCACGGCTTCGACAGCAACCCGCTTCAGCTCGGGACCAACGAGCCGGGTCACCTCGGCCTCGCCAGCATGCGCGAGCGCGCCGAGCTGATGGACGGCGAGCTCGAGATCGAGTCCTCGGAGCGCGGGACGAGGGTGCTCGTGCGCGCGCCGCTTACGACGCCCGCAGCGCCGTAGCGCAAGCACCGGGCCGTGCCCGGTGCGCAGCGATGCTGTCTTAGATCCAGCCGCGCTCGGTGGCGATCAGGACCGCCTGCGCGCGGTCCACGGCGCCGAGCTTCGCGTACGTGTTGTGGAGGTGCGTGCGAACCGTGCTCGTGGACAGCTCGAGCTCGTGCGCGATCTGCTTGTAGACCTTGCCCTCGGCGAGCCGCTTCAGCACCTCGACCTCGCGGGTCGAGAGCGGGCACGGGTCGACGTTGCGCTTGGCCTGGCCGTTGCCCTGCGGAAGCTCGTACATGACCGAGCGGAGCTGCTCCGTGCTGAGCCCGCACGCGCGCGCGGCCTGAAGGAGCTGCTTCGGGTTGACGGTCTGACCATGGCCGTAGTGGGCGAGCATGTCGGCGAGCCGGACCAGCGCCGCCTCGTCCTCGGCGTCGTCGGAGTGGTGACGCTCGATCGCCGTGGCGAGCCGGTTCGGCAGCGCCCAGCGGCGCGCCAGCACTCCTCCGACGAGCGCGTGGTCGACACCCAGCTCGAGGCGCTCCTTGTGCAGGCGCTCCTCGGGGGTGCGAGCCGCGCCGTGGATCTGCGACGGGTAGCCCGGATAGGCGTGGGTCAGGACGAGCTTGCCGATGTCGTGCAGGAGCGCCGAGCAGAGCAGCTCGTCGCGGTCCTCGTACTCGAGCTCGCGGGCGAGCCGGTCGGCGGCGGCCTGCGTGGCGACGGCGTGGAGACGGAAGCGCTCCGGCATGAGGTCCCAGCCCGGCGTGCGCTCGAAGAAGTCGAAGGTGGTTGCGCGTGCGGCGAGCGTCTCGACGCCCTCCGGAGTGAGGACCTCGACGGCCTCGGGGATGGCCGCGATCTTGCCCTTCTTGCGCTGCGTCGTGCGGTTCGCGATCCGGAGGACGGTGATCACGAGCGCGACGTCGGACTCGACCGCCTGGACGACCTCGCCGACCGACGAGCGGTCCTCGCGCACGACCCGCAGGACGCGGTTGCGCGACTCCGCGAGCGCCGGGAAAGCCTCGAGGGCCTCGAACGCGGCGGTGAGCCGGCGACCGTGACCTTCGTTGTGGCGCGCGGCCTGATCCTGGCCCGTGGCCTGCTTGATGGAGGGGGAGGCTTCCACAGTCAATGCCCGTATCGGCACCCCTGGACGAAAGGTTGAGTCCGTCCGTTTAGGAGGCGCCGGATTCGGCTCTGCGAAGCGCCAAATCGAGCCGAGCGAGCGCCTCCTCGCGGCCTATCGCCGCGAGCGACTCGAAGATTCCGGGTGACACGGTCGTCCCCGTGAGGGCCACACGGATCGGCTGGAAGACCTGCTTTGGCTTGACGTCCTCCGCGTCCACGATCTGCCGGAGCGCGGCCTCGATCGCCTCCGTGTCCCAGGCGGGCGCGGAGGCGAGCGCGTCGCGCGCGGCGCTCAGGTGCGGCGAGCCGCCCCACTGCTCCCAGGCCTTGGCGTCGTAGTCCGCGGGCGCCTCCAGCAGCGGGCCGGCGAGCGGCCAGAAGTCGGCGAGCGTCTGCATCTTCTCCCGGGAGATCTCGACGAGGGCCGTGGGGATCTCGCGCCCGCAGAACCGCTCGAGGCGGCGCTGGAGCTCCTCCACCGGCAGCTCGCGCATGTAGCGCCCGTTCATCCAGCGGAGCTTCTGCTCGTCGAAGACCGCCGGGTTCTTCGACACCCGTTCGAGCGAGAAGCGCTCGACGAGCTCGTCGGTGGTCATGAAGGTCGTGCTCTCGTCGTAGCCCCAGCCGAGCAGCGCGAGGTAGTTGCGCACCGCCTCGGGCAGAAAGCCCTGGTCGCGCACCTCCTGGACCGACGCGGCGCCGTGGCGCTTCGAGAGCTTCTTCCCGTCGGGGCCGTGCAGCAGGGGGATGTGCGCGAAGGTGGGCGGCTCGGCTCCGAGCGCCTGGAGCAGCATGAGCTGCCGGGGCGTGTTCGAGACGTGGTCCTGCCCGCGCACCACGTGCGTGATGCCCATGTCGCGGTCGTCGACGGCGACCGCGAGGTTGTAGAGCGGGCTGCCGTCCGAGCGCTGGATCACGAAGTCCTTGATGGCGGAGTGCGGGGTAGTGATCTCGCCAAGCACGGCGTCCTGGAAGCTGATCTCCCCCTCGTCGGGCACGCGGAAGCGGACCGCGCCCTCGTCCTCGTAGGCGTGACCGGACTCGAGCAGCCGCCCGACGGCCTCGCTGTGGTGCTCGCGCCGCTCCCACTGCGACAGCGGTCCCTCGTCCCAGTCGAGCTCGAGCCACCGAAGCGCCTCGAGGATCTGCTCCACGTTCTCGGGCGTCGAGCGCTCGCGATCGGTGTCCTCGATACGCAGCACGAACTGCCCGCCGGACCCGCGCGCGAGGAGCCAGTTGTACAGTGCCGTCCTCGCGCCGCCGATGTGCAGGACGCCTGTTGGGGAAGGCGCGAACCGGACTCTCATCGGCAGCGATGCTAGTTGGCGCACACGTATCCACCGCAGGCGGCCTCGTGCAGGCGCATGAGCGCGCCGTCGAGCGCGGCTGCGAGGCGATGCAGGTGTTCAACCAGTCGCCGCGCCAGTGGCGCCCCACGCGCTGGAAGCCGGACGACGTGGCCGAGTTCCTCTCGCTCCGCAAGGCGAGCCCGGTCAGGTCGGTCACGATCCACGCCGTCTACCTGATCAATCCGGCGACCAAGGACCGCGAGATGCGCAAGAAGTCGGCCGACTCGCTGATCCACGCGCTGCGCATGGGCGACGAGATCGGTGCGGATGGCGTGGTCCTCCACCCCGGCTCGACCGTGGGCGAGCCGCACGACGAGGCGCTCCCGCGCGTGGGCGAGATGCTGAAGCACGTGCTCGCCGAGTCGGACTCGTGCCGGCTCCTGCTCGAGAACACCGCGGGCGCCGGCAACACGCTCGGGCGCTCGTTCGAGGAGCTGCGCGAGCTGATCGACCTCGCCGGCGGCCACAGGCGGATCGGCCTCTGCCTCGACTCCTGCCACATGCTCGCCTCCGGCTTCGACATCACGACGGCCGACAGGCTCGCCGAGGTGATCGACCGCTGTGTGAAGATCGTCGGCATCCGCCGCCTCAGGTGCCTGCACGTGAACGACTCGCTCACACCGCTGGGCTCGAACCGCGACCGCCACGCGATCCCGGGCCAGGGCGAGCTGGGCGCCCGCGGCTGCGCCGCCTTCCTCTCAGAGCCCCGCTTCGAGGGCCTCCCCGCCCTGTTCGAGGGCCCCGGCACGAGCGGCCATGCACCGGACAGGGTCGACGTGGACACGCTGCGAGCGCTGCGCAAGAAGGGCCTGGCCGCGCGGCAGCGCCGCGCGAAGCGCTAGCTAGAGCTCGTCGCGGAGGTCGAACGCGGCGTCGAGGTCGTCCGTCTCGGGCTTCACGAAGAAGCGCGGGTTCACGCAGTCGAATGCCTCGGTGTACCCGTCGTATGCGCGCTCCACCGAGGCGCGGCATTGGGGCAGCGGGAGGCCCGACATCTTCACTCCGCCGAAGCCGTGGCGGGTGCGCTCGGCCTGCTGGAAGAGCTCCTGGTCGATCTCGCCTCGGAAGACCTTGTTCATGCAGCCCATGAAGCGGCGGCCGGTCTCCTCGTCGTCGTACAGGTAGAGGAACTCGCAGCCCGACGAGATGCAGCCCGACGGGTGCACGACCCTGTCGCAGAACGAGCAGCACTGGCGGCACTCGTGGAGCTCGGACGCCATGCGTGCTGGGAGAGGCGGCACCCCGCGAAGTGTAGAGCGGCAGGCCCGAAGTGGGGGCCTACGCGACCAACCGGTGTGTGCCGGTCAGATCGGCCAACTCGGCCTGGCATTTGCCGTCGGCGGAGACGCGGAACTCCGGGCCCAGCAGCAGCTGGCGGTCCCCCACGGCGAGCATCAGCTCGTGGTCGCCGCGGTGGTGGCTCACGACGTCGCGCAGGTCCTCCAGAAAGCTCTCGGGCACGCCCGGCGCGACCTGGATCGTGATGCGCCGGACGACCGGCTCCTGCGCGACCAGCTCGGCCGCGCGCAGCACCTCGTCCGCGCTCGGCTCGAAGGCCTGCACGTCCTGGGCGACCAGCTTGGTCTCGCCCTCCTCCTTGTGGTCCACGCGCCCGCGCACGATCACGATCTTGTCGAGATCGACCTTGTCGGCGTTGGCCGCGTAGGCGGAGTTGAAGACGAGCAGCTCGACCTGACCCTCGAGGTCGTCGAGCGTGGCGAACATCATCGGGTCGCCCTTCTTCGTCCTGATCCGCTTGCACTCGGCGATCATGCCGCCGACCGTCACCGACGTGCCGTCGGGGTACTTCTGCTTGTCCTTCAGGTCGGCGAGCGAGCAGTCCACTCGCGCGCGCAGCGCCGGGCGCACCTCCTTGAGCGGGTGGCTCGAGAGGAACAGCCCCAGCGTCTCCTTCTCCCACTCGTTCAGCTGCTTCGGGTCGTCCGGGAGCGGCATGATCGGCGGGTCGTGGTGGGCCGCGGCGTCCTCGGTGCCGCCGCCGTCCAGGTCGAAGAACGACGACTGCCCGCTGCGCGCGTCCTCCTGCGCCTGCTGGCCGGCCGATTGCGCCCGGACCAGCACCTCCATCATCCCCGTGCGCGTGCCGGCGAGCGAGTCGAACGCGCCGCACTTGACGAGCGAGTCGCTCGCCTTCTTGTTGACGGCCTGGCAGTCCACCCGGCGGCAGAAGTCCCAGACCGAGGTGAACGGTCCCTCGGCCTCCCGGGCGCGGATGATCGCCTCCACCGCCTGGTAGCCGAGCCCCTTGACGGCGTCGAGCCCGAAGCGGATGTTGCCCTCCACGACCTTGAAGTCGTGACCGGACTGGTTCACGTCCGGCGGGAGCACCTCGATGCCCATGTCCTCGCACTTGGCGACGAAGAACGGGACCTTGTCCTTTGTCGACATCACCGACGAGATCAGCGCCGCCATGTACTCGGCGGGGTAGTTCGCCTTGAGCCAGGCGGTCCGGTAGGAGATCAGCCCGTAACAGGCCGCGTGCGACTTGTTGAAGGAGTAGTCGGCGGCCGCCTCGTTGGTCGACCACAGCTCGTGGATCACGCCCTCGCCGGTGCCGGTGGCGCGCGCGCCCTCCACGAAGCGGTCCTTCAGCGCCGCCATGCGGTCGCGCTGCTTCTTGCCGATCGCCTTGCGGAGGTCGTCGGCCTCGGGGCCGGAGAAGCCCGCGAGCTCCTTGGCGATCCGCATCGACTGCTCCTGGTACAGGATCACCCCGTAGGTCGAGTTCGTGATCGACCGGAGCCGCTCGTCGATGTACGCGATCGCGTCGGGCGTGCGCTTGTTGCGGGCGTAGGTGTCGATGTAGCGCATCGCGCCCGGCCGGTACAGGGCGTTCAGCGCCACGAGGTCCTCGAACTCGGTCGGCCTCACCTTCCGAAGCGCGTCCTGCATCCCGTCGGACTCGAACTGGAACACGCCCACGGAGTCGCCGCGCTGGAGCATCTCGTAGGTCTTCAGGTCGTCGAGCGGCAGCGACGCCATGTCCGGCCGCTCCCCGCTCGACTCCTCGATGATGTCGAGCGCGGCCTCGATCACGTCGAGGTTGCGGAGCCCGAGGAAGTCCATCTTCAGCAGGCCGATCTCCTCGATCGGCTTCATCGAGTACTGCGTCACGACCCGGTACGAGCGCTCGCCGTTCTCCCCCGTCGCGCCGGTCTTGTCCTCCGCCAGCTGGAGCGGCACGATGTCCGTGAGCGGGCGGTCCGCGATCACGACAGCGGCCGCGTGGATCGACGAGTTGCGCACGATCCCCTCGAGCCCGCGGGCCACGTCGATGATCTGGCGCGCCTCGGGCTCCGAGTCGTACACGCGGCGCAGGTCCGGCTCGTCCGAGAGGTACTCGTCGAAGCTCTTCGAGCGGCCCATCACCGGCTCGGGGATCAGCTTCGCCACGCGGTCGCCCGCGCCGTAGTCGAAGCCGAGCACGCGCGCGGCGTCGCGGGTCGCGGCGCGCGGGAACATCCGGCCGAAGGTCACGATCTGCGCGACCGACTCGCGACCGTACTTCTCGGCCACGTACTGGATCACGCGCTCGCGGCCCTTCACCGAGAAGTCGATGTCGATATCCGGCATCGAGATGCGCTCCGCGTTCAGGAAGCGCTCGAACAGGAGGTCGTACTCGAGCGGGTCGACGTCGGTGATCCGCAGCCCGTAGGACACGATCGAGCCCGCCGCCGAGCCGCGGCCCGGACCCACCGCGATCCCGTTGTCCTTCGCGAACTTGACGAAGTCCCAGACGATCAGGAAGTAGGCGCAGAAGCCCATCTTCTCGATCACGCCCAGCTCCATCTCGAGGCGCTCGAGCGCCTCGGCGGGAATCGGGTCGCCGTAGCGCTCGCGGAGCCCGTCCGTGGCCAGCCGGCGCAGGTAGCTCTCCTCGCTCTCGCCGTCCGGCGCCGGGAAGCTCGGGATCAGCATCTTGCCGAGCTCGATGTCGACGTTGCAGCGCTCGGCGATCTCGAGCGTGGTGGCGATCGACTCCGGCCACTCGCCGAACTCGGCGGCCATCTCGCCGGAGTCCTTCAAATAGAACTCGTTGGTGTCGAACGAGAGCTTCGGCGCGCTAAGGAGGCTCTTCGTCTGCACGCACAGGAGCGCCTTGTGGTTGTCGTAGTCCTCGCGGCGCAGGTAGTGCACGTCACCGGTCGCGACGAGCGGGCGGCCCAGCTCCCTCGCCACGCGCACGATGCCGTCGTTGGCCTTGTCCTGGTCCGCGATGCCGTTCTTCTGGACCTCGAAGTAGACGTCGTCCGGCCCGAACACCTGGAGCAGCTCGTCCGCGTGCGCGCGGGCCTCGTGCGGGATGTCGTCGACGATGCGGCGGCAGAAGCGCGACTGAAGGCAGCCGGTGAGCGCGATGACGCCCTCCGAGTAGCGCGACAGCAATTCGAGGTCGACGTTCGCCTTCCCGCGCTTGTAGCCCTCCAGATAGCCCGCGGAGCTGAGCTTCACGAGGTTGCGGAAGCCCTCGTCGCTCGCGGCGAGGAGCGTCAGGTGGTTGCGCTCGTACTTGACGGCCTGGGTGGCGCGGTCGTCGACGAAATAGGCCTCCAGGCCCAGGATCGGCTTGATCCCGTGCTTCCTGCACGCCTTGTAGTGCTCGACGGCCCCGTTCATCACCCCGTGATCGGTCAGCCCGAGCGCCGGCTGCTCGAGCGCAGCGGCACGCTCGGCCAGGGCGTCGATGGGACAGGCGCCGTCAAGGACCGAGTATTCGGAGTGCACGTGGAGATGGGCGAAGCTCATCCGGGAACGCGATCCTAAGCACGGTGGCGGACGCCGCGAGGGCCCGATTCCGCAAATTGGAAGGTCTGCGATACAGCTTTCGAGCCGAGCCCGACTGGTAGGCCTACCCGGCGAGCGCCCGCGTGGCGCTCAGCCGGAGATTCGCGTCAGCTTCACCTTCCAGAGCGCGTCGTAGTCCCCGCCCGCCGAGCGGAGGTCGGTCCCCTCGCCGGGCGCGCCGAGCTCCTTCGACGTGAGCTTCTTGTTCTTCACGCTCGCACCCAGCTCGATGCTGCGCACCCGCTTCGAGCGGATCAGGTCAAGCACGTCGCGGCGCTTGGCGGGACCGGCCGCGCTCGCCGCCACGGACACGCCGCTCGGGTCCGGGCACCCGATCGGATCGGGACTGCCGGCGGGGTCGAAGTAGGCAAGGAGCGCCAGGCGGCCACGGTCGACGATGAGGTGCGACACGAGCTTGCCCTTGACGGTGGGCCCACAGTCGCTGGTATCGATCGCATCCGGCCCTGACTCGGGCAGGCCCGGCGGGCAGTTCTCCGGGATGCCGGCCCAGTAGACGTTCCAGTCCGACAGCGCGCCGCGCGTGGCGGGCGCCTTCAGCTCGGTGGAGACGGCACCCCCGTTGCGCACCCGGAAGGTCACGCGCCCGCCCGTGAGTCGCGCCCTGAGGTCGCCCGCGCCCTTGCCCTCGAACTCGCGGTGGTAGTCCTGCCCGCACCACTCGTTCTCGCGGTAGTGCTGGTTCCAGCCGACGATTTGGCGCACGTTCAGGTTCACCTTGAAGCGGTAGCTCTTCGCGGCCTCGGCCGCGGGGGCGACCCCACCCAGCGCGACGAGCGCGCCCAGACCGGCAAGGAGGCGCCTCATCGCACGACCCTCACCTTGCGGGTCACGAATCGGCCGCCTCCGCCGATGACGACCGTCACGCGCGTTCCGCCGCGGCTCAGGCGCGCCCTGCCCTTGGCGTTCGGCTTCACCTTCAGGGTGGTCGCGCGTGAGACCACCCTCTTCGCCTTGCCGATCGGCTTCTTCGCGAGCAGCATCGTCGCCGTGACCGTGCACTGGCAGTTCACGCGCAGCTTCAGCCCCTTCAGCAGAGAGCTCAGCGCAATTCGCCTCGGCGCCGTGGCCGACAACCGCCGGCCGGCGATTGCCGGGCCCCAGTCGGGCGCCCTGCCGCCGGGGATCACGAGCGAGGCACTCGTGGCGGCGCAGTTCGCGAGGTCGACGGTGCCCGCCCAGATGCCGTCGTCCTCCTGCCAGGCGAGCGACTGGCCGTCGGGCGACCAGCTCGGCCGGAAGAAGCTGCCGTTCGGGCCGGTCAGGTCGCAGCGCGGCTCGACCGCGATCGCCGGCGGCGGCGCGTTCAGCCGGTAGAGCCGGATCACGTTCCCGTCCGTCGCGGCGAAGCGCGTCTGGCTCGCGTCCACCTCGCCGCCGGCGAGGCTCAGCGTCGGGTCCTCGTACCACGGCTGGGTCGCCGTGACTCCGAGCGTCTTGATCAGCGTGTCGCCGGTGAAGGTCTCCGACCCGTCGAACACGAGCACCCTGTCGGCGCCGATCCAGGACGGGTTGCTCCAGCCGCTGATCTCCCAGATCTCGTCGTGGCTCGTCTGCCGCGTCGCGTGCGAGAGGGTCGTGTGGAAGCCGGGCGTGATCGGGCCGGTGTTGTTGTAGTTGTAGGCGACGAGCGCGCCGTCCGGCGAGAGCGCGGGCGTGAGCGGGCCGGACCCGCCGTCGTCGCCGGCCAGGTTGAGGAGCTTTCCGCTGCGGCTCAGGCGGTGGAGCAGCTTGCCCTTCACGGCGACGATCGTCCCGTCGTTCGCCTGGGTCGGCTTGGAGTAGCCGCCGGACGTGGTGACCTTGCGCTGGCCGCTCCCGTCGGGGTTGGCGAGCCAGACGTCGCCGTTCTTCTCGTAGACGATCGAGTCGGCGAGGGCGGACGGCGCTGTGACCGCGGCCACCGCGAGGGCGACCGTGGAGAGGGCGAGGTATCGACGCACGCGGCGAAGCTACCCCAAAAGGGCGCACTTCGCCAGTCTGGGTCGATCAGCCGTCGCCGGAGGCGCGCGCCGCGAGGATGCCGGCCGCGATCACGGCGAACACCGTGGCCGCCGCGCCGAGCTTGACCTTGTTCTGATCGAGCTTGCGCCGCGCGACCCGCGTTATGACCTGCCACGCAAGCCAGCCGAGCACCGTGTAGCCCCGAGTGGTCATAGCGAGTCCTTTCCCTGGTGACGTACGTTGTAAGCGCGATGCCGATCGAACGGCGGGAGACCGCACATTACGACCCCGGGCGCGGCGGGCACCGGCCGACCGGCATCGTGGTTCACACGAACGTCGGCGGCTTCGAGTCGACCATCAACTGGTTCGCCGATCCGGCGAGCGAGGTGAGCGCCCATTACCTGGTGGGGCTCGACGGGCGGGTCGTCCAGTTCGTGGACGAGGAGGACACGGCGCGCCACGCCGGGCGTGTCTCGGATCCGACGACGCCGCTCTTCAGCGGCGAGAACCCGAACCTGTACACGGTCGGGATCGAGTTCGAGGATGGTGGCGACCCGCTCGGCGTGGAGCGCACGGAGCTCCAGTACCGCGCCGGGGCGCGGCTCGTGCGGCGCATCGCGCAACGCTGGGAGATCGCGCTCGACCGCGACCACGTGGCCGGCCACCGCGAGCTCTTCGCGGCGAAGGAGTGCCCGGGGAACCTCGACATCGATCGCCTGCTCGAGCTGGCGCGCAGGCCCGCCGTCGCCTGCCTGCTGCCCGCCCGCAACGCCGAGCTCGACCTACCCGGCTTCCTCGAGTCGGCCGCGGCGGTATGCGACACCGTGGTCGCGCTCGATGACGGAAGCACCGACGCCACGGGCCGCCTGCTCGCGGAGTCGCCGCTCGTCGAGATCGTGCTCCAGAACCCGCGGCGCGACTCCTACGAGGGTTGGGACGACGCCGCCAACCGCAACCGGCTGCTCGAGGCGGCGGACGCGCTCGAGCCGGACTGGATCGTGTCGCTCGACGCCGACGAGCGCATGGACCCGGAGGATGCCGCGGCACTCCGCGAGTTCCTCGCGACGGATGCGATTCCGGGCTGCGCCTACGGGCTCGAGCACTTCAGGATGTGGAGCGCCGACCGCTACGACCCGCGCTCCACCTGGGTCTACCGCGTCTTCGCCTGGCGCCCTGGCCAGCGCTTCCCTGAGCAGCGCCTCCACTTCAACCCGGTTCCGACGGACGTGCCGCACGGCGCGTGGATCCGGACGACCGTGCGCCTCCGCCACCTCGGCGCCGGCTCCGAGGAGCGGCTCGAGCAGCGCCTGGCCAAGTACCGGGAGGCGGACCCGGCTCGCCGCTGGCCGACCGACTTCGGCAGGCTCGCGTCGCGCCCCGGAGCCGACCTCCCCGTGTGGCAAACGAGGCCGCCGGATCTGCCGGCGCTCTCGTCGCGCTCCGGTGGCCGGCGCGGTCGGCTCGTGTGCCTCCTCCCCGCGCGCAACGCCGCGGCCGACCTCCCTGGCTGGTTCGACTCCGTACGCGGCCTCGCGGACGCCGTGGTGGCCCTGGACGACGGCAGCACGGACGACACGCGCGCCCTGCTCGAGGCCGAGCCGCTGGTCCAGGTGCTGCTGGAGAACCCCAGGCGGGAGTCCTACGAGGGCTGGGACGACGCGCAGAACCGCGACCGCCTGCTCGAAGCGGCCGCGGGCGTCGACCCCGCCTGGATCCTGTCCCTCGACGCAGACGAGCGGATCGATCCCGGCGACGCCGCGGCGCTCCGCGAGTTCGTGGACGGAGCCGCGCGGCCGGACGTGGCCTACGGCCTGCGCGTGCACCGCATGGTCGGGGACCTCGAGCACTACGACCGCGACACCCTGTGGGCCTTCCGGCTGTTCGCCTACGCGCCCGGCCAGCGCTTCCCCTCGCAGCGGCTCCACTTCGTGCCCGTGCCGACGAGCATCGACCGGCGCCGCTTCGTACAGACGACCCTGCGGATCCAGCACCTCGGCGGGCTGACCGAGGAGCGCCGCGAGGCGCGCTTCGCCAAGTACGCGGAGGCCGATCCAGGCAACGAGTTCCAATCGGACTACACGAACCTGCTTGCCGCCGCGGACGACGCGCGGCGCTGGGAGCCGCGCCCGCCGGGCCTCGCGGTCGTCCCGGAGGAGGCCGCGCCGGACCTCGACGGTCCGGTGCTGTCCGCCATCGTGATCTCGCGCAACGACGAGGACCGCATCGAGGGCGTGGTCCGCGCGGTCGCCGAGCAGGACTGCCCCGAGCCGTTCGAGGTGATCGTGGTGGTGAGCGGGACCGATCGCACCGCCGAGATCGTCCGCGAGGGCTTCCCGGAGGTGACGCTCGTCGAGCTCGGCGAGCGCGCGCTGCCGGGCCGCGCGCGCAACGCGGGCCTCGAGCGGGCGCGCGGTGAGTTCATCTCGTTCCCCGGCTCCCACGTGGAGCTGCCGCCGGGCAGCCTGGCGGCGCGCATCCGCGCTCACCAGCTCGGCCACCCGATGGTCACGGGCACGACGCTCAACGGCACGCCGACGCGGTCGGGCTGGGCCAGCTATTTCCTGGACCACTCGAGCGTGCTGCCCGGCAGGCCGTCCGAGCCGCTGAACGGCCCACCGGCCCACTGCTCCTACATCCGCGACCACCTGCTGGCCGTGGGCGGGTTCCCGGAGGACATGCGCGCAGGCGAGGACACGGTCGTGAACGTGGAGCTCAGCCGGCGGGGCCTCGTGGCGTACCGGTCCGCCGAGGTGACGATCGTGCACCGGAGCCGCTGCACGAACCCGGTGCGGCTCGTTCGCCATCACTTCCAGCGCGGGCGCGGGCTCGGGCGCATCGTGCTGGACCAGCGCCGCGCGGGCGGTCGCTCGCTCTGGCGCGCGATCGGTCTCCGCTATCTGCGCCGCCGGCTTCGCTCGCTGGCCGGCAACGTGGAGCGCTGGGGCGCCGACCTGGCACCGGAGTACCGGCGCAGCCGCCCGCTGATCGTCGCGGGAGCGCTGGCTGCGCTCGCCGGAGCCTGGGTCGAGGTGCTGCGCACCACCCCGCGGCGGCCGGCGAAACGCCGGCGCACGGGCGGCGCCGAGAGCCGCGCCACGGAGCGCTTCCCCGTCGAGATGGAGGTGAATGCGTACGTGCTGCCCTCGTCCGTCGCCCGGGACGACGCGGTCGCCGCGGAGTTCGCCGCCGCGGCGGAGACGCTCACCTGGGTCTCCCCCTTCTCGCACCGTGCCCTGGCCGACGGCTCGATCGACTCGCCGGACGACGAGGCGGTTCGCGCGGAGGCCGAGCGCAGCGGTGCCGCCACGCTGCTCGTGCTCACGAACTCCGCCCCGAACGGCGCCTTCGACACGGACGCGGCGAGCGCGCTGCTGGCCCGGCCCGACGCACAGGAGCGCCTGCTCGACGAGGTGGCGCGGCTGCGCGCCGAGCGCGGCTACCGGGGCCTCAGCGTCGACTTCGAGCGGCTGGACCCGGCCGACGCGCCCCTCTTCGAGGACTTCCTGCGCCGCGCCGCCGAGCGCGAGCACGCGGCGGGCGGCCTCCTCGTGACCGCGGTCGCACCGAAGTACCACGCCGAGCAGCGCGGCATCTGGCACGAGGCGCACGACTACAGGGCGCACGGCCAGATCGCCGACCGCGTCGTGGTGATGGCCTACGAGTGGGGTCACCCCGACGTGGCGCCCCAGGCCGTGGCTCCGCTCGACCAGGTGCGCCACGTGCTTCGCTACGCCACCTCCGAGATCGCGCGCGACAAGCTTCTTCTGGGAGTGCCGCTCTACGGCTACGACTGGCCGCTCGGTCCGGACGGCGGCCACGATCGTGCGCGCAGCATCGCACTGTCCACGGCGCGCGAGCTGGCCGCGCGGACGGGCGCGACCGTGGAATACGACAGCGAGAGCGAGAGCCCGTGGTTTCGCTACAGCGACGCGGACGGGCGCGACCACGTCGTCTGGTTCGAGAACCGGCGCTCGCTCACCGCCAAGCTCGACACGGCGCGCGCGCACGGCCTCCGCGGCGTGTCGTTCTGGCGCCTGCCGCACCCGGGAGGCGAGGCGTTCGAGGTCGTGACCGACCTGTTCGCCGTCGCGAAGCCCGCCGCAGCCGAGATCGCTAGTGCAGCTTGAGCAGCACGGAGCTGGTGCGCGCGTTGCCCGCGGCGTCGACCGCGCGGGCGCTCACCCGGAGCGTGGCGCGCCGGCGCTTCGCCAGCAGCTTGCGGCCCTTGCGCGTGAGCTTCAGCCGGATGCGCTTCTTACCCGGCGCGCTGAACTTCTTGGTGGCGCGCGCCACCACGACCCGCCGGGCCGCTTCGGCGCCCGACCCGTTTGCGACGGTGGCGCTCACCGTGAACGTGACGGTCGCGGCCTCGCTGCACCTGAAGTTCAGAACGAGCGTGCGCGTGAGGAGCAGCGTCACGAGGCTCAGGTGCGAGACCTTCATCTGCGTCGTGGGACGCGTGGTGTCCGGGGCGGGCCCGGGCTGGGTCACGGTCGGCGGGGGCGTCGACGTGGTGGGCTGATGGTCGGTGCAGTCCCCGTAGAACCCGTGCGCGTCGTAGAACTCGGACGTGCACTCGTGCGAGGCGAACGCCCAGTTCGGCCTCAGGAGCTCCGAGTACGCCACCGCGGCGCTCATCGAGACGCCACCGGCAGCTAGGCGCCGCACGAGCGTGCGGCGACTTATCTCCCCCCGCAGGAAGGAGTCAACGGTTTCGGTGCTGGACATTCGATTGGTACCCCCGGGCCACCATAGCCCGAGACGGGCGATCAGCGCAAGCGCTTGCGCACGTTGTACGCCATGCGCGACTGGAGCGACCAGAGCTCGATGAAGCCCGGGCTCGCCTGCTGCGAGAAGAGCCCGCCCGACTCGCCGAAGCCGGCCAGAGCCGGGTCGTAGAGCGCGTTCGGCGACCTGCGCGCCACGGCCCGCGCGACGCCCTTGTAGAGCCGCATCGTGATCTCGCCGGTCACCTGCTCGTTGACCGAGTCCATCAGCGCGTTCAGGTCCTCGAGCAGCGGCTCGTACCAGAGGCCGGCGTAGACGATGTAGGCCCAGTGGTCGTCGAGGTGCGGCTTGAAGTTGTTCTGGTGGATCGTGCCGACCAGCTTCTCGAGCTCCTTGTGGGCGGTCAGGATGATCGCCGCGGCCGGAACCTCGTAGATGTCGCGGACCTTCAGGCCGACGATGCGGTCCTCGATGTGGTCGACGATGCCCACGCCGTGGCGCGCGCCGATCTCCCCCGCCCGCTCGAGCAGCTCCACCAGCTCGAGCCGCTCCCCGTTCAGCGACACCGGGCAGCCGCGCTCGAAGCCCACCACCACGTCCTCGGACTCGTCCGGCGCCTCCTCCGGGCGCGTCACCAGGTTGAACACGTCGTCGCGCGGCGGCTCGTCCAGGTCCTCGATCGGGCCGCCCTCGGAGGAGCGTCCCCAGAGGTTGTCGTCGATCGAGTACGGCGGCGTCTCGGTGCCGCCCTTCACGGGGATGCCGTGCTCGCGCGCGTAGGCGATCTCCTCCTCGCGGCCCATCTGCCAGCCGCGCACGGGCGCGATGATCTTCATGCTCGGGTCGAGCGCGATCACGGTCGACTCGATCCGCACCTGGTCGTTGCCCTTGCCGGTGCAGCCGTGCGCGATCGTGTCGCAGCCGGTCTCGTGCGCGTACTCGACGGCGAGCTTCGCGATCAGCGGCCTGCCGAGCGCCGTGAACAGCGGGTAGCCGCCTCCGTAGAGCCCGTTCGCCTTGATCGCCGGCAACACGTAGTCGCGCGCGAAGTCCTCGCGTGCGTCCACCACGTGGCAGTCGAGCGCGCCCAGCTGGAGCGCCTTGCCCCTCACCACGTCGTAGTCCTCGCCCGGCTGCCCGAGATTCACGGTGAGCGCCACGACCTCGGCCTCGTACTCGTCCTGGATCCACTTGAGCATCACGGACGTGTCGAGACCGCCGGAGTAGAGCAGCAGGACGCGCCCCACCTCGCCGGGCTCGGCCTCGTACGACGCGGTCTTGATCAGTGTGTGGCGCGGCTCGGACATCGGCGCGGCAACCCTACCGAGCGGGCGTCGTGCTCAGCAGCGGCCGGGCACGGCCCTGATCGCGAGCGTGTTGCTCCTCACGCCTCCGACCTCTTCCCAGAACCTGTGCCAGCCCGGCCGGCGGGGGTTCGGGCGAAGGAGTCCGGAGAACGGCTCCCTGCGTCCGAACTCCTGGAGGAGGAACAGCTGGGGATGCCTGCGCAGGCGAATCCCGGGGCCCTTGACGTTGACCCAGCGCCCGCGCACGCCGGCCTTCGTGCGGCGGCCCGCTCCGAGCAGCGACCTGTCGAGGTACTCGGTGCTGAAGTCGACGATGTCGCCGCGCTGTCCGGCCTGCATGACCGTGCGGCCGCCGGGGTTGAAGTTGCAGGTGTTGTTCTTCACGAGGCTCACCTGCGTGAGCCACGGCGGGATCGTCACCTCCGCGGTCGGCGCGGACCTGACGCTGACCGTGTGCGCCGGCGGCCCGGTCCCGTCCGGGTCGCTCCAGTAGCAGTTCATCGTGGCGGTGGCGTACACGTGGGCACCCGGCGCGAGGCTCATCGTGGACACGCCGCTCAGTCCGTCCGCCTCCTCGGTCGCGTCCAGCAGGATCGGCTTGCCGCCGCCGGCGCGGGAGGCCCAGAACTCCACGGTCACGCCAGACAGGCCCGCACAGGTGCCGCTCCACGTGACGCGGGCGGTCCGGTACCCATCGCAGCGCGAGACGGGCCGGCGCTCGTGGGAACTGCACTTGGGCGGCTCGAGCGTGAGCGAGCTCGCGGTGATCGAGACCGACGCTGCATGGTGCGCCGAGGCCGGAACCGCGACGAGGCCCATCGCGAGCGCCGGCGCGAGCAGCTTTCGCAGCCTCAGCATGCCCGCCTTGGCACCACGCGCAGCGTCAGGACGTTCGTCTTGGCGCCGCCTATCACCGCCCAGACCTTGAGCGCGCCCGGGCGGCGGGGCACGAACGTCGTGCCGGCCGCGGTCGGGACCCGGCCGGTCACGCCCGGTACCCACGGAGCCGCGATGTCGTTGTAGTTCACGCCGGCCCCGCGGGCGTGCAGGCGGGTCCTCACACGGCCGGGGTACTTGTGGCGGCTCATCCCGAGCAGCGAGTCCTCGTTGAAGACCAGCGAGTAGTCCCAGCGCGAGGTCTGGCGCGCCTGAAGGCCGTACTTCAGCTGCGTCCGGCTCGGCACGAACCCGCAGAAGCTGTTCCCGACCGCCTCCACCTTCAGCAGGCGGGGCGGGATGAACGCCTCGGCCGTGCGCGGCGAGTCAGCCTCGACCCGGTGTGCCTCGACCGTGTCGTCACCGTCGAAGTCGCAGAACACGTGGACGGTGGCGAAGACCCTCGTGCCCGCCTCGAAGCGCTCGACGCTCACGCCGCTGTGGCCGGTCGCCTCTTCGGTGAGCATCAGCTTCGGGCCCTTCCCGGGGCGCGGCGTCCAGTAGTCGATGTTGACGATCGGGTCCGGATTGCTACAGGCCACGCTCCAGCTGACCCGCACCACGCGGCTCCCCTTGCACCTCGTCCTGTACGTCTTCTCCACGAGCTTGCAGTTCGCGCTCGCCGGGTCCATCGTGAGCGACGCGGTCGCCGAGGCCGAGTGGTGGGCGGAGGCGGAGCTGACGGCGGCGAGCAGTGCCACGAGGCACGCCCCCGAGATCAGGAGGCGGAGAGACATGCCCCCATTCGTAGCACGGCTTCCCGTATCTCGTCACCAGTGACGGTGAGTGGGGGCAGCATGCGGATCGTGGCCGGGCCGGTCGCGTGGACCACGAGCCTGTGGTCGAGCAGCAGGCGGCGGGCGACCTCGGGCGCGTCGGGCAGGTCGAAGCCCAGCATCAGGCCGAGGCCGCGCGGTTCGAGGCCGAGACTTCGTAGTCCGGCGGCCAGCTCGTCGCCGCGCTCGCGCACGCCGTCCAGGAAGCCGTCGCCGGTCAGCACGTCGAGCACGGCGTTGGCGGCAGCGGCCGTGACCGGGCCGCCCGCGAAGGTGGAGCCGTGATCGCCGGGACCGAGCACGTCGGCGGTGTCGGGATCGGTCACGCACGCTCCCACGGGCAGCCCTCCCCCGAGGCCCTTCGCGACCGTCATCACGTCGGGCATGACCCCGAGCTGCTGGTGCGCCCAGAACGTGCCGGTTCGGCCCATCCCGCACTGGATCTCGTCGAAGATCAGGAGCGCGCCGTGCTCGTCGCACGCCTCGCGCGCGGCCGCGAGCACGTGCGGCTCGATCGGGTGGATGCCGGACTCGCCCTGGATCGGCTCGACCAGCACCGCGGCCGTGCGCTCGCTCACGGCGGCCACGAGCGCGTCGCCGTCGTTTCGCGGCACGACCCTGAAGCCGGGCACGAGCGGCGCGAAGGGCGCCTGCTTCGACTCCTGCGGCGTGGCCGACAGCGCGCCCATCGTACGGCCGTGGAAGCCCCCCTCCATGACCACGAACTCGCCGCCGCTGCGGCGCTTGCGCGCGAGCTTGAGCGCACACTCGATCGCCTCGGCGCCCGAGTTGCACATGAACACGCGGCCGCCGAGCGACACGTCCGAGAGCCGCTTCGCGAGCCTGATTCCCGGCTCGGTGTAGAAGAGGTTCCCCACGTGCATCAGCCGGGCCGCCTGCTGGCTGACCGCCTCCACGACGCGCGGGTGCGAGTGGCCGAGCTGCGCGACCGAGATCCCGGTGAGGAAGTCGAGGTACTCGTTGCCCTCGTCGTCCCAGAGGCGCGTGCCCTCGCCGCGCACGAACTCGACGGGGTTGCGCGCGTAGGTGGCCATCACGGCCTCGCGCTCCAGTTCTTGCAGAGCGGCTAGGGCCACAGCTTTGTCCCGATCCCCTCGTTCGTGAACAGCTCGAGCAGCAGGCTGTGCGGCCGGCGGCCGTCGAGGATGTGCGCGTGCGCGACGCCGGACTCGAGCGCCTTCAGCGCGGCCTCCAGCTTCGGCCGCATCCCGCCGGTCACCTCGCCGAGCCGCTCGCGCACCTCCTGAGCGGTGGCCTCCGAGATGCGGCTCTCCGGGTCGTCCGGGTCGGCGCGCCAGCCCTCCACGTCCGTCAGGAAGACGACCTTGAACGCGCCGAGCGCCTGGGCGACGGCCGCCGCCGCGGCGTCCGCGTTCACGTTGTAGGAGCGCCCCTCGATGTCGGCGCCCACCGACGCGACCACCGGTATGTAGTCCTCGGCGATGTGGAGCAGCACGCCCGCGTCGACCGTCTCGATCTCGCCCACGAAGCCGATGTCGGTCTCGCCGCTCGCTAGCTGCTTGCGCACCGTGAACAGGCGGCCGTCGTCGCCGCAGAGGCCCACCGCGGGCTGTCCGTGGCGGTTGATGCGCAGGACTATGTCCTTGTTCTGCTTCCCGACGAGCACCATCTTGGCCACCTCGACGGTGGCCTCGTCGGAGACGCGCAGCCCGTCCACGAAGCGCACCTCCATGCCGAGCCGCTCCATGTAGGTCGTGATGTCGGGACCGCCCCCGTGCACCACCACCGGGTTCATCCCCACGTACTTGAGGAGCACCACGTCGCGCGCGAACTCCTCGCGCAGCTCGGGCTGGATCATGGCCGCGCCGCCGTACTTGATGACCACCGTCTTCCCGTGGAACTCCCGTATGTACGGAAGCGCCTCCAGGAGGGTTGCTACGTCTCTCATGACGTGTACTCCGCGTTGAATTGGACGTATTCGGGGCTCAGATCCGAGAAGAAGACCTCGGTCTCGCCGCCCTCGCCGGGCATGGTCAGGCGGTACTCGACCTCGCGTCCGCCCACGAGCTCGGCGGGCGCCGGCTCCACGACCTCGCCCGCGGAGACCACCTGGTGCCCCTCGATCTCGAGATCGGCGACGAACGGCTCGTCGGGCGGCCACGCCTGTCCGGCCGCCTGGAGGATCCGGCCGAAGTTCGGGTCGCCGCCGTGGAGCGCGGACTTGACGAGCGGGGAGTTGGCGATCGAGCGGGCGACCGGCTCGACCGCGTCGGGGCGGCCGGTCACGACGATGCGGCCCACGCGCCGGGCGCCCTCGCCGTCGTGGACGATCTCGAGCGCGAGCTGTCGCAGCAGCGCGTCGAGCGCCTCGCCGAGCACGAGCTCGTCGGCCGACTCGGGCTCCACGCGAACGCCCGACGCCCCGTTCGCGAGGGCCACGATCGTGTCGCTCGTGGAGAGCTGGCCGTCGACGCTGATGCGGTCGAACGAGCGCTTCACGCACACGCCGGTGAGCAGGTCGAGCGTCTCGGCCTCGAGCGCGGCGTCGGTCTGGATGAAGCAGAACATCGTGGCGTGGCGCGGGGAGATCATCCCGGCGCCCTTCGCCTGGGCCGCGAGCCGTACCTCGCCCGACTCGAGCGCGACGGCGAGGCAGGCGCGCTTGGGGCCCGCGTCGCTCGTGAGGATCGCGCGAGAGAAGTCGTCCGCGTCCGGAGCGAGCGCGTCACAGGCCGCGCCAATGCCGGCGAGCACCCGCTCGCGCGGCAGCTCGACGCCGATCACGCCGGTCGAGGCCACCGCCACCTGGCCGGGCTCGAGGTCGAGCCGCTCGGCCGCCGCGGCCTGCATGGCGGCGGCGGTCTCGAGGCCGCGCTGGCCGTCGCCGACGTTCGAGCAGCCGGAATTGGCCACCACCGCGCGCAGGCCGTCGAGGTTGGCGTGCTTCGAGACGATCACCGGAGCGCCCACGCGGGCGTTCGTCGTGAAGCGGGCGGCGGAGACGGTGGCGTGCTCCTCCGAGGCCAGCAGCGCCACGTCGAGGCCGTTCTTCTTGATGCCGGCCGCCACCCCGGCGGCGCGGAAGCCGGAGGGCAGCGCGTGCGGGTCCAGCTCGGTGACGCGCGCGGGCGCGTCCACCCAGCGGGAGCGGAAGAAGGTCGCGGGTGCGGCGCTCTCGGTCACTCGAGCCCCTCCGTCTCCGGCAGGCCCAGCATCAGGTTCAGGTCCTGCACGGCTTGGCCGGCGGCGCCCTTCCAGAGGTTGTCGATCGCCGAGAGCACGATCACGCGGCCGCCGACCACGCTCACGTGGATGCGGCAGCGGTTCGTCTCGCGCACGTCGTCGGTGCCGGGCGGCTCCGTGGCCAGCTCCACGAACGGCTCGTCCTCGTAGGCCTCCTGGAACAGGCCGCGCACGGCGTCCTCGTCCAGGGCGGTCGAGACGTAACAGCTCGCGAGCAGCCCCTGCTCGACGGGGACGAGGTGCGGCACGAACGTGAAGCGCGCGCCGTTCAGCTCCTGCTCCAGCTCCGCGGCGTGGCGGTGGCCGTCGACCTTGTAGGCCTGCACGTTCTCCGTGACAGAGACGAAGTGGGTGGCCTGGGTGGCCTCGCGGCCGGCGCCGGACACGCCGGACTTGGCGTCCACGACGACGTCGTCGATGTGTTCGCGCAGCGGCCACAGGGCGAGCAGCGCGGCGGTGGGATAGCAGCCGGGGGCCGCGACGAGGTCCGCGCCGCGGATCTCCTCGCGGTGCGCCTCGGTGAGGCCGTAGACCGCCTCGTCGAGCAGCTCGGGCGCCTCGTGTGGCTGGTACCAGCGCTCGTAGCGGTCGCGGTCGAGCCGGAAGTCGGCCGACAGGTCCACGACCTTCAGGCCGCGCTCGCGCAGCGCCTTCACGGCGGGGGCGGCGGCGCCGTGCGGGTAGCCCACGATCGCGGCCTGCGCCCGCTCCGCGATCCGGTCCGGGTCGAATTCCTCCAGCGCCAGCGGCACGCGGTAGCGCGGGTAGA
>DASYMP010000210.1:0-30906 GCA_036009005.1 Thermoleophilaceae bacterium | reverse complement strand
CCAGCGCGAGCGCCTCACCGAGATGCAGGTGCGCCGCCAGATCCGCGACGACGTCCAGTCGGGCGCGGAGAAGCAGCAGCGCGAGTACTTCCTGCGCAAGCAGATGGAGTCGATCCAGAAGGAGCTCGGCGACGACGACGGCTCGGTCGTCGAGGAGTACCGCACCAAGATCGCCGAGGCCGGCATGCCGGACGACGTGCGCGAGCAGGCCGAGCGCGAGCTCGCCCGCTTCGAGCGCATGGGCGAGCAGTCGGGCGAGAGCTCGATGATCCGCTCCTACCTCGACTGGCTGATCGCCGTGCCGTGGTCGAAGCGCTCCGACGAGCGGCTCGACCCTGTCCACGCGCGTGAGGTGCTGGACGCCGACCACGCGGGCCTCGACGACGTCAAGGACCGCATCGTCGAGTACATCGCCGTGCGCAAGCTCCGCCAGGAGCGCGGCATCGCCGAGGACAAGAAGTCGGGAGCGATCCTGACGCTGATCGGCCCCCCCGGCACGGGCAAGACCTCCATCGGAGAGTCGATCGCCCGCGCCACGGGACGCGAGTTCGTGCGCATGTCGCTCGGCGGCGTGCGTGACGAGGCCGAGATCCGCGGTCACCGCCGCACCTACATCGGCGCCCTGCCGGGCCGGCTCGTACGTGCCCTGCGCGACGCCGGGACGATGAACCCGGTGATCATGCTCGACGAGATCGACAAGGTCGGCGCCGACTGGCGCGGCGACCCCAGCGCGGCCCTGCTCGAGGTGCTCGACCCCGCTCAGAACCACGCGTTCCGCGACCACTACCTCGACGTGGAGCTCGACCTCTCGCAGGTCGTGTTCATCGCGACGGGCAACATGGCCGAGACGATCCCCGGCCCGCTGCTCGACCGCATGGAGGTCGTGCGCTTCGACGGCTACACGACCGAGGAGAAGGTCGCCATCGCGAAGGGCTACCTGTGGCCGCGCCAGCGCGACCGCAACGGCCTGCGCGAGGACGAGGTGGAGATCTCGGACGACGTGCTCCGCTCGGTCGTGACCGAGTACACCCGCGAGGCGGGCGTCCGGAACCTCGAGCGCACGCTGGGCACGCTGCTCCGCAAGACCGCCACGCGGATCGCGTCGGACAGCGAGATCGCACCCGTCGAGATCGGCCCCGACGAGCTGCGCGACGCCCTCGGGCGGCAGCGCTTCTTCCAGGAGTCGGCCGAGCGGACCGCGATCCCGGGCGTGGCCACGGGGCTTTCCGTGACCGGCGCCGGCGGCGACGTGCTGTTCATCGAGGCGACCTCGATGAAGGGTAAGGAGACGCTGGTGCTCACCGGACAGCTCGGCGACGTGATGAAGGAGTCGGCGCGGATCGCACTCTCCTACGTGCGCGGGCACGCCGAGCAGCTCCACATCGACGAGGAGTCGTTCGACGAGCGCGAGTTCCACGTGCACGTGCCCGCGGGCGCGATCCCGAAGGACGGCCCGAGCGCGGGCATCACGATGACCACCGCGCTGGCGTCGCTCCTGAGCGGGCGGCCGGTGAAGCACACCGTGGGCATGACCGGCGAGGTCACGCTCCAGGGCCGCGTGCTGCCGATCGGCGGCCTCAAGCAGAAGGTGCTGGCCGCGCACGCGGCGGGGCTCACGGACGTGATCCTGCCCGAGCGCAACCGCGCCGACCTCGACGACGTGCCGGAGGAGGTCCGCGAAGCGATGACCTTCCACCCGGTGATGACCATCGGCGAGGTGCTGGAGCTGGCGCTCGAGCCCGCCCCGGCGACCGCCGCGCTCGCCTAGCCGCGCGCGGGCCTAGAGGACCAGCAGCAGCAGAAGGACAGCGACCGCCGCGATCAGCACGAGCAGCACGCCGAGCGCGGCGAGTCGCGGTCCCCAGGCCTCCAGGAAGCCCTCGGGGATGCCGGGCTGCCCCGGGGTGACGATTGGTCGCGCCTGCGGCGGCCCGGCGCGCTCCCCGATCTGAATCGTGCGCCGCTCGGTTGAGGGACCCGGCCGCGCGGCCGGGTCGGGAAGCGCGGTCGGCCTCATGGGAGGCTCCGGTAGCGCCACGGGCCGCCGCGAGGCGGGCGTGGCGGCGCGGAGCGGAAGCGCCGCCGTCGCGTCCGCGTCCGGCTCGGGCTCCGGCAGCGGCCTCGTGGTTGCCGCGTCCGCGCGCGACATCCACACGTTGCGCTCCTCGCGCGCCCTGTCGCGCTGCTCCGCGACCGCGGCGTACTCCGCCTCGCCCGCGGCGAGTTTGGCGAGCGCCTCGTCGCGGGCGGCCACGGCGTCGTCGCGCTCCGTTCGCAGGGGGTCGACCTCCGCCGTGGCGGCGGCGGCCGCGTCGCGGGCCGCCGTCTCGGCCGTCCTCGCCTCCTCGAGCGCCTGGCGTGCGCCCGCGAGCTCACTCTCGAGCCCGCGCGCCCGCGCACGCTCGGCCTCGAGCCGCTCGCGCAGGTCGTCCACCGCCGCCTCGTGTCCCGCCCGCACGCGGGCGAGCTCGTCGGTGAGCCGCTCGCCCTCCGCGAGCGCCGCGGCCAGCTCTGACTCCAGCACCGCCGTTCGCGGCCGCCGCGCGGGGAGCCGGGCGCGAAGGTCCGCGACCGCCGCTTCCGCCACGCCGTTCTCGGGCGCCGGGAGCGGCACGGCGAGCTCGGGCGCCACCGTGAGCTCGGCCTCCTCGAAGTGGGCCGGAGCGCCGCGCCAGCTGAAGGCCGCCGTCCAGGGCTCGCCGTCGTTGGCCGCCCAGGGCTTGTGGTCGAGGTCGGCGAGCATCCGCCTCCGCCCGCCCGCCACCTGCACGTCGAGCGTGGGGCGGAGGAAGCGGTGGCCGCGCAGCCCGAACCAGCGTCCGACCAGCTCGAGCCGGTCGTCCGCTGTCCACGCGAAGTGGTCGACCTCGAAGGCAACTCCTGGGACTACCGGTGCAACCGCTGAGCTCAGATCCTGCGCCATGGGCATCGTGCCTGGTCGGGGGAAGCGCACCGAGTCTACGGCAGGCCCGCCAGCAGTCCACCGTCCACCGGGAGCGAGACCCCGGTTATGTAGCTCGCGGGCACCGAGCAGAGGAACGCCGCCGCGGCCGCGATCTCCTCGGTGGTGCCGAGGCGGCCGATCGGGATCTGGTCCTTCGCGACCCGCCGCGCCTCCTCGATCGAGCCGTGCAGGTGCGTGATGCGGTCCGTGGCGATCCGGCCGGGGAGGATCGTGTTGAGCGTGATCCCGTCGGGGGCGAGCTTCTTCGCGAGCGTCTTGAACGCGCCGAGCAGACCCGGCCGGTGCGCGCTCGACAGGAGCAGCTGCGCGATCGGCTCGCGCGCGGCCGACGACGAGACGCTCACCACGCGCCCGAAGCCGCGCTCGCGCATGCCCGGCACGAGCTGCTCGATCATCTCGATGGGCGCGATCACGAGCTCGCGGTGGGCGGCCTCCCACTGCTCGCGCGTGAACTCGAGCGGGTCGCCGCCGGGCGGTCCGCCGGTGTTCGTGACGAGGATGTCGACCGGCCCGAGGTCGCGTTCGATCGCATCGAGCAGCTCCGGCGCCGCGTCGAGATCGAGCGTGTCGTGAACGTAGGGCCGCGCCCCGATCTCACCCGCCGCCGCCTCGATCGACTCGCGCGTACGCGAGCTGACCGCCACGCGCGCGCCCTCGGCGGCGAGCTCACGCGCGATTCCGAGCCCGATCCCCTGCGATGCGCCGGTGACCAGGGCGACCTTGTCATGCAGTCCGAGATCCATGCGAACGAGCCTAGCTCGTACCCCATTCGGGGGACACACCGCAACGAATGCCGTGGCGATGTGCTTGGATGTGCGACGTTCAGATTCAACTGCCGAATCCTCGTCGTCCCGATGACGAGGAACGGGGGACCCAATTGCGGCCGCCTTGGCCGCTGGGGCGAATCGCGATCACAGCATCGCGTAGCGCCACTTTCCGGCGCGAGCCCGTCAGCTCACCTCGTAGGCACCGGAAAGGGGAATTGTCGGTGGCAAGGATCTTCGATGCCGTGCGTGGTCCACGCTGCGCGAGCCTGCTCGCGGCGGCTGTGCTGCTCGCGGTTGCGGCGGTGCCCGCTCTTGCGGACTCCGGCGCCAGCGCCTCGGGTGGCGCCAGCGCGGCCAGCGAGGTCGTCCTGAAGCGCGGCGACCGCGGCAACGCCGTCCGCAGCGTCCAGCGCCAGCTCGGCGTCCCGGCCGACGGAGTCTTCGGGCCGCAGACCGAGCGTGCGGTCAGGCGCTTCCAGCGCCGCCACGATCTCGTGGCGGACGGGGTCGTGGGACCGCTCACCCGCGGTGCGCTCGGCCTTCAGCCGTTCAGCGCCCGCTCGGTGCGCAGCGGCGAGCGCCGGGAGGTCCGGATCCCGGCCGTGCTGAGGCGGATCGCCGAGTGCGAGTCGGGCGGCAACCCGCGCGCGATCTCCCCCGGCGGCCAGTACCGCGGCAAGTACCAGTTCAGCCGCTCCACCTGGCACAACCTCGGCGGCGAGGGCGACCCCGCCGACGCTCCCGAGTGGCTCCAGGACCGCCTGGCGCTGAAGCTGTACCGCCAGAGCGGCACCGCGCCCTGGCCCAGCTGCGGCGCCTAGGCGCTGAGCGAGGGAACCCAACCGCTCCGGTAGCCTGCGCGGTCGCCTCAAAACGGCGACCGGTCCTATATGCGCTCGCTCTTTTTCCTCGTCGCAGCGGTGATCCTGGTGGACACGATGTTCTTCGCCGCGGTGGCGCCACTGCTGCCCGAGTACGCGGACGATTTGGAGCTGTCGAAGACGGGCGCCGGCATCCTCACGGGCAGCTACGCGGCAGGCGCGCTGCTCGGCTCGCTTCCCGGGGGGTGGCTCACGGCTCGGCTCGGCGCCAGGCCGGCGGTGATCCTCGGCCTTCTACTCGTGGCTATTGCGTGCGTGACATTCGGGTTCGGGACGAACGTGCTGGTGCTCGACGTAGCGCGCTTCATGCAGGGCGCGGGCGGCGCGTGGATGTGGGCTGGAGGCATGGCGTGGCTGATCTCCGCCTCGACCGCCGAACGGCGGGGTGAGCTGATCGGCGCGGCGCTCAGCGCGGCGGTCGTCGGCCTTCTCCTCGGCCCGGTCCTCGGCGGCCTTGCCACGGTGGCAGGCGCGGAGGCGGTGTTCGGTTTCACCGGGGGCGTCTGCCTCCTGCTGGCCGTGGGGGCCGCGTCGATGAAGGGGATCGCAAAGGAGGGTGGCCTGACGATGGGCGCGACGATCGGCGCGCTGAGGATGCCGGCGATGATCGCCGGAATCTGGCTGCTCACGCTGCCGGGCCTGTTGTCCGGAGTGGTCCAGGTGCTCGCACCGCTGCGGCTGGACGAGCTTGGAGCGAGCGGCGTCGCGGTGGGCGCGGTATTCCTCGTGACGGCCGCGGCCGAGGCCGCGCTCAGCCCGGCTGTCGGCCGGCTGTCCGACACGCGGGGAAGGCTCGTGCCGATCCGGCTTGGGCTGGTGGGTGCGACGGTGGTGGCGCTCGCTGCGCCATTCCCGCACACGGCGTTCCTGCTGGCGGCCGTCGTGCTGTGCTTGTACATCGCGCTCGCCGGCCTGTGGACTCCGGCCATGGCACTGATCTCGGATGCCGCCGAAAGGACGCGCGTCGAGCAGGGATACGCCTTCGCGATCATGAACATGGCGTGGGCGTTCGGGCAGCTCCTGGGCAGCGGAGCGGGTGGCGCGCTGGCCGACGCCGCGAGCGACCGCCTGGCCTACACGGCGATGGCCGTTCTGTGCGCCGCAACCCTCGCCGGCGCCGTCCTCGCAGGCGGGAGGCGGGACTATGCCCACGCTGCGTGAGGAGCTCGAGGATTGGCTTCGCATCCCATCGATCTCCACCGGGGGCGGTGCGGCCGGCGCCCTGAGCGAGGCGTGCGACTGGGCGATCGAGCGCATCGCGGCCGCGGGCGGGAGCGCCGAGCGCGTTTGCGTGAACGGCAGCCACCCGCTGGCGGTGGGCGAGCTGCGCGCGACGCGTGGCGATTCGCCGACGGTGCTCTGCTACGGCCACTACGACGTGCAGGACCCCGGTCCGCTGGACGCCTGGGAGTCGCCGCCGTTCGAGCCCACGGAGCGGGACGGGCGCCTGTACGCGCGCGGTGCGGCCGACGACAAGGGGAACTTCCTGCCGCTCCTCCACGTGGCCTGCGAGCTCGCTAACGCCGGCGAGCTGCCGGTGAACGTCCGGTTCCTGATCGAAGGCGAGGAGGAGATCGGCAGCGAGGGCGTGCTTCATCACCTCCGGGCGGACCCGCCGGACGTGGACGCCGCAATCGTCTTCGACTCGCTCATGGCGGACGAGCGCACGCCGGCCATCAACACGGGGGCGCGGGGGCTCGTCCAGGGTCCGGTGGAGGTGCGAACGGGCGCGCGCGACATGCACTCGGGGCTCTACGGCGGCGCCGTGCTGAACGCGACGCACGTGCTGATGGAGACGCTCCGGGCGGTGTTGCCGGGGCCCGACGGCCGGGTGCGCGAGGAACTCCGCGCGGGTGTGGCGCCGCTCGAGGAGGCCGAGCGGGACTCGGCGGCCCGCCTCCCCAGTGGCGCCGACATGATCGCCGAGGCAGGGGCGGTCGAGCTGATCGAGGGCGCGGCGGACGAGTTCTGGGAGCGCACCGGCGCCGAGCCCTCGGTGGACGTGAACATGCTCAGCGCCGGGGAGCCGCGCACGGTCATACCGTCGACCGCCCGGGCGCAGCTCAGCATCCGGCTGGCGCCCGGCCAGCGCGCTGCGGAGGTCGCCGCCGAGGCCGAGCGGCTCCTGCGCGGGGCCCTCCCGGAGGGTGCGGAGCTCACGGTGGAGCTCTCTCTCGCGGAGCCCGCGCTGTTCGACGCGAACGAGCCCGCCCTGCAGCTCGCCGCGAGCGCCTTCGAGCGCGCATGCGGGACGGCGCCCGCGTTCGTGCGCCTGGGCGGCACGCTGCCGCTTCTGTCCGTGCTCGCCGAGCAACGCGTGCCCACGATCGTGAGCGGTTTCGCGCTCGGCGCCGACGCCTTCCATGCGCCGAACGAGAGCTACCGGCTCGAGAGCCTTCGGCTGGGCGAGCTCACCGCCCGTGAGCTCTACCGGGCGCTGGCAGACCTGCCGCGCTAAGGCTCCATCGCCCACCGCCGATAAGTCGAACATGGGCGCCCCAGAGCGGCATCTCAAGGCTGTCGACGGCAGCGGCTTCGCGCAGGACCCGTGGGAGCAGCGGTTTAGGCTGCTCGCGGGCAGCGTGCGCGCGCTCGTCTCCGTGCATGACGCCGCCGGCGCCTACCTCTACGCCTCCGCGCTCGTCTCCGAGCTGACCGGCGTTCCGCGCGACACGCTCCTGGGCAGTCCCATTCAGTCGCTGATCCACCCCGAGGACGCCGATCGTGTCATGGCGCTCCACCGCGGCTGGATGCGCGGTCCCGGCGCCCAGACGGTCGAGTACCGGCTGCTCTCCTCGGGCGGGAGCTGGTGCCCCGTCGAGACCACCTTCGTAGCGGGGGACGGCCCCGAGGTCCAATGGGTCACGAGGAGGCTCGACCTCGTCGGCGCCGAGCCGCAGACTGCCGCCGAGATCGACCCGGCCACCGGCCTTCCGACGCGCTTCTCGCTTCTCGATCGGCTCGCGTGGGCACTGCACCCGGCCGGCTGCGGCGCGGCAGGCGTGGTCGCCATCCGGATCGACGGTCTCGAGCGGATCGTCGAGGATCGTGGGCGCCCCGGCACCAGCGTGGTGCTGCGTGAGCTGGGCCGCCACATCGCCTCCGCACTCCGGCCGCTGGACCTCGTGGGCCAGCTCGACGATCGGCACCTCGCGGCCGTGTGCGCCGGCGTGCACGACGCCACGACGGCGGCTCGCATCGCCGAGCGCATCCTCGACGTGGCGCAGCGCCCGATCGGCCCCGGCGGACTGCCGGTGATCCCGAGCGTGGGCGCCACCTGCGGCCCGGCCGGCCAGCGCCGTCCGGCCGCGCTCATGCAGGCCGCGCTCCAGGCCGCCGACGAGGTCGGGGACCGCGGCGGCAACGAGTTCGTGGTCGTCTAGCTCTCGGCTCGTCTGAGCCGGTGGATGAGCACGCGCGGAGCGCGCGGGCTTGCAACGCTCCGCACGGCCCAGCCGCGTTCCGGCGCGACGGCCAGGAAGCGCTCGGCCGGCACCCGCCCCGGATCGGCGAGCAGGACCAGGCCGGTCTCGTCCACGAGCCGCGGCAGGAGGTCCAGGAGCTGGTCGACGTTGCGCTGCTCGTAGAGCACGTCGCTCGCGATCACGAGCGGCCAGGGCGCGCGCTCCACAATCGCGTCCGGCTCGCTCCAGGAGCACCGGAGCGTCTCGATCTCCACCTGGTTGCGCTCCGCGTTGGCGGCGGTGGCCTCCACCGCGTCTGGCGACCAGTCGGTTGCCAGCACGCGCCCACCCGCCAGCGCGGCGGCGATGCTCGGCAGGCCGAGGCCGCAGCCGAGCTCCAGCGTCGGCCTGCCCCGAAGCGCACGCAGCGAGACGTCGTGTGCCAGCGCGACGGCGCTCGCCCACAGCTCCGCCCAGTACGGCAGGTACTCCTCGTGCTCGAACGCCTCCTCGGTGATCAGCGCCTCGGCATTCGCGGGCCGCATGAGCTCCACCTCGGCGCCCGGGAGCGCGATGCGCTCGGCGATCAACGCTCTTGCGTAGCCGGCGGTGCCGGCGTAGCCACGTCGTCGATCCGCCCGGCCTCCCGTGCCGCCTCCTCGGCGGCGTCGAGCTGGCGTTCGATCAGCTCGAGCCCCGAGTTCCAGAAGCCAGGGTCGGACAGGTCCACGCCCACGATCGCGCCGAGTTCCTGGGGCGGCCGCGAGCCACCTGCGCGAAGCAGGTCGAGGTACGACTCGACGAAGCCCTCGCCCTCCTCCTCGTACCGGCGGTACACCGACAGCGCGAGCAGGTGACCGTACGCGTAGGCGTACACATAGCCGGGCGAGTCGACGAAGTGCCAGATGTACGACCACCACAGGCCGTAGTCGTCGTCCAGCTCGACGCTGTCGCCGAGCAGGTCGCCCTGCGTGGCGAGCCACAGTTCGCCGAACCGATCCACGGACAGCTCGCCTCGCTCCCGCCGCTCCGTGTGGATGGCGTGCTCGAACCGGTTCATCGCGATCTGTCGGAACACCGCCGCCACGGCGCCGTCGAGCGCGCCCGCCAGGAGGTCGAGGCGCTCGGCCGCGCCCGGCGCGCGCTCCAGGAGGCGCTCGAGCACGATGTTCTCGCCGAAGATCGAGGCGGTCTCGGCCAGCGTGAGCGGGGTCGTGAAGTGGAAGATGCCCTGCGGGCGGGCGAGCGCCGCGTGCACGCCGTGCCCGAGCTCGTGCGCCATCGTGAGCACGTCGTGCGGGCGGGAGGTGTAGTTGAGCATCACGTACGGGTGCGCCGAGGGCACCGTGTACGAGCAGAACGCGCCGCCCCGCTTGCCGGGCCGCGGCGGCCCATCCATGTACCCGCCGGCGAAGAACTCCGCGGCCGTGGCGCCCAGCTCGGGCGAGAAGCTGCGGTAGCAGTCGAGCACGATCGCCTCGGCCTCGCCGTACGGGATGCGGTCGCCCGAGCCCGACACGGGCGCCATCCGGTCGTAGGAGGCCAGCCGGTCGAGCCCGAGCAGCCGCGCCTTGAGCGAGTACCAGCGGCGGGCGAGGTCGTAGCGCCCCTGCACCGCGGCGATCAGCGCCTCGACGGACTCGTCGCTCGCCTCGTTGGCGAGGTTGCGCGACGCGAGCCAGTGCGAATACCCGCGTAGCCGGTCCCTGGTGGCCTTGTCCTGCAGCAGCGTGTTGAAGACAAAGGCGCGCGTGCGCAGGCCGGGCCGCAGCGCGGCGGTCAGGCTCTCGGCGGCCTCACGGCGGCGCTCCCGGTCGGGGTCCTGCAGAAGCGACAGGCCCTCCTCGAGCGAGGCCGGCTCGTCGCGGCCGGGTAGCGGCACCTCGAGCGCGGAGGTCTGCTCGGTGAACAGGCGCTGGAACGCAGAGCCTCCGGTCACGCTCGTCTCGGTGAGCACGCGCTCCTCCGGCTCGGACAGCTGGTGCTGCCGGTAGCGGCGCAGGTTGCGCAGGTGGTGGGCGGCGAAGCCGAGTTCCGGATCGGCGAGGAGCTCCTCGGCTCGCTCGTCCGGCACTTCGTTCCAGTCCAGGTCGAAGAAGAGCAGCTGCGTCTCGATCGCAGCGCCGAGCTCGCGTGCCTTCTGGAGGCGCGCGCCGCGCTCCGGGTCGGTGGTGTCGAGCGAGAAGCTCAGCATCACGTACGAGCCGGCTCGGCCGGCGAGGTCGTGGATGGCGGCGAGCTCGCGCATCGCGTCGGCCAGCTCCGTGGAGTCGAGTTCGGCCACCCGGCCCCTGTAGGTGCCCGCGAACGACTCCGCGCGGTCGTGCGCCTCGGTGAGCATCTGCTCGACCGCCTCGGGCCCGCGGTTCTCGACCAACGGGTCGAGGTCCCAGCGGGCCGCTTCCAGCTTCTCGTCGACCGTCACGCTCACCCGATCGAGATTAGCCGCGACCGTCAATAGGAGCGCGGCAGGCCGAGCTCGTGCTGGCCGAGGAACGCGAGCACGAGGTTGTTCGAGACCGGAGCGATCTGGTAGAGCCGCGTCTCGCGGAACTTCCGCTCGATGTCGTACTCGACCGCGAACGCGAAGCCGCCGTGGGTGTCCATGCAGGCGTTCGCTGCCTGCCACGACGCTTCCGAGGCGAGCAGCTTCGCCATGTTCGCCTGCGCTCCGCATGCTTCCTCGCGGTCGTACCGCGCCGCCCCGTCGTAGCGCATGAGGTCGGCCGCCTCCAGCGCGGCGTGAGCGCGCGCGATTGGGAACTGCACGCCCTGGTTCGCCCCGATCGGCCTGCCGAAGACGACACGCTCGTTCGCGTACGCGACGGCGCGCTCGATGAAGAAGCGGCCGTCGCCGATGCACTCCGCGGCGATCAGGATCCGCTCGGCGTTCATCCCCGTCAGAATCTGCTTGAAGCCCTTGCCCTCCTCGCCGATCAGCGCGTCGGCCGGGAGTTGCAGGTCGTCGAAGAACACCTCCGTAGTCGAGTGGTTGACCATGGTCTCGATCGGGTGGATCGTCATGCCGCGATCGCGCGCCTCGCGCATGTCGACCAGGAACACCGACAGCCCCTCGCTCTTCTTCTCCACCTCCTCGAGTGGGGTGGTTCGCGCGAGCAGCAGCATCAGATCCGAGTGCTCCGCTCGCGATGTCCAGATCTTCTGGCCGTTCACCACCCAGCCGTCGTCCGTCCTACGGGCGCGAGTCGAGATGCGCGTGGTGTCCGAGCCGACCGTCGGCTCCGTGACGGCGAACGCCTGGAGCCGCAGCCGCCCCGCGGCGATCTCCGGGAGGAAGCGATCGCGCTGCTCATCGCTGCCATGACGGAGGAGCACGCCCATCATGTACATCTGCGCGTGACACGCGGCGGCGTTGCCGCCCGATGCGTTCACCTGCTCGAGCACCACGCTGGCCGCCGTCAGCCCGAGCCCGGCGCCGCCGTACTGCTCGGGAATCAGCGCCGCGAGCCATCCATCGTCGGTGAGCTGCTGTACGAAGGCCGTCGGGTAGGTGTCGGGCTCCAGCCCGCGCCAGTACTCGTTGCCGAACGAGTCGCACAGCGCGCGCACGCCCTCGCGGAGGTCGCGGAGGTCCGCCGCCGCGGCGCTCATACCGACAGCTCCTGCCTGCTGGTCGCGGAGGCAAGCGTTCGGCCGAGCTCGGACAGCGCGTCCGGCGTCGCGTCGTCGAGGCCGAGCACGATGTCGACCACACGCCCCACGTCGTCCGGCGCGAGCGCGAGCTGGGCGTTCGCCTCGAACTTCGCGACCACCTGGGCGCGAGTCATCGGGTTGCGCCGATGGCCGCGCTCATGCAGCACCTCGGCGGAGAGCTCGCTGCCGTCCGAGGTGACGATCCGCACGGAGCCTGGAAACGCGCCCGGCGCGCTCGCGTAGCCGCCCTCGCGGTAGGTGACCCTGCGAGCGAGAGCCACCACGTCGGGGTCGTCGATCGCCTCGCCGGTGAACGAGCGCGTGTCGAGCCGTCCGCGCGTGATCAGCTCGGCGAGCGCCCACGGCAGGCTGAACTTGGCGTCGTACGGCGTGCGGGGGGCGGGCTTGTCCGCGGCGGGCTCGAGCACCAGCTGGATCCCGACGGGCGGGACGGCGACCTCGATCGACTCGATCAGGCTGGGGTCCGGGAGGCCACGGCCACGGAGCACCTCCACGGCGTCCAGGCAGCCGTGCATGTAGTGGCAGGCGGGGTACGCCTTGAACGACGTGCGCGCAAGCTCCCACCGGTCCCCCAACCCCTCGAACGCGGCGGGGTCGATCGACCCGTCGGCGTGGGTGGCGTAGAGCCCGTAGCGGCCGTCGAAGACCGACCGGGGCCCCGATCCTCCGGCGCGCGCGATCAGGGCCGCGAGCACGCCGCCGTGCGCCGCCCAGCCGGCGTGCAGCGGTTTCGTGGCCGATCCGTCCGAGAGGTACTCGAAGACGCCGCCGGCGAAGCTCCCGGCGACGCCGAGAGCGTTGGCGGCCTGATCGTCCGTGAGCTCCAGGAGGCGGGCAGACGCCGCGGCAGCGCCGAACACGCCGCACACCGACGTGGGGTGGAAGCCCCGGCGGTGGAACGCGCCGGATGCGGCCATGCCAAGCCGGATCGTGAGCTCCGCGCCGCCGAGGTATGCCATCAGCAGCGTGGTCCCGTCCGCGCGGGCGCTCTGCGCCGCGGCGAGTGACGCGGGGGCCAGGACGGCGCTCACGTGAGTGACCCCGTCCGGATGCGTGTCGTCGAAGTCGAGCGCGTGGCACAGCGTTCCGTTCGCGAGGGCCGCCATTGCCGCGGAGGCGGGGGCGCGCTCACCGATGATCGACGCGTCGCCGCCGCCCGAGCCCGCCACCGCCGTGCGTGCCGCGAGACCCTCGCCGGTGCCCGCCGCGGCGAGCCCGCAGCCAAGCGCGTCGAGGAAATGGAGCGTCGCGGACTCGGCCGCATCCGCCGGGACGGAGGAGCGCTCGAGCGCCAGCACGAAGCGCGCGAACCGCGTCGTGGACAGATCGCTCGTCACACGCGCCACTCGTCAGCGGGTGCGGGCCGCACGTCGGCGCGCGCCGCGTGGTCGCGCCGAGGCAGCATGAAGACGCGCCGGAACTCGATCACCGTCTCGCCGCGCTGGTTGATTCCGCGTGTGCGGACGTCCACGATGCCCCAGCCCGGACGCGAGCCGGACTCGCGCGTGGCGGTGACCTCCGTCTCGGCCCAGAGCGTGTCGCCGACGAACACGGGGTTCGGCATCAGCACCCTGGACCACTCGAGGTTGACCGCGTTCTGACTGGTATCCGCCACCGTCAGGCCGGTTACGAGCGCGAGCGTGAAGCAGCTGTTCACCAGCGGCTGGCCGTACGCGGTCGTCTCCGCGAACGCCGAGTTGAAGTGCCCCTGGTTGGTGTTCATCGTCAGGCAGGTGAACCAGACGTTGTCGGTCTCGGTCACGGTCCGGCCGATGGCGCTCCGGAACACGTCGCCGGGCGTGAAGTCGTCGAAGTAGCGGCCAGCGCCGGGTGCGGCGTCCGCCGTCATCGTGTCGCCACCTCCGCCCCCTCGCCCTCGAGGAGCGCCCGCGCCCGCGCGACGACGGGCGCGTCGATCATCGCCCCGTCGAGCGCCGCGACAGCTCGCCCCGCGCGGCGCGCCGCCTCGCACTCATCCAGCACGGCGCGGGCCCACGCGCGCTCGGCCTGCGATGGGAGAAAGCCCTCGTTCACGGGCGCGACCTGCGCGGGGTGGATGCACAGCTTTCCGCGCAGCCCGAGGCTCGCTGCAAGGTCGACGGCGTCGCGCAGGCTGTTCTCGTCGCGGAAGTCGGGGTTGACGCCGTCGAACGGCGGCCTGATGCCGGCGAGCGCCGACGCCAGCACGAGTGCCGTCCGTGGCATGAGCAGCTCGAGGCCGTCGGAGCGCGGGCGCAGCCCGAGGTCGGCGCTCAGGTCGAGGTTGCCGAGTGCAAGGGCGACGACGGCGGGGTGCGAGGCGAGCTCGTGAGCGGCATCGAGGCCGGCTGCCGTTTCGACTATGGCGAGTATCGGTTCCACGCCGGCCAGCGACTCGACGGCCCCAGGCGTCGCCTTCGGCAGCACGAGGATCGCCTCCGGCAGCGAGCGGACGAGCTCGAGATCGCGCTCGTGGTCGGACGTGCCGGGCGGGTTGATCCGTACCGACCGGAGGACCTCGCCGCCCAGTTCGCCGAACACGGACTGGATGTGGGCTCGCGCGGCCTCGCGCTCGGGAGCTGAGACACCGTCCTCGAGGTCCGCGATCACGCCGTGCGCGCCGGCCTCCGCCGCCTTCCGCAGCTTGCGCGGGTCGTCGCCCGGAGCGAAGAGCAGCGAACGCGCGGCCGCGAGCATCACGACGCTCACGCGCTCAGCTCGCTCGGTGGTCCGAAGGCACCCCTGGTCCCGAGCTCCGCGACGCGCTCCGCGGAGTACCCGCACAGCTCGCCGAGAACGTCCTCGGTGTGCTCGCCGCGGCGCGGGCCGCGGCGCACGGGAGGCCTCGGTCCGCTCAACCGCAGCGCGCTCGCCGGCTGGCGCACCAGCCCGAGCGTCTCGTGCTCGTACTCGACCAGAGCGTCGCGGGCCTCCACCTGCGGGTCGGCGAGAGCGCCGGCCACGTCGTTGACCCGTCCGACGGGCACCCCCGCGGCCTCGAGCGTCTCGACCCAGTCCGCAACGCCTCGGAGCCGGAAGACCGACCGCAGCTCGGCCACCAGCACCTCGCGGTTGTCACGCCGCCCGGCGAAGTCGACGAAGCGCGGATCATCCCGAAGGTCGGGCCGCTCGATCGCGTCGCACAGCAGCTCCCAGAACTTTTGCTTCGCGCAGGCGACCACGAACCAGCCGTCCGCGGCCTCGAACGCCTGGAACGGCACGATCGACAGGTGCGCGGACTCGGCGAGGCGCGGCGGCGCGTAGCCGCGGCTAGCGGCCCACGTGCCCACGTAGGTGAGCTGCGCGAGCGCCGTCTCGAACAGCGACACATCGCAGTCGCAGCCCTCCCCGTCGCGCCGAGCGCGCCAGACGCCTGCGAGCAACGCGAGCACCGAGACATAGCCGCCCATGAAGTCCACGACCGAGAGCCCCGACTTGGTCGGCGGCTCGTCCGGGCCGCCCGTGAGGCTCATCCACGCGCCCATGGCCTGCATCACGTAGTCGTAGCCCGCCTGCTTGGCGCGCGGGCCGCTGTTGCCGAAGCCCGACAGCGAGCAGCAGACGATCCGCGGGTTGAGGGGTCCGAGCTGCGCGTAGGTGAGCCCGAGCCGCTCCGCCTGATCGCCACGCAGGTTCGAGTAGACGGCGTCCACGCACCGCACGAGGTCACCCAGGACCTCGCGTCCGCCCTCCGAGCGAAGGTCGAGCGAGATGCTGCGCTTGTTGCGGTTGAAGCTCTCGAAGAAGAGCGAGTCCTCGCCCTCCTGGTAGGGAGGAACGGTGCGGGACACGTCACCGCCCGTGGCCGGGTCCTCGACCTTGATGACGTCGGCGCCGAGGTCCGCCAGCTGCATCGTCCCCCACGGGCCCGCGCCGAATTGCTCGATCGAGAGCACGCGCAGGTCGGCAAGCGGCGATAAGGTCATAGGTCAGACATTAAGTCATATGGAGCAGCGTCAGCCAATCCGACCGCCCGAGATCCTGAGCGCGAGCGCACAGGTGGCTCGGCACCTGCGCGAGATGATCGTCCGCGGCGAGCTGTCCCTCGGTGCGAAGCTGCCCACAGAAGCCGAGCTCGCCGACAGCTTCGAGGTTTCGCGCGCGACCGTCCGCGAGGCCCTGAAGACGCTCGGCGCGCAGAACATGATCCGCACGACCCGCGGCGCGGGCGGCGGCAGCCGCGTGACCGCTCCGACATTCGGCAGCATGACCGAGGTGCTCCAGTCGAACCTGGCGCTGCTCTTCGACGCGAACGACGTGACGCTGTCCGAGCTGCTCGAGGCGCGCCAGACGCTCGAGGTGCCGGCCACACGCCTCGCGGCCGAGCGGCGAACCGAGGAGCACGTGCGGCGGCTCGAGGCGACGCTCGTCAACGACTCCGGCGCGCTCTCGAGCGGTGACCGCTTCGAGCTCCACCGCGACTTCCACGCGCTGATCCTGGAGGCATCCGGGAACCGCCTCCTGACACTGGCCACCGAGCCGATCTTCGTGGTCCTGAGAACACGCATCGCGCGCAGCCGCGCGGACGGCGAGTTCCAGGCCGCGATCACCGAGGACCACCACGCGATCGCGGGAGCGGTCCGCGACGGCGACCCCGAGCGCGCGACTCGTGAGATGGAGAGGCACCTCGAGCTGCTGCGCGGACACTACGAGCGGATCTGGCGGCCGTCCTCGCGCGAGCCTCGTCGACGCGCCTGACGGTTCAGCCGGCTGCCGTGGCGCCGGCGAACGTGTCGATGGTGCGGCGGTAGGCGTCGCGCCAGTCGCCGCGCGAGGGGAACACGTACAGGATCGGCATGGTCGTGCCCCATGAAACGAACTCCGCCAGCTTCTGCCGGCATTCGTCCGGCGTGCCGGTGATCGTGAAGTTCTCGATCAACCCGTCGGGTACCGCGGCCTCAGCGGCCTCCTTGTCGCCGCGCATGTAGGCGTCGAGGATCGTCTTCCCCTCATCGGCCCAGCCGTTGTCGGCGAGGATCGACTGGTAGACCTTCATGCTCAGGTAGTACTCGACGAGCCAGTGCTTCATGGCCGCGACCGCCGTGGCACGGTCGTCGTCGACGCAGGTCATGATCAGGTTGCTCACGTCGAGCTCACCGGGATCACGGCCGTGCTTCTCCGCCGCCGCGGCCACGCGCTCGCGCGTCGCCCGCGTCGCCTGTTCGTCGACCATGTGCATGAAGACGCCGTCGGACAGTGACCCGGCGAGGTCCATCATGCGCTTGCCGCCACCCGCCAGGAAGATCGGCACGCGCTTCTCCGGCAGCAGCTCGAGCTCGACGTGGTTCAGGTCGTAGAAGTCGCCCTGGTAGCCGAGCGTGTCGCCGTCGAGCGCCCGCCGCAGCACCTCGACGTATTCCTTCATGCGCGCGGCGGAGCGATCCCATGGCACGCCCCAACGCTGAAGCGACAGCTTCGGGTCGGCCGACTCGAGCGCCCCGCTGCCGAGGCCGATCGTGAAGCGGCCGGGCGCGAGCTGGTCGATCGCGGCGGCAGTGGTGGCAAGAGAGATGGGGTGGCGCGTGAACGCACGCGTGATGCAGGTTCCCGTCATGACCGTGCTGGTTCCCTGCGCGATCGCCTGCGCCAAGGCGATCGAGTCGTACTCGTACTCGATGACCCATACCCCGGGGAAGCCCGCCTGCTCGATCTCCGCGCCGAGCTTTACGAGCTCGGGGACCGAGATCCCGACGTTGCCGAGCACGCCTATTCCAGGCAGCGCGTCAGTCATTGGGAGTCGAGAGGCATAGATCGGCGAATAGGCGCGTGAAGGACATATTTCGCAGAATAGACGACCAGACGGGCATGATATTTACTTGACGCGGCCCGCTACGGCTGTAAATTAGCACCCGAGGTCCCTCCAGGTACCCAAATACGGAATGCGATGGAGGGGGTCTCGCAGCGCCCCCACCAGAGAACTGCATGAAGATCAGCCTCCTCACAGACGGAAGCCTCCACGGAATGCACAGCCCCACGTACTCGCAGAAGTACGGGGACGTCATCCGCGAGGCGGTGCTGGCCGACGAGCTCGGCTTCTGGTCGTGGGGGAGCTCCGAGACGAGGTTCATGGCGCCGGACACGACCATCAGCGCTCCGGACTCGATCTACGGCGCGGTGGCGGCGCTCACGGAGCGCATAAAGATCCGGTACGCCGCGCTGGGGCTGCCGTTCCACCATCCCATCACCGTCGCGGAACGGCTGGCGACCCTCGACGCGGTCTCCGGCGGCCGCGCGGAGCTCGCCACCGCGCGCGGCAACAACGGGCTGGCGATGGACGTGTGGGGCATCGACCCGAAGGACACGCGGGCGATGTGGGCGGAGTCGCTCCAGATCATCGCGACCGCGCTCATGAACGAAACCTTGAGCTACGAAGGCGCCTTCTGGACCCTCAACGAGGTGAGGGTCAATCCGACGACGACGCAGAAGCCGATGCCGCGCCTCTACTCGGTCGCCAGCGGCCTGCCGTCGCATACGGCATCGGGCGAGCTGGGGATCGGCGTGCTCACCTGGGACTCGTACTTCGGATGGGACTACCTCGAGGAGTGCTTCGCCGCGTACCGGGACGGGCTCACGCGGGCGGATCCGGTCGGCGGCCGGCTGACCGACGAGTACATGGTCTACGTCACGGCCGTGAGGTGCGCGGAACGCCGAGAGGATGCCGTCGAGGCCGTGAAGAACCCGGCCTTCCGGTTCGCCGACCTGATCATCCGGCTGTACGAGCCGTTCGCGAGCGCGCCGACATACGAGCATTTTCCGCGGGTCCGGCGCGTGATGAAGCAGCGCAGGAACATCGAGGGATTGATGGAGATCGGACCTTCGGTCGTCGCGGGCACGCCCGACGACGTGATCGAGGTCTGCAAGCAGATCGAAGCCATGGGCTGCGAGGAGGTGACGTTCAACATCGACGGCGGGACCCACGAAGCGCACATGGAGACCATCCGCCTGATCGGCGAGTACGTCATCCCGGAGCTCGGCCAGGTGAAACAGACGACCAGCTCGCACGCGCAAGCAATTCGTCGATAGAGACGCAGAAATGGAGACTCATGGAACGTCGTGACGATGTCGAGGTAAGTGGTCCGGACGGGGGCGGTTGGGCTGCCTGGCAACCGCTGACCAGACGCGGATTTGTCGCGCACGCGGCCGCGCTCGGAGCCGCCGCAGCGCTTCCGGGTTGCGTCAGCGGCAACGACTCCGCCACCAAGGCGGTCGGAAAGCCCAAGCGCGGCGGAACGCTTCGCGTCGGCATCACCGGCGGCGGCAGCGCCGACACGCTCAATCCGTTCTCGCCCTACAACGACCTCGATTACGCGCGAGCCCCGAACCTGTTCGACTACTTCGTCGACTGGGACCAGAAGAGCCAGCCCGTGCTCTCGCTCGCGGAGGAGATGACGCCGAACTCGGACGGCACGGAGTGGACCATTCGCCTCAGGGACGGCATCGAGTTCCACAACGGCAAGACCGCCACGTCCGAGGACATGAAGTACTCGCTCCAGCAGATCGTCGACCCGAAGGCACCGGGGATTCTCGCGGCCAACCTGGCATCGATGGACGCCGCGGGCATCAAGACGGTGGACAAGCGGACGATCCGCGTGCCGTTCAAGATCCCGTTCTCGATCCTGATCGAGACGCTGATGGCCTACGGAGCGCCGCTCGTGCCGGTCGGGTTCGACCCGAAGAAGCCGATCGGGTCCGGTCCCTTCAAGTACGAGTCGTTCACGCCGGGGCAGCAGAGCACGTTCCTCCGCCACCCGAACTACTGGCAGACCGGCAAGCCGTATGTGGACAAGCTCGTCATGACGGACTACTCGGACGAGACCACTCAGGTCAACTCACTGATCAGCGGCGAGATCGATCTCGCCTCGAAGATAACCGCGGGGTCGGTCTCCGCGGTCGAGAACGCCGGCCTGAAGGTCAGGATCGCCCAATCCGGCGCGTGGGACCCGATTCTCTTCCGGGTGGACGTCCAGCCGTTCTCGGATCCGCGCGTGCGTGAGGCGCTGAAGCTGATCGTCGACCGCAAGCAGATGCTCGAGACCGTCTACGGCGGCCACGGCATGGTCGCCAACGACCTGTACGCCCCGTGGGACCCCGCCTACAACAAGGACATCCCGCAGCGCGAGCAGGACATCGAGAAGGCGAAGTCGCTGTTGAAGCAGGCGGGGCACGAGGGCCTCTCCGCGACCCTCGTCACGGCCAACCTCACCCCGACGAACACCCAGGTGTGCGAGGTCTACGCGCGCCAGGCGCAGGAGGCGGGCGTCAACATCAAGCTCAACCGGGTGCCGACGGCGACGATGTTCGGCCCGAACTACACGAAATGGCCGATGGCCACGTCGTTCTGGCCGGTGGAGCCGTACTTCCCCAATGTCGGGCAGATCGACCTGCCGGATTCGTTCTACGGCGAGACGCACTTCTACAAGGCATCGCCTCACTACGTCGAGCTGTATGGGCAGGCGCTCGCGGAGCTCGACAAGGCGAAGCGCATCGAGATCGCGCACGAGATGCAGGACATCTACCACAAGCTGAACGGCTACATCATCTCGGTCTTCCGGGCCGACATCGACGCCAACTCGAGCAAGGTCCAGGGGGTCAAGGAGTCCAACCTCGGCTACTCGTGGTGGCGCTACAAGTTCAAGGAAATGTGGCTTGCCTAGCGGCGCGCCAGGCCCGGATCGTGGGCGTGAGGGGTAGCGGTGGAAGCCGGCGCGATCCCTAGCCCGTTGCGGACCGGCGGCCGTCGGCCCGACGACTCGCTCGCCGCGGTGGCACGACGGCGCGTCGTGCTGGGCCTGCTGACGATGGTGCTGCTGTCGATGCTCGTCTTCGCGGCGACGGAGGTCCTGCCTGGGGATGCCGCGCGGGCCGTGCTCGGCAACAGCGCCACGCCCGCGCGGCTCAAGGCGCTCCAGGAGCAGCTGCACCTGGACGCGCCCGTCCCGCTGCAATATCTGCGCTGGGCGGGTGACCTGGTCCGAGGCGACCTCGGGAACTCCCTCGCGAACGGCGGGCCCGTGAGCGAGATCGTCGGCCCTCGGCTGCTGAATTCAGCCTTCCTGATCTTCCTGGCGGGAGCGATAGGGAGTGTGCTCGGCGTCCTGGCCGGGGTGATCGCCGCGGCCAGGAGGGATCGATTGTTCGACACGGTCACCTCGGTCGCCTCGCTTGCGCTGAGCGCGCTGCCCGAGTTCGTCGTGGCCCTGGGCCTGATCACGCTGCTGTCGACGCTCGTGCTGCACGCCTTCCCGGCCGTATCGGTATTTCCGTCGGGCACCGCTCCGTGGGAGCACCCCGACGCGCTCGTGCTGCCGGTGGCCACGCTCGTGATCCTCATCTTCCCGTACATCTTCCGAATGACGCGAGCGACGATGATCGAGGCGCTGGCGAGCGACTACGCCGAGCTTGCGGAGCTCAAGGGACTGGATCGCAGGCGGGTCCTGTTCGCGCACGCGCTGCCGAACGCGGCCCCCGCGATCGTGCAGGTCATAGCGCTGAACTTCCTCTACCTCGCCGGCGGCATCGTGGTCGTCGAGTACGTCTTCAACTACCAGGGCCTCGGACAGGCGCTCGTCGGCGCCGTGGACACTCGGGACATCCCCGTGATCCAGTGCATCGTCCTGATCCTCGCGGGGTTCTACCTGGTCGTGAACATCGCTTCCGACCTCCTCGCCGTGGTCCTGACGCCGCGCCGGCGTTTCAGGAGCTCGCCGTGAGCGGGCTCGCACCCTCGCTCCCCCGAGGGCGCAACCCCCTGGCGACGTCGGCGGAGCGGCTTCGCCGCACGCGCTCGCTCGGCCTGTTGGGCAGGGCGCTTCGCACCCGTCGCGGCAAGATCGGCGCGGCTCTTACGATGGCGGTCGTCCTCCTCGCCGCGCTGGGTCCGCTTCTGACGCCCCATGCGACAACGGAGTTCATCACCGGCCCGTATGCCGCACCGGGCGGCGACGCGCTCCTGGGCGGCGACGTGCTCGGGCGCGATGTCCTCAGCCGTACGCTCGGTGGTGGCTGGGTGCTCCTCAGCATGGCGGCCGTCGCAACCATCCTCGGCGTCCTGGTCGGGGCCCTGATCGGCATAGCCGCCGCCTTCTTCGGCGGGCTGACCGATGGGGTGCTGATGCGCTCGGCGGACGTCGTGCTGGCATTCCCGCAGATCGTCTTCGCGCTCCTGCTCGTGAGCATCCTTGGGGCGAAGTCATGGCTGATCGTGCTCGCCGTGGCGATCATCCACGCGCCTCAGGTCGCGCGCGTCATTCGCGCGACGGCGCTCGATGTCTGCGAACGCGACTTCGTCAAGGCCTCGGAGCTGATCGCCATCCCACCGCGGCGGGTCATGGTCGGCGAGATCCTGCCCAACGTCATGTCGCCGCTGATGGTCGAGATGGGGCTCCGGATGGCCTACTCGATCATCATCATGGCCGGTCTCTCCTTCCTGGGATTCGGCCTCCAGCCGCCCGACCCGAACTGGGGCGCGATGCTCAACGAGAACCGGAACGGCATCGCCGCCAACGTGTGGGGCATCGGCGCGCCGGCCATCGTGCTCGCGCTCCTCACCGTCGGCCTCAACACCTTCACCGATGCCCTCGCTCGCGCGTCTCTGGGCGGGGACCGCACCGCCGCGGTCGACGATCAGTCGGCGCAGCACCTGCTGACGGAGGCCGTTGCGGATGATTGAGGAATCTCCACGGCTCGAGGTGCAGGACATCCGTGTCTCCACGGAGGACGACCAGCGGGAGGTCGTGAGGGGCGTGTCCTTCAGGCTGTGGCCGGGACGAACCCTCGGTCTGGTGGGGGAGTCCGGGTCGGGTAAGTCGACGGTCGCGCTTGCGCTGTTGGGATACGCCCGCCGGGGCCTCGTCATCAGGAGCGGCAGCGTCCTCCTGGACGGAGACGACGTCCTCCAGATGGAGCCGGACCGCGTGCGCGCGGTTCGCGGCGGCCGGATCGCCTACGTCCCGCAGGACCCGACGACGGCGCTGAACCCCGCCCTGAGGGTGGGCGTCCAGCTCCGAGAGGTCCTGACGAAGGATGCGGCGGCGGAGTCACAGGCCGGAGACGCGGGCGATCGGCTCGCGGAGGTGCTCGGGCAGGTCAGGCTGTCGCCCGAGGTGCTGGCCGCGTATCCGCATCAGCTCTCCGGCGGCCAGCAGCAGCGGGCCGTGATCGCGATGGCGTTCCTGCTGAAGCCCCAGGTGATCGTGCTCGACGAGCCCACGACCGGCCTGGACGTGACCACCCAGCGGCACGTTCTGAACACGATCCGCGATCTCTGCAGCCTGCACGGCGTCGCGGGGCTGTTCGTGAGCCACGATCTGGCGGTGATCGGCGAGCTCGTCGATCACATCGCGGTCCTCTACGGCGGCGAGATGGTCGAGCTGGGCACGAAGGGGGACGTTCTTGCGGCGCCGGCTCATCCGTACACGCGCGCCCTGCTGACAGCCGTGCCCTCGCCGACGCGCTCACACACCCTCGTGGGCCTCGGAGGCCACCCGCCCGCACCCGGCAAGCGGCCCGCCGGGTGCCTGTTCGCGCCCCGCTGCCCCTTTGCGGAGGAGCGGTGCGTGGACAACATCCCGGAGATGGTGCCCGCCACCGCCGGCGGCGTGCACCTGGCGCGCTGCCTCCGGCTCGGCGAGTTGCCGTCTTCGAACGGGCGTGTGGATCGAAGCTCGCGCGAGCTCAGGGTGGGGGAGGGCGCGCTCCTGACCGTCGAGGGGCTCTCCGCGAGCTACGGATCGACGCAGATCCTGCACGACGTCAGCCTTGAGGTGCGCGAGCGCACCTGTGTCGCGGTCGTCGGCGAGTCCGGATCGGGCAAGACGACACTCGCGCGGTGCATCGTCGGCCTTCACCGCTCGTGGTCCGGGGAGGTGCGACTCGATTCGCGAGCCCTCGCAACGAGCGCGCGCGACCGAGCGTCCGAGGAGCTGCGCGCGGTCCAGTACGTCTTCCAGAACCCCTATGCGTCGCTCAACCCGCGCAAGACCGTCGGCGAGATAATCGAACAGCCGCTCATCTACCTGTCGGATGCGCCCCGCAAGGCCAGGCAGGAGCGGGTGGTCGCCGCTCTCGAGGACGCCGCATTGACCAAGGGCATGCTCCGGCGCTCCCCCGGCGAGCTCAGCGGTGGCGAGCGTCAGCGCGTGGCTTTGGCGAGAGCTCTCGTCGTGAACCCGAAGGTCGTGGTGTGCGACGAGGTCACCTCCGCGCTCGACGTGTCGGTCCAGGCCGCGATCATCGAGACGCTGCGGCGCCTGCAGCACGAGCGCGACCTCGCGCTCATCTTCATCACGCACAACCTCGCGCTCGTGCGGAGCATCGCGCAGCAGGTCATCGTGATGCAGTCGGGCGTAGCCGTCGAGGCGGGGGAGACGAACGCCGTGCTCGACCGTCCTCAGGCCGAGTACACGAAGCAACTGCTGGTCGACGTGCCGAAGCCGTACCTACCGGATCCGGCCCCGGCGCTCGCCGAGTAACGCGCGCCTCGAGCGAGGCGACCGTTACGAGACGGCCGCCGTCTCCCTGCCGCTCTCCCGCTGCATCTCGGGGATCACGTACTTGCCGAGCAGCCGGATCGTCTCCATGTGGTGCTCGTGGGAGAGGCTGTCGATCGAGAACACCACCTCGTCGACGCCCTCGGCCTCGAGCCGCTTGCAGACCTTGAGGAGGTCGTCCGGGTCGCCGGCCACGACGCTCGGTCCGATGTCCATGAGCTTCTCGAGGTCGCGGCTGTAGCTGCGCACCCGCTCGAGCTCGTCGTAGTACTCGTACGTGGACGTCTTCGCGAGCGGCGTGTAGGTGTCGAGGATGAGGTCGCAGAAATCGAACGCGCGCGCCTCGACGGCCGCGATCGCGTCCTCACGGCGCTCGAGACACGCCGTCGCGGTCGTGAAGAAGGAGAGATTGTCGTTGACCTGGCCCGTCAGCGGCTCCGCCTCGGGCACGGCGCCCCTGTAGGCCGCGATGATCTTCTCGAGGTAGTCCCACCCGAAGTAGCCGTCCCAGGTGATGGCGCCGATCCCCATGCGGGCGGTCGCCTGGACCGAGTCGAGCCCGGTCGCGACCGAGTGCACGGCCGGCATCGGCTTCTGCACCGGCCGCGGGTTGATCTCGATCTCGTCGATCTGCCAGAACTCGCCGTCGTAGCTGATCGGCCCCTCGTTCATCAGCGCCTTGGCGATGATGCGGAGCGACTCCGCCCAGCGCGGGCGTGTGTCCTTGGGCTCGACGCCGAAGACCTGGAAGGCCGGGAGGTTGTTGCCGCGCCCGGTGCCGAGCTCGCAGCGCCCCTCGCTGATCACATCCATCGTCGCGATCCGCTCGGCGCACTGGATCGGGTTGTAGAACGGGATCGGCATGACCATGTAGCGCATGATCAGCGTCTCGGTCTGGGTCGCGATCGCGCCCATCAGCGAATCGGGGGCGCTGACGGTGACCTTCGGCAGGGCGGCCGGCCCGAGGAAGTGCGTCTCGGACGTTCCCCACGCGAGGAACCCGGCCTCCTCGGCGGCGATCGCCTCGGTGATCAGGTTCTTGTACCGCTCGGCGTAGGTCGGACGATCCGGGCCCGTCATACCGCCGTCGGTTACGTACGAGAACTTCACAGAGCACCCCCATCGGGCTGTCGAAAGATTGTGGGCTTACGGGGAAGCGATGCGACCGCATCTTCCGCCAATTGGCATCCCACAGGACTGATAACGCAAATAGACACTGGCAATCAGAGCGTACTTCGTAACAAAACAGCGGTCAAGAGGGCGCATCTCACAGCAGGCTTGCGAGCCGCCTCAGCCCGTCGTGCGCGTCGGATGGCCAGCTCGCCGGGTGCTCGGGCCACCACGCCCAGGCGTCGTGCTCGGCGTCCGGTGCCGGACTGCAGTCGTCGGGAACCGTGGCGACGCCGATCAGCATGACCAGCTCGTTCGGGAGCTTGACCAGCGCCTCGACCGACAGGGCCTCCGCCTCGAGGCGCCATTCCTCCCGGAGCTCGCGCGTAAGGGTCTCGACAGGGCTCTCGCCGACCTCGACGGCGCCCGCGGCGCCCAGAGCCCATCGCCCCGCCCAGGTGGAAACCCACGTGGCTCGCCGCCCTGCGAGCCAACGCCCGTCCCGCGAGCGAACGACACACACGCTGACAAGGCTCTGCCGGGTCTCGTCGAGCAGCCGCAGGGCCCACCGCGCCGGCTGAAGCTCCAGGTGCAGGCTGGAATCGCCGGCGTCGAACGCCGCGAGTCGTGCGGCCAGCCCGTCATGCGCCGGCGAGCCGCGGCTTCGCAGCCGGTCGACCTCCGTGTCCGCCAAGCGCGTCAGGCGAAGGGCCGGCTGGTAGGGCGCCGGATGCCACCGTGCCGATACCTCATCCGGCCTCCACGGCCCCCGCGCCAGCGCTGTCGCCCAGCTGGTCAAACAGCCCTGTCGATGAGAAAGAGCCGCGCGCCGTCCGCGCCCGCCCGTCCTCGATGCCCCTGCGCGTCCGGCAGACGGAACGCCTGGCCCGCCGAGACGCGGATCGGGCGAGCACCGTCGTCGAACTCGTAGGTGATGTCGCCGGCGACGACGTAGCCGGAGTGGCCCTCATGGCACCATTCCTGGCGCAGGATCGCCGGTTCGTACTCGACCACCGCCCACCTCACGCCGTTCACTTCGACCGCCCGAGAGGCGATGCCCTCCGCCTCCGGCGCGAGCGGCCGGTCTGCGAAGTTGACCAGATCGGCCTCGGCCCCAGCACTCATCAACGTGATACCTCCAGTGTCTGTCGCGGGCCCTGATGATATCCGCGAAAGCCATCGAAAGGCCGTGCGTCAGGTAGCGTTTCGCGCGCCCAATGCGCATACGGAACGCTATCCGCATCCAGCACGGCTCAAACGGCTGTATCCGTTGATTTCGCGATGACCGCGGTCGTTGTCGCGCTTGCGGCGTCTCTGGCCTTCGGCGTCTCCGACTTCCTGGGGGGCGTGACGAGTCGCCGTGTGCCCCCGATGACGGTGCTGTTCGTGGCCCAGACGTTCGGGCTCGTTCTGATCGGGCTGGCCGTGCTGCTCTTCGCCGGAGCTCCCCCGGACTCGGGCTTCGTGCCCTACGCGTTGACTGCCGGCGCGCTCGGCGTGGTGGGCGTGGGCGCTCTCTGGCGGGGCCTCTCGGTGGGCGTCGTGAGCATCGTCACCCCCATCACCGCCGCGGGGCCCGTGATCCCCGTGCTGGTCGCGCTCGCCGAGGGTGAGCGTCCCGCGGCGCTGCAGGTGGCCGGCATGGTGTGCATATTCGCCGGCGTGATGCTCGTGTCCCGGACGCCGAACGGCGAGGGCGCCGAGCGCGCTGCCGGCGGCCGCCGGATCGCGGCGGGCGTGGGCTTCGGCCTCCTGGCGGCCATCTGCTTCGGGTCGCTCTTCGTCTTCGTGGATCAGGCCGCGGAGGAGAGCGTGCTCTGGGGGGCGCTCGTGGCGCGAATCGCAGCCGTCGCGCTGGTCGCCGGCGCGGTGATCGCGGTGCGCCATAGGGTCGTGGCGAAACGCGAGGAGGTTCCGGGCCTGCTGGTCATCGGCGCGGGGGACATGACCGCGAACGTGCTCCTGGGCGCCGCAACCACATTGGGGCTGCTGAGCATCGCCGCGGTGCTGATCTCGCTCCACATCCTCGTGACGATCGGCCTCGCGCGCATCGTGCTGCACGAGCGCCTGACTCCGACGCAGCGTGTGGGGGTGGTCGCAGCGACGCTCGGCGCGGTCATGCTGAGCGCGGCCTAGCGCGGAAGTGAGAATGAGACGAGTCGCTTCGCAAGGCGTCCGGCGGCGCCCGTCGGCTGCCCGTCCTGCTCGCGCTGTTCGGCGCGGTGCACGGCGCCGCGCACCAGCAGGCCTCCGAGGAACCGGAGCGGCTCGGGGGGCAGGTAGCGGGGCGGGCCCGACACGAGCGCACAGCGTGCGAGCTCGTCGTCCATCCCGAGCGCACGGTGGGCAAGGATCCTTCCGACCAGGCTGCTCGGCCCGACGCCGTTGCCGGAGTAGCCGAGTCCGTAGTGCACGTTTTCGTGGTCGCCGAGCGCGCCCACGAAGGGGAGGTGCCCGGGTGCCCGGTCCACCGCGCCGCCCCACGCGTGCGTCAGCCGCACGTCACTGAATTGAGGAAACCAGCGGTAGAAGTCCGCGGCCACCTCCGCCGCGCTCACCGGGTCGTAGAAATGCTTCGGGACCACGCGCCCGAGCGGCCCGAGCGCCCCTCCGCCCCGTCCGAAGGCGATGCGGCCCCCAGCGGTGACGTGCGAGTAGTGCACGAACAGCCGAGCGTCGCCGAGCAGGGCCCCGCGTGCCCAGCTGAGCCCCTCGAGGCGCTCGGGGATCGGTTCCGTGAGCACGATCTGACTTCCCACGTTCACGACGGCGCGCCGGAGCTCGCGGACGCTGGCCGCCCAGGCGTTGGTGGCGAGCACGACCTGCTCCGCCTCGACCTGTCCCGCCGGCGTGATGACGCGGGCCACGCGGTGGCGCTCGAGCCGGATCATCGGCGAGCCCTCGAAGATGCGAACGCCCCGCTCGAGCGCCACCCGTCGCAACCCGGTGGCGAGGAGCGCCGGCTGAACGACGGCCGAGTCGCGGACGAGCACGCCGCCCACCGGCACGGCCGCGCCGGTCCTGTGCCGGAGCTCGTCGCCCGAGAGCTCCTCGAACAGGTGCCCGAGCCCGTTCTCCTCCGCGGCACGCGCGACCGCGCGGATGCCGGCGAGCTGCCCGGACGTGCCGGCCGCCCACAGCGTGCCCTCCTGGCGGAGCTGGCAATCGATCCCGTGCTCCTCGGTGAAATCGCGGATCCGGCGAATGGTCGCGCTCGACTCCTTCGCCAGCCAGAGGCCCGCCTCGCGGCCGAACCTGTCCACGAGAGAGTCGATCTCATCCACCCAGCTCGTCATCCAGCCGCCGTTGCGCCCGCTCGCGCCGAACCCGCAGTGGTGCGACTCGATCAACGCGACGGACGCGTCCGGGGCGCGGGCACGCAGCTCGAGGGCCGTCCAGAGGCCGGTGTAGCCGCCGCCGACGACGCAGATGTCGGCGCGAACCGTCCCGGCTAGCGGCGGGCAGGGCACGAGCGCACCGTCGCGCAGCGCCTGCTCGAGCCAGAAGACCGGGCCGACCAGATCGGCTCGCATCACGTCAAAACACATCCCATCGACTTTTCATCTGTGGGCATATGAGTCCTTGACAGGCCCTACAGGGACGATATAAGTAACGTTAGGCGACCAGAAACGTTCAAATGCGTCCGATCACCGATACATACCTGTGGCACTCGCAGGCGCACATGCCGACCGTGAAGCGCGCCGAGCGCGTGATCGTACGCGGCGAGGGCGCGTACGTCTGGGACGCCGAGGGCAACAGGGTGTTCGACGCCCCCGCGAGCCTCTGGTACTGCAACATCGGCCACGGGCGCGAGGAGGTCGCCGAGGCCGTCAAGCGGCAGATCGTCCAGCTCGAGTCGTACCACTCCTTCCAGCAGTACACGAGCGCGCCGACGCTGGAGCTGTGCGAGCGCCTCGTCGAGCTCGCGCCGATGCCGAACCCGAAGGTCTTCCTGACCTCGGGCGGCAGCGACGCGATCGACACGGCGGCCAAGCTCGCCCGGCGCTACTGGGCCGCCGTCGGGCGCCCCGAGAAGCAGGGCTTCGTCACGCGCGAGAGCGGCTACCACGGACTCCACGGGGTGGGCACGAGCATCGGCGGCCTCGAGTTCAACCGGGAGGGCTTCGGCCATCTTCTCAGCGGCACCGCCCGCATCCCGGCCAACGACGCCGCCGCACTCGAAGCGCTGCTGCGGACCGACGCCGACACGATCGCCGCCTTCTTCTGCGAGCCGGTCATGGGCGCGGGCGGCGTGATCCCGCCGGCGCCCGGCTTCCTCGAGTCCGCCCGCGACATCTGCCGCGAGCATGACGTCCTGTTCGTATCCGACGAGGTGATCACGGGCTTCGGCCGGACCGGGCACATGTTCGCCTCCGAGCGCTTCGACCTCGCGCCGGACCTGCTCACCTTCGCCAAGGGTGTGACCTCGGGCTACCAGCCGCTGGGCGGCGTGTTCGTCTCCGAGCGGATCTGGGCGCCGTTCTGGGACGACGAGAGCGACCTGATCTTCCGCCACGGCCTGACCTACTCCGGGCACGCCGCCGCCTGCGCGGCCGCCATCGCGAACCTCGACATCCTCGAGCGCGAGGGCCTCGTGGCCCGTGTCAAGGAGCTCGAGGGCGTGCTCGTGGACAAGCTCGCGGAGGTGGAGCGCCACCCCGGCGTGCGCGAGGTTCGAGCGGGCGTCGGCCTGCTCGCCGCCATCCAGCTCGAGGACGAGGGGCGCGCGAACGACGTGGTGGAGCGTTGCTACAGCGCCGGCATCCTGACGCGCGCGCTGCCGGGCGGGGCGCTCCAGGTCTCGCCGCCCTTCATCACCACCGAGGACGAGCTCGAGCAGCTCGCGACGGTTGTCGTGGACGCGCTCGACGGTGGCGATGGCGGCGCCTGACCGAACCGACGGCGCCGCGCCCGAGCTGCGTTTCCACGACGCGATGGCGACGCTGCCCGCGGGCGTGGCGGTCGTGACCGCCTGGGCCGGCACGGACGATCCGCGCGGCGCGACGGTTTCGGCCGTCTGCTCGCTCAGCGCCGAGCCGCCGCTGCTGCTCGTCTGCCTCGCCCACAGCTCGGACACCTGCCAGGCGATCCAGGTGGGTGACCCGTTCCTCGTGAACATCCTCGCCGAGGGCCAGGCGGACGTCGCGCGCCGGTTCGCGATCAAGGATCCGGCCAAATTCGCCGACGTCGAGTGGAGCGCCGGCCTGATGGGGCTCCCGCAGCTCGACGGGGTGCAAACCGCGGTCGCCTGCGAGGCAACCGAGCGCCTTCCGGGCGGGGACCACGCGATCTTCGTGGGTCGCGTTTGCGCGACCGAGATCTGGGACCAGGGGACGCCGCTCGTCCACTGGCGGCGGCAGTTCGGCCGTTTCGGTCCGCATTCCGCGGCCTGACAGCGCGAATGCGGAGGTAACATCCAGTGCTCGTGTCTACGCGCACCAGTGGGGCCGCCGTAAACAACGCGCCGGAGCTCGGCGATCTCGATCGCAAGTTGATCGAGATCCTCCAGGTCGACGGGCGCACGCCGTTCAGGCGCATCGCGCGCACGCTCGGCGTCTCCGAGAAGGTGGTGCGCAAGCGCGTCGCGCAGCTGCGCGACGACATGACGATCGAGATCGCGCCGGTGGCCGCGCCCTA
>DASYMP010000209.1:0-4077 GCA_036009005.1 Thermoleophilaceae bacterium | reverse complement strand
GAGGTGGCCGCCGTGGTCGAGCTTCATGCCGAGGATGCGGTCGCCCGGGTCGAGCAGCGCCATGTAGGCGGCCGAGTTCGCCTGGGCGCCCGAGTGTGGCTGCACGTTCACGTGCTCGGCGCCGAACAGCGCCTTGGCGCGGTCGATCGCGAGCTGCTCGGCCACGTCCACGTACTCGCAGCCGCCGTAGTAGCGCCGTCCCGGGTAGCCCTCCGCGTACTTGTTCGTGAGCACCGAGCCCTGGCAGTCGAGCACCGACTGCGGCACGAAGTTCTCGGACGCGATCATCTCGAGCGTGCGCTCCTGGCGGGCGGCCTCGTCCTTCAGCACCCCGGCGATCTCGGGATCCACCTCGGCGACGCTCTTTGTGAAGTAATCGGCACTCAGATCGCTCATTGGAGGCACCGTACCATCGCCTCCCGCGGTACCGCTCCCTCTCGGATCACGGACCAGCTGCCGTCCTCCTCGTACGCCGTCAGGTCGACGACGGTGGACGGGGTTCCGGGCAGATCGCCGGCATCGAGCACGAGGTCAACCTCGGCGCGGATGCGCTCGTCCACGTCGTCCACCCGGCGCGCATCCGGCCCCCCCGAGCGGTTGGCGCTCGACTGGAGCACGGGCCAGCCCACGGCGCCGAGCGGCTCGAGCTCGCCCGCGAGCAGCGGCACCCGCAGCCCGAGGCGCTCGGGCTCGGGCCCGCAGGCGAGCGGGTAGCGCCGCGCCGGGTTCGGAACGAGCAGCGTGAGCGCGGCGGGCAGCAGCCGCTCGAGCGCCGCGCGCGTGCGCTCGCCCAGCTCCGGCAGCGCCGCCAGCGCCGCCTCGAGCCGGAAGAACATCACCGCCGCGGGCTTGTCGGGCGCACGGCCCTTCAGCCGGTAGAGCCGCTCGACGCCCGCGCGCGAGTCCGGCTCGGTGGCGAGGCCGTAGACCGTGTCGGCGGGAAAGAGCGCCACGCCGCCCACCGAGATGCAGCGCTCGAAGGTCTCGACCTCGTCCGCCGTCACGGCGCGCGGCCGACGGTGATGCGGTCCCAGTTCGAGAGGTCGGGGTAGGAGACCGCGTCGGCGAGCATCTCGCGGATCGCGTCGGCCTGGTCGTCGGCGTGCTCGAGCACGACGCGTGTGCCGGTCGGCATCGCCGCGACGAGCTCCCGGATGTGGTCGAGGCCGTCGGTGCCGCCGGTGAGCGCCACACGCGGCTCGTAGCGGTTGATCTCCGGCATCAGCACCTCCCAGCGGTCGTCGCGCACGTACGGGAGGTTGGCGATCACCATGTCGTACTCGCCCGGCGGAAGCCCGTCGGCCACCTCCACCTCGAGCGGCAGCCCGAGCAGCTCGGCGTTCTCGCGCGCGAGCTCGGCCGCCTCGGACGACAGCTCGGACGCCGTGACCTTGAGGTCCGGCCGCTCGTCGAGCAGCGCCAGCGCGATCGCGCCGGAGCCGGTGCCCACGTCGTGCACGCGCGCTCCCTCCGGGAGGTCGAGCGCGGCCTCCACGAGCAGCTCGCTCTCGGGGCGCGGCACGAGCGCGCGCCTGTCGATCTTCAGCTCGATCTTGCGGAAGCCCTTCTTGCCGAGGATGTAGGCGACGGGCTCGCGCTCGTTGCGGCGCCGCACGTGCTCGGCGATCACGCGCGCGGCCGCGGGCGGGATCTCCATGTCGGGGTCGAGGAAGAGATCCTCGCGGCGCACGCCCAGCGCGTCCGCGATCAGGAGCTCGGCGTCGAGCCGGGGCGACATGCAGCCGGCGGCCTCGAGGGCGGTCGTGGCAGCGTCGAGGGCGTCGCGCGCCGTCATCGCGTCGCCGGCGCTCATCGTCCCACCGGGGCCGCGGCCTCGAGCATCCGGCGCTTTTCCTCGGCCTCGAGCGCGGCTGTGAAGTCGTCGAGCTCGCCGCTGAGCACGCCGGGCAGGTTGCCCTTGGTGAGGCCCACGCGGTGGTCGGTCACGCGGTCCTGCGGGAAGTTGTAGGTGCGGATCTTCTCGGCGCGCGTGCCGGAGCCCACCTGCGCCAGCCGCGCCGCCGCCTGCTCTGCCTGCTGCGCCGCCATCTCGCGCTCGAGCAGCCGCGCCCGCAGCACGCGCATCGCCTTGTCGCGGTTCTGAAGCTGCGACTTCTCGTCCTGCATCGAGACCACGAGGCCGGTCGGCTTGTGCGTGATCCGCACCGCGGAGTCAGTGGTGTTCACCGACTGTCCACCCGGTCCGGACGAGCGGTAGACGTCGACTTGAAGGTCATTCTGATCAATCTGCACGTCTAGGTCCTCTGCTTCGGGTAGCACTGCAACAGTCGCGGTGGAGGTGTGGATGCGGCCCTGCGACTCGGTTTCGGGAACGCGCTGCACGCGGTGCGTGCCGCCCTCGTACTTGAAGATGCTGTAGGCGCCCTGGCCCTTCACGGCGAACGTGAAGTGGCCGTCGCCAAGCTCGATGGCCTCGGTCTTGAAGCCACGGCGGTCGGCGTAGCGGTCGAGCATCCGGTAGATGTCGGAGGCGAACAGACCGGCCTCCTCCCCGCCCGCGCCGGGGCGGATCTCGACGATCACGTCCTTGTCGTCGTTCGGGTCGGGCTCGACCATCGCCAGCCGGATCTGCTCCTCGAGCTCGCCCAGCCGCTCCTCGGAGCCGCCGAGCATCTCGCGCAGCTCGGCGTCGTCGCCGTCCTCGGCGAGCAGCTCACGGGCACCCGCGGCATCGTCCGTCGTCCGCCGCCATTCCTCGGCGAGCCGGTGCGCCGGCTCGAGCGTTCGGTAGGCGCGGCCGACCTCGGCGTAGCGACGCTGGTCGGAGATCACATCCGGGTCCGACATCTGCTCCGACAGCTCGCGGAAGCGGCCCTCGATCTGCTCGACCAGCTTCTCGATCACGCAGGCAAGGCTACGCGACGACTTCCATGCCGACCCTGTCCTCCTCCGAGGCGGCCAGTGGATTCTCCACCGCGAGCACCGCCTCGAGCGCCGCGATCGCCACGGCGAGCTCGGACAGGTCGGGCTCCCGGGTCGTCAGACGCTGGAGCTGGATGCCCGGCCACATGAGCGCGCGCGCCCAGCGGCGGGTGCGGTTCTTGCCGAACCACTTGATGAGCTCGAAGGCGAGGCCGGCGACGATCGGGATGCCGAGCACGCGCGAGGCGAACAGCCACTGCCAGTCGAGCTTGCCGAGCGGGGCGAACACGACGATGGCCACGATCATCACCAGCAGCAGGAAGCTCGTCCCGCAGCGCGGGTGGAAGCGCGAGTAGCGCTGCGCGTTCTCCGGGGTGAGCTCCTCGCCCGCCTCGAAGCAGGAGATCGTCTTGTGCTCCGCGCCGTGGTACTCGAAGACTCGCTGGAGATCCGGCATCCGCGAGATCAGCCCCAGGTAGGCCAGGAAGATGCTGATCCGGATCACCTTCTCGATCACGACGAACACGAAGCCGTTCGGGATCCAGTCGGACGCCAGGTTCGTGAGCCCGGCCGGCACGAGGAAGAACAGGACGACCGCGAACACGAGCGCGAACACGATCGTGCCCATCCAGGCGCCGCCGCCGATGTCCTTCTGATCGCCGGCTTCGTCCGGCGGCATCTGGGCGTTCGCGGAGATGCCGAGCGCGCGGAAGCCGATCTTCAGCGACTCGCCGAGCGCGACGACTCCGCGGACGATCGGCAGGCGCAGCAGCCGATGGCGCTTGGTCCAGGAGACGAGCGGCTCGGAGATCACCTCGATCTCGCCCTTCGCTCCCTCCTTCGAGTCGGGCCCGCCCGCGGCGAGCTGCTCGGCGGACGGCTTGCGCACCGCGACGGACCACGTGGAGATTCCCCGCATCATCACGCCCTCGAGCACCGCCTGGCCGCCGATGGGCGCGTCCCTCATTGCCTCGCGAGGTTTCACTCTGTTCATCGTATCGGCGGCTGGCCGAGCTTCCTGAGCGCGGCACAATCGAGCTCGTACGCGTTGTCGGCGTCGGAGCTCTCCGCGATCATCCGCTCGGGATCGGCCTCGAGCCTGGCGAGCCGATCGCACTCCGGTCCCAGGATCACGAACGTGCGCCGCTCGCCCGGCGCGAGCGAGGCCCATGTGCGCGTGTCGACGACGGTGCC
>DASYMP010000208.1:0-7087 GCA_036009005.1 Thermoleophilaceae bacterium | reverse complement strand
CGTGCTCTCGCGGATGGTTCACGCAATCGGGATCCGCACAGGCCCGCATGCGCTCGTCGAGGAGCTGGCCGAGCACGCCTCGATTCCGGTCATCAACATGCTCACCCAGGAGCACCACCCCTGCCAGGCACTCGCCGACCTCATGACCCTGCGCGAGCGCTTCGGCACGCTGGAGGGCCTGAAGCTCGCCTACGTGGGCGACGGCAACAACATGACGCGCTCGCTCCTGATCGCCTGCCGGCTCGCGGGGGTGGAGTTCGCGGTGGCGTCCCCGCCCGAGCTGTCGCTGCCCGAGGCGCCACCGGTCTCGACGGCCGAGGCGGTGCGCGGCGCGCACGCGATCTACACCGACGTGTGGGTGAGCATGGGCGACGAGGACGACGCCGATCGCCGCCGCGAGCTGCTGGTGCCATACCGGATCGACGCCGAGCTGCTGGCCCAGGCGCGCGACGACGCGATCGTCCTCCACTGCCTCCCCGCCCACCCCGGCGAGGAGATCACCGAGGACGTGCTCTACGGCGAGCGCTCGGCGGCGTGGGACGAGGCGGAGAACCGCCTGCACGCCCAGAAGGCGCTGCTCGAACTTCTACTGTTGCCGCAATGACAAAGCTGCTCGCGCCGACACTTGCCTGCCTCGCCCTCGCTCTCGTCGCCTGCGGCGGCGGCGACAGCAGCAGCGGCGACAACAGCAGCGGCTCGCAGCATCCCGCCGCGAGCGGTGGCGCCGAGGTGAAGATGGAGAACGTCCAGTTCACGCCCGCGGACGTGACCGTGAAGGCGGGGCAGACGATCACCTTCACGAACACCGAGTCGATCCCCCACGACGTTCACAAGACCTCGGGACCGGGCGGCGACTTCGCCTCCGGCGAGTCGGGCGGCATGGGCCAGGGCGACACCTTCAAGCTGAAGCTGGATCAGGCGGGCAAGTACGAGTACGTGTGCAACGTGCACTCGCCCGGCATGGCCGGGACGATCACCGTCAAGTAGGCCTACGCCTCACGCCGAAGCCACGCAGCAGGAGCAGCGCGCTCTCGCCCAGGCCGCCGCGGCTCGGCAGCAGGCCGAGCTGGGTCGCGGCGTCGTAGAGGTCGAAGAAACCGCGCGCCCGGCGGACCCCGCCGTCCGCCAGCTCGAGGTAGTGGAGACCATGGATCGTCACGAAGCGGTCGGTGGCCGGGATCATCTGTCCGATGTCGGCGCGGTGCGTGCCGAGCGCCCGCCACGGCACGCAGGCGTGCGCACCGCGGAGGAGCGGCGGCGCCGTGGCCTCCAGCCGCAGATCCGGGAAGGCCTCGCGCAGACGCGCCGCGTGCGCGTCGAGCGCCTCCACGCCGCGCAGGAGATCCACGGCCACCGAGTCCTCGTAGGTCACGTCGGGCGTGCAGCACGACTCGAACCCGCCGCCCTCCCAGCCCGCGCGCCAGCGCTCCGCGAGCGCGTCGACCGCGCCGCGTTCGAGGTCCGCGCTCACGGCGTGCGAGAGGCGCTCTGAGCGTCGGCGTCCGGCTCGAGCTCCGCGAGGCCCTCCTCGGGCGAGGACGCCTGCGCGTACAGCCGCCGCGGGATGCGTCCCGCCTGGCGCGCCTCGTAGCCCGCCTCGACGGCCTTGCGCATGGCGCGCGCCATCGCCACCGGGTCGGCCGCGCGTGAGATCGCGCTCGCCAGCAGAACCGCGTCGCAGCCCGCCTCCATCGCGAGCGCGGCGTCGGAGGCCGTGCCAACCCCGGCGTCAAGGATCACCGGCACGCGTGCCTGCTCCACGATCAGGCGCAGGTTGTACGCGTTGTTGATGCCCATGCCGCTGCCGATCGGCGAGCCGAGCGGCATGACCGCGGCGCAGCCCGCGTCCTCGAGCCGGCGCGCCAGGATCGGATCGTCGTTCGTGTAGGGCAGCACGGTGAAGCCGTCGGCCACGAGCTCCTCCGCCGCCGCGAGCAGCTCCGCCGGGTCCGGCAGCAGCGTGCGGTCGTCGCCGATCACCTCGAGCTTCACCCAGTCGGTCTCGAGCGCCTCGCGGGCGAGCCTCGCGGTGGTCACGGCCTCGCGCGCGGTGAAGCACCCGGCGGTGTTGGGCAGCACGTCGAGGCCGGCGTCCTCCAGCACCTCGACGAGCGAGCCGCGCGCCGCCGGGTCCACGCGACGCATCGCCACGGTGGCGAGCTCGGCGCCCGACTCGCGGGCCGCCTCGGCCATCACCTGGAGGTTGCGGAAGCCACCGGTGCCGAGGATCAGCCTGGACTCGAGCGGGCGGCCCGCGATCTCGAGCATGGTCATGCTCCCCCCTGGACGGCGTGGAGGACCTCGACGTGCTGCCCGTCGCGCACCACGGTGGTGGCCCAGGCGCCCCGCGGCACGACCTCGCCGTCCACGGCCACCGCGACGCCGCGCCCGTCCGTGGCGCCGATGGCACGAAGGGCCGTCTCGACGGTGGCGCGCTCGCCCAGCTCCTGTGTCTCGCCGTTGAGCGTCACGACCGTCACGCCCGAACGCCTCCGAAGCGGCCGGGCGCGAGCGCGTCGAACTCCTCCGGCAGCTCGTCGCCGGCGAGGAGCGCCGCCACGGCGTCGCCCGTCAGCGGTGCCAGGAGCACGCCGTTGCGCCAGTGCCCGGTGGCCCAAATCAGCCCGTCGAGCTCCCCCGGTCCGATCACGGGCGCGTTGTCCGGCGTGGCCGGGCGCAGGCCGGCGCGTGCGCCCACCAGTTCGAGCTCGCCCACCTCGGGCAGCACCTCCCAGGCGGCCTCGAGCAGGCGGAAGACGCCGTCCGCGGTGACGGTCGTGTCGAAGCCCTGCTCCTCGACCGTGGCGCCCAGCACCACGCGCCCGTCGCCGCGGGCCACGAGGTAGCAGCGCGGCGTGCGCAGCACCCTCTCGAACGGCTGGGGCATCGCGCCGCGCGTGCGGAGCTCGAGGATCTGGCCCTTAACGGGTCGCACGGGTGGCCCGTCGCCCAGCGGCGCGAGCGCAGCGCTCCACGGCCCCGCTGCCACGACCACCTGCTCGCACGCGATCGCGCCGGCGCTCGTGCGAACGCCCGTGACCGCCGCGCCGTCGTGCTCGATCTCCTCCACCTCGACGCCGAGCTCCACCTCCTCGACCGCGGCGGCGAGCGCGCGGACCGTCGCGCGCGGGTCCGCGCTGCCGTCCTGCGGCGCGAGGATGCCGCCCGCGATCCGCGGCGAGAGGCCCGGCTCGAGCGCGCGGCAGCGCGACGCCGGCAGCCACTCCGAGCCGAGCCCGAGCGCGCGCTGGAAGTCATGGAGGCGCCGGAGTGCCTCGGCGTCGTCGCGATCGGCAGCCACGACCAGCGCGCCGCTGTCGCGGTAGCCGGTCGGCAGGCCGGTCACCTCCTCGAGCTCGGCGGCGAAGCCGGCCCAGCGCTCGCGCGCCAAAAGGTTCACGCGCAGGGGACCCTCCTCGCCGAAGTCGGCCTCCGTAACGGGGGCGAGCATCCCGGCGGCCACGTCGGAGGTTCCGGCGCCCACGGAGGCTGCGCGGTCCAGCACGAGCACGGACAACCCGCGCCTGCGCGCGCGCCACGCGGACGCGAGGCCGATCAGGCCTGCGCCGATCACGACGGCGTCGTAGCGTGTGCTCCGCGGCAGTTGGACTCACCTTCCCTTCGCGGGCATTACCCCGGTCAGGTTCTACGGTCGGCGGCGCCGCAGCCGCCCTCTCAGCCCGGTCAAGCCCGAGCTCCCGTTGTGTACGGAGAGAAGTTTAGAGCCGACGCGTCGGGTAGTCGTCCGTGCGCGAGACGCCGTCGTCGCGGCCCATGAAGATCACGGCCAGGGAGATCACGAGGCCGACGATCCCCACGACCAGCAGGATCAGGCCGACGGTGTCGATCTCGACTCCCTCGACGCTGACGTTGACCGCGTAACGCAATATCGCGCCCACCGCGATCAGGAATATCGACATGCCAATTCCCATATCTGCTACGGCTTTAAGGGCCGTTCGGCGGACGCTAGCAGGGGCAGCGACCGCAACCCGGAGCCTCACGCGTGTTGGAACGCGCGGATCGCCATGAAACGACTGACCCTGTTCTTCATCCTGCTGTCGGCCGTCGCGGCGCCCGCCGCGAGCGCGTCGGGCGGCCAGCTCCTGGTCATGCAGGACAACTCCCGGATGCTGGGACAGCCCGACGCCACCGCGGCCGAGTTCCGCTCGCTCGGGGCCGACGTCGTGAAGATCCAGATCCACTGGGCTGACGTGGCGCCGGTGGGCCGCAGCAAGCCGAGCGGCTTCGACGCGAGCGACCCCTCGAGCTACCACTGGAACACCTATCCCGGCGCCGTGAACGCGGTGATCGCGGCCGGCATGCGGCCGTTCGTGAGCATCGGCGGCCCGGCGCCCGCATGGGCCAGCGGCAGCCGAGGCCGGCACGGCACCTACCGGCCGAGCGCCAAGGAGTTCCGCCTGTTCGCGCAGGCCGCCGGACGCCAGTTCGCGAACGTGCACATCTGGTCGATCTGGAACGAGCCGAACCTGTACTCGTGGCTGAGCCCGCAGCGGAAGAACGGCGTGCCGCAGGCGCCCTCGATCTACCGCCGGCTGTACCTGGCCGGCCACGGCGGGCTCGTGGACTCCGGCCACGGCGGCGACACCATCCTGCTCGGCGAGCTGATGCCGCGCGGCGGGAGGTCGGCAAAGAAGATCCGCCCGCTCGCGTTCCTGCGCGAGATGGCCTGCCTCGACAGCCACTACCGCCAGTACCGCGGGTCCGCGGCGCGGAGGCGCGGCTGCGGCAAGGTCGGGCGCCTCCCGACCTCCGGGCTCGCCTACCACCCCTACACGCTCCCGTCCGGGCCGCGCGGTGGGGAGCTCTCCGACGATGCCTCGGTCGGCCAGCTCGACCGCGTGGCGCGTACGCTCGACGCGCTCGGGCGGCGCGGGAAGCTGCCGCGCCGGCTGCCCATCTGGCTCACCGAGTTCGGCTACCAGACGAGCCCTCCGGACCCGGTCTTCGGCATACCGCTTCGCCGCGCCGCCGCGTTCATGGGCGTGAGCGAGTGGATCGCCTTCCGCAACCGCCGCGTGCGCAGCTACGCGCAGTACACGCTCGTCGACGAGCCACCGCGCTCGGAGGGACGCGCGTTCGCGCGCTGGGGGACCTGGCAGTCCGGCCTGCGCTTCCAGGACGGCCGGCCCAAGCCGCGCGTCTACGAGGCCTTCAGGCTGCCGTTCCTCGTCCGCTCGCTCGGCGGCAACGCGGTGGAGATCTTCGGCGGCGGCCGCGGCGGGCCGGGCCAGGTGGCCAAGATCGCCGCCAAGGACCAGGGGCACCGCTACCGTTCGGTGGCGTCGCTGTCCGTGAACGAGGCTGGCTACTTCAGGCAGATCGTTCCTCTCAAGAATGCATTTCGCAAGACGTTCCGCGTGAAGCTGGGAGGCAGTTCCCGAACCACGCGACCCGTAGCACCCTGACCCCGTAGCGAGGAGTTCGTTCGTGTTTGCCGTACCCCGTCCCACCCGAGTCCTGCTGGCCGCGCTCGTTGCGGCGTCGGCGATATTGACCGGCTGCCTCCTGGACGCCAGTGAGAGCAGAGCGGCCAGGGGCATGGAGCTGGCGCTCCAGGACGACGCGTTGTTCGTCGGGCAGACCTACAAGAACTGGCAGGGCGAGAAGCCCTGGAACTACTCCCGCCCGCTCGGCGTCACCCGCCAGCGCGTGAACCTGCTGTGGAGCTATGTGCTGCCGGAGAACGAGTACAGCGCGCGCAAGAAGCCGTCCGTGCTCCACTACGACTTCAACGCCTTCGACGGCCTGATCGACCGCGCCGCGCAGCACGGCGTGCGGATCCACATCTCGCTCACCGGCCCGGCGCCGCGCTGGGCGAACGCGAAGCACGCGACCGCGCGGCGCGCCTGGTACAAGCCGAGCGCGACCGAGTTCGGCAAGTTCGCCGCGGTGGCGGCCGAGCACTTCAAGGGCCGCGTCGACCGCTACAGCATCTGGAACGAGCCGAACTGGAAGACCTGGCTGGGTCCGCTCAAGTCGGGTCCGGCGCTGTATCGCTCGCTGTACGTGAAGGGCTACGACGCGATCAAGGCGGCCGATCCGGCAGCGAAGGTGCTGATCGGCGAGACCGCGCCGGCGTCCAAGCGCGGCTGGGCCACCTCACCGCTCGCGTTCCTGCGCGCCGTGACGTGCGTGAACACGAAGTACAAGCGCACGCGCTCGTGTCCGAAGCTGAAGGCCGACGGCTACGCCCACCACCCGTACGACTTCCGCCACGCCCCGAACTTCAAGTTCCCGGGCGCGGACAACGTGACGATCGGGACGCTGTCGCGGCTCACGCGTGCGCTCGACAGGCTGTCGCGCGCGGGCGTGCTGCGGATGAACGGCGGCGGGCCCATGCCGCTGTACCTGACGGAGTACGGCTACTTCGCCTCGGGTCACCGTGCGCTCAGCCGGACGGTGCGCGCGCGCTACCTCCAGCAGGCGTACACGATCGCGCTCAAGAACTCGAGGGTGAAGAGCCAGCTCCAGTACCTGCTGGTTTCACCGCCACGCACGGCACGCGCGTCGTTCTTCGACCTCGGGCTGGTCGCGCAGAGCGGCAAGCGCAACTCGGGCTACAACGCGCTGCGGCGCTGGTTCAACGTGAACCGGGGGAAGGTCAAGCGCCCCGGCGCCGCGATCCAGCTTCCGCCGGCTGCTCCGAACCCGGCCGGCTGACATGGGCGAAGCCGCGGCGCGCGAGCGGCTTCGGCGAGCCCGCCTCTACCTCGTCGTGGAGGCCGCGGCGGAGCACATGCTCCCCGCGGCGCTCCGCGGTGGGGTCGACATGGTCCAGCTGCGCGACAAGGAGCTGGACGACGAGGGGCTCCTCCGCGCGGCGGCGCGCTTCCGCTCGGCCTGCGAGGAGCACGGCGCGCTGTTCTGGCTGAACGACCGGCCCGACCTGGCGCTCGAGGCGGGCGCCGACGGCATCCACGTGGGCCAGGACGACCATCCACCCGGGGCGGTGCGCGAGCAGGTGGGCGACCGGCTCCTGATCGGCCTCTCGACCCACTCGCCCGAGCAGTTCGACGCCGCGCTCGGGTCGGAGGCCGACCAGCTCAGCGTGGGCCCCGTGTGGGAG
>DASYMP010000207.1:0-35808 GCA_036009005.1 Thermoleophilaceae bacterium | reverse complement strand
GTGAGATGTGCCTTCCCCTCCTGCTCGTAGGCGGGCAGCAGGTAGTCGAGCAGGGGCGTGAGGCGCTCGTAGAACTCGCCGATGCCGTCGGAGGACTCGACGTAGGAGATCACGTCGGGGTCGAGGCCGGTCTGCTCGCGCAGCTCGGCCTCGTAGTGCGGGTTCGGAAGGAAGCGGACGTCGAAGGTGAGGTCGGCGTCGCGCGGCGAGCCGTGCTTGAAGCCGAACGTGAGGAACGTGACCGCGAGCTTTCCGGGCCGGCCGTGCGGAAGCATCTTGTCGGCCACCACGCGGCGCAGGCGCGCGGCGGAGAGGTCCGTGGTGTCGATCGAGACATCGGCGCGCTCGCGGAGCGGCGCGAGCAGCGTGCGCTCCTGGGCGAGCGCCGCCTCCACCGAGCCGCCGTTCGCGAGCGGATGGCGCCGGCGCGTCTCCTTGAAGCGGTTGATCAGGACGTTCTCGTCGGCCTCGAGGTAGAGCACGCGGTACGGAAGCCCGGCCGCCTCTAGCTCGTCGAGCACGAGCACGAGTCCGTCGAAGTACTCGCCGCCGCGCACGTCCGAGGCCACGGCCGCGCGCTCGACGTTGCTGCCCTCGTGTCCGAACAGCTCGGCCAGCGAGCCGATCATCTCGGGCGGGAGGTTGTCCACGCAGAAGTAGCCGGCGTCCTCGAAGGTCGCCATCGCCTGGGACTTGCCGGCGCCCGAGAAGCCGGTGATCACGACGAAGTCCTCGACGCGGTGGCGGGTCATAGCACCTTGTTCACCTGCGCGTAGATGTCGCGGGCCACCTTGCCGGGCAGCCCGGGCACGGCCTCGAGCTCGTCGCGGCTGGCCTTGAGGAAGCGCTCCGGCGAGCCGAAGTGCTGGAGGATGGAGCGCTTGCGCACGGGGCCGACGCCGGGCAGCTCGTCGAGCACCGAGTGCGTCATCGCCTTGTCGCGCTTGCCGCGGTGGAACTCGATCGCGAAGCGGTGCGCCTCGTCGCGCACGCGCTGGAGCAGCTGGAGCTCGACCGTGTCGTGGGCGAGCTGGAGCGGCGCGCGCCGACCGGGCACGAACACCTCCTCGATCCGCTTCGCGAGGCTGACGACCGTCACGCCGAGGTCCCTGAACTCGCCCAGCGCGGACAGGCCGGCCGACAGCTGGCCCCTTCCGCCGTCGATCACGATCAGCGCGGGAAGCGACGCGAAGCTCTCGTCGAACTCGCGGTCGTGCGGGCTGCGCTCGCGCTGCTTCACGTACTGGGCCATCCGGCGTGAGAGGACCTCTGCCATGGCTGCGAAGTCATCCTGAACGGACTCCCGGATGGCGAAGCGCCTGTAGTCCGACTTCTTGGGCGCGCCGCCCTCGAAGACGACCATCGAGGCGGCGGTGTGATGGCCCATCAGGTTGGAGATGTCGAAGCACTCGATCCGCATCGGGATCTGCTCCATGCCGAGCGCGCGCTGGAGCCCGTCGAGCGCCTCGATGCGCTGGGCGCGGCGGCGCTCGGAGCGCAGGCGGTCCTGGTCCACGGCCAGCCGCGCGTTGCGCTCGGCGAGCTCGAGGATGCGGCGCTTGTCACCGCGCTCGGCGTGGCGCACGTCGACGGGCGCGCCGCGCCGCTCGGTGAGGGCCTCGGATAGGGCGCCGAGGTTCTTCACCGACGGCTGCACGACCACCTGCGACGGCACCGCGATCGCGCTCGCGTAGTACTGGAGCACGAACTCCTCACCCACCTCGCCCTCCTCGCGCAGGCCCGCGTTCTCGAGGTAGAAGCTCTGGCGGTCGGCGAGCACGCCGTCGCGGATCTGGAAGACCTGGGCGTTCGCGTCCGTGCCCTCGCCGGCCACGGCGATCGCGTCGAGGCTCCCCACCGGGGCGTTCGAGATGCGCTGCCGCTCGAGCAGCGAGCGCACGGCCTTCAGCTTGTTGCGGAGCTGCGCGGCCTGCTCGAACTCCTGCTCGGCCGACGCCTTCTTCATCCCCTGGTCGAGCGCCCGCTCGATGTGCCGGTAGCGGCCGGAGAGGAAGTCGATGATCGTCTCGACGTTCTCGCGGTACTCCTCCTTCGACACGTAGCCGACGCACGGGGCCTGGCAGCGCTTGATGTAGTAGTCGAGGCAGGGGCTGCCCGACGCGCGGCCCGGCTGCGGGCCGTCGCAGGTGCGGTACATGAAGACCTTGCCGAGCAGGTCGAGCGTCTCGCGCACGCGCTTGGCGTTGCTGAACGGGCCGAAGTAGACGCGCCCCTTGCGGTGACGCTCACGGGTGAAGTAGATGCGCGGGAAGTCCTCGTCCATCGAGATCCCGATGTAGGGGTAGGACTTGTCGTCGCGCAGCCGGACGTTGAACACGGGCCGGTGGCGCTTGATGAACTCCTGCTCGGCGAGGAGCGCCTCGGCCTCGGTCTCCGTGGCGATGAAGTCGATGTCGGCGGTCTGGGCGATCATGTCCGTCGCGCCGCGACCGCCCGGCTTGGAGAAGTGGCTCGCCACGCGCTTGCGAATCGAGCGCGCCTTGCCCACGTAGAGCACCTTGCCCTTGGCGTCCCTGAACAGGTAGACGCCGGGCCCGTTCGGAAGGGCCCTGCGCTGCTCGGTTATGCGATCGGCTGCCTCGGTGGCCACGCCTACCGAGGATAGGTGCCTCGGGGTCACCCCCGCGCGTGCGCTACGCCAGCAGGCGCACGACGGACTCGGCGAAGCAGGCCGGCTTCTCCTGTCCCTCGATCTCGACCGTCCACTTCTGCACGAGCTGGTACCAGCCGTCGCCGGCCTCGTCCACCGAGACGGTCTCCAGGCTCGCGCGGATGCGCGCGCCCGAGGGCACCGGCGACGTGTAGCGCACCTTGTTCCAGCCGTAGTTGATGCCCATCTTGAAGCCGGACTCGGCCTTGAAGAGCTGATCGCGGAACCCGTCGCACATGCAGAGCGTGAGGTTGCCGTGCGCGATCGTGGTGCCGAACGGGCTCTCCGTCGTCGCGCGCTCCTGGTCCACGTGGATCCACTGGTGGTCGCCCGAGACCTCGGCGAACTTGTCGATGTCCGCCTGCGTGACCTCGCGCCAGTCGCTCGGGCCGATCTGCTGCCCGATCAGCGCCTTCAGCTCGTCGATGCCGTTCACGGTGGTCGGTGTGCTCATGGCGGGCAGGCTACCTCAGCCGTGGTGGTACCAGGGCCGCCTGTCCAGGGCCTCCCGGAGCGCCTGCCTGCCGCCGCCCAGCAGCGGCCGGCCATGCGTCACGAGCACGTTCTCCGCCCCCAGCTCCAGCAACGGCCTCACACTCGGCGCGAACCGCTCTCTATAGAACGTCGCCACCTTGTCGTCGACCCTGTCCGCGGCCCACATGACGAGCCGCCCGCCCGCCTCCGCGATCGCGTCCCCGAATACGAGCGCGTCATGGCTTGGCAGGTGCAGCGGCATCTCGTGGCGGCGAGGCTTGCCGATCGTGTGTGCGGTCACGCCGCCGGGAAGCTCTGACGTCGCGGCGGCCCCGAGCAGGCCCGGCTCGATCGCCCGGAACGCTCTCGCGTCCTCGAGCCGCTTGGCACACGCCCCGTGCCCGTGGATCGTGGTCTCCGTGTCCTTGCGGTAGCGCCGCCACAGCTGCTCGGAGCTCCGCACGTGGTACGGGATCGTGATGAGGATGGCGAGCCGGTCGCCCACGATCGCGTCGATCGCCGACAGCACCGGGCCCGGCTCGGACGCTTCCGCCTCCTCGTCCTCCGGCAGCAGTGGATCGATCAGGAGCGTTGTGTCCCCGGCCAGCGCGGCGAACGAGGCCACCTCGGCGCCGAACTCGCCTGGATGCCATTCCGGATGCCGCGCCGTCCAGCGCCAGAGACCGTCACGCAGGCGTTCCATGCCGCCACTATAACCGCTCACTACCGGTAGCCGGTTATCCCTGTGACCCGGTAGCGTCCTCCTCACGTGGGCACCCCCGAACCGAACGACACGACGGACCGAGCGGACGTCACGCCGCCCGATCGCGCCGGCGTCGTCGCGCCGCCACCGCTGATCTTTCTCGCGGGCCTCGCCATCGGCTTCGCACTCGAGGCGCTGCTGCCCGGTTCCTCTGTCCCGGGCGCGGTTCGGTGGATCCTCGGCGGGCTGCTGCTGCTCGCCGGCCTCACGCTGCTGGCCAGCTTCAACACGCTCTTCAACCGGCATGACACCGCTGTCGAGCCGTGGAAGCCCACGACCGCGATCGTCACCACCGGGCCCTACCGCTTCACCCGCAACCCCGCGTATCTGGGCATGGCGCTCGTGTACGTGGGGATAGCGCTGCTGGCGAGCGCGCTCTGGGTGCTCCTGCCGTTGCCGGTCGTGCTCGCCGTGATCGACAACGGCGTGATCAAGCGCGAGGAGCGCTACCTCGAGCGGAAGTTCGGCGACGAGTACGTCGCCTACAGGCGCGGCGTGCGCCGCTGGATCTGAGTCGCCCGCGCGGGCTCTGAGTCGGCCGGGCCACCCGGTGCGGCCTGGGGTCCGATGCAATCTGACCGTGTATTACACGGTCAAGCGACCCCGGACCCCCTGGGCGGGGTCACCGCACCAGTCGAACCGTCAGCGCACCGCCCGCGGTGGCGTCGCCGGCACCGCCGAGCAGGCCGAGGATCCGCGCCACGTACGCGCGCGTCTCCGGATAGGGCGGGACGCAGCCGCAGGCCTCGACCGCTCCGGGGCCCGCGTTGTAGGCGGCGAGCGCGAGCGGCACCGAGCCGAGGCGGCCGAGCAGGTCGCGCATCAGGTGCGCCTGAGCGTCGATGGCGGCATCCGGGTCGAACGCGTCGCCCAGGCCGATCGCGTCGGCCGTGCCCGGCATGAACTGCGCGATGCCCTCGGCGCCGGCCGGTGAGCGTGCGAACGGGTTGAAGTTCGACTCGGCGTAGAGCTGTGCCGCGAGCAGGTGCGCGGAGACGCTCCAGCGCTGGGCCGCGCGGATGATCATCGGCGCGAAGCGCGCGGGCACGAACGACTGGACCGCGCGGGTGGCGCGGCCGTCGCCGCCGCGGGCCCCGTAGCCCACCGACGAGCTGCCGACGCCGCGCGTGTAGCCGAAGTGCCACGCCTCCCAGGCGTAGCGCTTCACGAAGCCGAATCTCGGCGCGTTCGCCGCGAGCCAGCCGTACGCGGCGGGCGGGCCGAGGTCGAGCTCCGTGGCGTAACGGTGAAGGCTCTCGCCCGGCGGCGCGACCCACTTCGGGTCGGGATGCGCCGCGAACAGGACGGCCTGCTCGGCGTCGGAGCGGAACCCGCTCGTCACGCTCAGGTAGAGACCGGCCTCGCGCCGCGCGGCGCTCGCCATGCGGTCGAACGCCAGGGCCACGTCGGGCCGCATCGGCTTGCCCTGCCGGTAGGCGAGCGGGCCGTCATAGCCGCCTCCGCTGCCGGTGCCGGGCACACCGCCGCCCTCTGGAGCCAGCTCGGCGGTGGCGCGGGCCTCGACTCGCATCGACCCCCGCCGCCCAGCCGGCCCGACAGCCACACGGTCGCGCACCCGCACGCGAACGCGGGTGGCGGCGAAGCTCGCGCCCGGGAAGCTCACGTCGCCTGGGCGGATCGGCACCCCGTTCCCGCGCCCGCCCCTGACCGCGGCCGCCACCGCGAGCGCACGGTAGTCGGCCTCCTCGAGGTGACGAGGGTTCGGCACGTCCGGAGCCAGGAAGGGCGGCTCGAACAGACGCGGGTAGAGCTCGCGCATGACCTGCGCCGCACTCACCGCCGCGAGATCGGCAGCGCGCTGATCGTGCCCCCGGGCGCCGAGCGCGTTGCCGAACGCGAACAGCACGAGCCCGCCGGCGAACATCACGGCGACGACGGCGAGCATCATCAGCGACGCCTGGCCACCGGCGGCGCACCACGACAACCGCTGCCGCCTCACGCGAGCCGCCGCCTCACGCGTGCTCCTCGCACAGGTCCGCCAGCGCTGCGATCGCGCGGCCCAGCTCGCCCCGCGCCTCCCTGCCGCCGAGCGCGAGCCGGGCGCCCATCGGCGAGTTGGGCAGCGCGACCGCGCCGGGCTGGTCGTGCGGCGCGCGGTTCAGGACCACGATCGGCGGCGCGCCCGCGCGCGCGATGCATTCGGCCGCGACCTGCACGAGCGCCGGCTCGGTCGTCGCGGTGGTCACGAGCACGGTTCGGTCGGCGACCGCGGCGGCGGCTCCGCCGATCGCGTCGCAGCCGGCGTCGATCACGAGTGGCGCGTGGTGGCGGGCCGTGTCGGCGAGCCGCAGCGGATCGGCGCCGCCCACGAGGCAGAGGCGACCGACGGCTCGCGGCGCCGCGCGGGGGACGGCAGCGAGCGTGCGCGCGAGCCGCGTGGCGGCGTGCGTGGCTAGCGGGATGCCGCCCGGCCGAGCGTCCGAGCAGACGGCGGCCGTCCCGGCCGGGTCGCGCAGCGCGAGCTCCGCGGCGAGTGCGCGCGCGACGACCGTGCCCCCGCACCCACGAGCGAGCCCGAACACGGAGACGACCCGCCGCTGCTCGAGTGGAGGCGCCGCCTCCGAGCCCGGCGGCGGCGAGGCCGACCCAGGTTCGAGAAAGAACGATCCGACCGCCGCAGCGGCCGACGCGAGGACGCCGCGCGCCGCGGGGCCGCATCCCGGACGCTCGCGCGGCGCGGCCGCTGCCGCGAACAGCCCGCGGGCCGGGCGCTCGGCGGCCGGCTCCCAGTGGCCTGCGTGCGGCGCGGTCACGGGGCCTCCACCGCGGCCGAGGCGGAGACCTCGAGCTCGCGGGCGAGGCCGCGAAGGAGCGCCGGCGGGCCCAGTTCGACGTGGACCTCGCCGTGCGCGCTGCTCACGCGCGCACGCGCGCGCGACCAGCCCGGGAGTGCGGCGCGCGCCGCGGCCTCGGCGTCGCCGCCGCCGGCGAGGGCGAGCGCGCCCGCCTCGGCGGCGTTGCCGGCCAGGACGCTCGCGTAACCGACCGCGAGCAGCTGCGCCGCCACGAGTGCCACGACGAGCAGCAGCGGGAGCGTGCACAGCAGCTCGACGCTCGCCTGCCCTCGCTCGCGGGCGATCGCCGTCATTGCCGCTCGCCGAGCGAGGCGACCGCCGCCACCCGCACCGGGCTCCCCCACCGCCGCACGAGCAGCGGCAGCCGCAGCTCCACGCGAACGCCGCCCCCGCCGACCCGCCTCACGGACAGACCGCGCTCAAGCGACCGCGGCAGCGCACTCCGCGCGGCCGCCCTCGGGCTCTCGCCTACGAGCTCAGCACGAGCCGCGGCGCGAGCCGCGTTGGCGCCCAGCCACAGCGTGTGGCCCACGACGACGAGCTGCCACGCGACCAGAGCGGCGACCAGCACCAGCGGCATGACCGCGATCGCCTCCACGCTGGCCTGGCCGGATTGGGCGCGAGCACGGGACATGCCCGGACCGTCCCGCTCGGCGGCGAACGGGACAACGCGCGGCGGTTACGAAAGCGCTACTCGTAGCGGCGGTAGCGCGTCCAGGCCCAGAACAGGCCGTAGGACGCGACCGCAAGCAGCGCGAACCAGGCGAGCACTCCCACGCCGCCCGCGTCGAACAGCCGCGCGGTGCCGGTGAAGGTGAGCACCGCGATCGCCAGCGACCCGTACAGGCCGAGCCGCACGTCGCCGGGAAGCGTCTCGATGTCGAGCCGGTACTGGCGATACGTGCGCGCCACGAGCAGCGCGATCGCCGCGAAGAACGCGATCGTGAGCGCCGTGAGGACCACGTCGAGCGCGCTTCCCCCGCCCGGCAGCGCCACGAGGAGGAGCGCCACGAGAGCGATGACGCCGAATTTCCAGGCCAGCTGCACGGGCGGAAGCCTATTCGCGGGGGAGGTGGCAACGAAATCAGGCGCGGGCGGACAGATTTCGTTGCCACATCGGGGAGCCAGCCCGCCGGAGCCCTAGTGGATCGCGCCCGCACCGACCAGCGCCAGCACCAGCGCGCCCAGCGCCACTCGGTAGACCACGAACAGGATCGTCGAGTGGTGCGCGAGGTAGCGGAGGAGGAGGGCGATCGAGGCGTAGCCGACCACGAAGGCGAGCAGGGTGGCCACCGCGAGCGCGCCGAGGCCCACGTGCTGCTCGCCGGAGTCGCCCAGGTTCGAGGCGAATTCGAGCAGGCCGCTCAGCACGACCGCGGGCACCGACAGCAGGAACGAGAAGCGCGCCGCGCTCTGCCTGTCGAGGCCGAGGAAGAGCCCGGCCGTGATCGTGGCTCCGGAGCGCGAGACACCCGGCACCAGGGCGAGCGCCTGGGCGAAGCCGATCGCGATGCCGTCGCGCCGGGTGATCCGCTCCAGAGGCCGGTCGTGCGTGGCCGCCCGCTCGGCCACGAGCAGAACCAGGCCGAGCACGATCAGCGCCGTGCCGATCAGGTACAGGTCGCGCGCGCCGTTCTCGATCTGATCCTTGAAGGCGAGCCCGAAGATCCCGATCGGGATCGTCCCGATCACGATGTACCAGCCGAGCCGCGCGTCGAGCGTGCGGCGGGCCGCGGGGTCGCGCAGCGAGCGCAGCCACGCAAGCGCGATCCGCGTCAGGTCCGCGCGGAAGTACAGGAGCACCGCGGCCATCGTCCCGAGCTGCACCACCGCCGTGAACGCCGCGCCCGGGTCCTCCCAGCCCGCGAAGGCAGGCACGATGCGCAGGTGCGCGGTGCTCGAGATCGGCAGGAACTCGGTCAGACCCTGCGTGATCCCGAGGACGATGGCCTCGAAGATCGACACGGCGGCGCGGAACCCTAGTGGGCGTTACCCGACGATTGGATGAACCGCTCGCGCGATGCCGCGATCACCTTGAGCGCGTCCTCGCAGGGGTACCAGCCGTCGACCTCCACCTTCTTGTTCTCGAGCTGCTTGTAGACCGTGAAGAAGTGCGCGATCTCGTTCTGGAGCTGGTCGGAGACGCCGTTGAGGCTCTCGAGCGTGTTCCAGCCGGGGTCGGTCAGCGGGACGGCCAGGACCTTGTCGTCGATGCCCTGGTCGTCCTCCATCCGGAACAGCCCGATCGGCTTCACCTCGATCATGCAGCCGGGAAAGGTGGGCTCGGACACGAGCACCATCACGTCGAGCGGGTCGCCGTCGAGCGAGAGCGTGTCCGGGATGAATCCGTAGTCGGTCGGATAGACCACGGACGAGAACAGGAAGCGGTCCAGCCTGATCACGTTGTGCTCGTGATCGAACTCGTACTTGTTTCGGCTTCCCTTCGGGATCTCCACGATGCACATGAAGGAGTCAGCCACCCGCGCAGGATATCCTTGCGGGCGCATGCGGTGGCTCACTTCCGTACTCGTCCTCGCGGCCTGGCTCGTCCCGGCCGCGACCGCTTTCGCCGGCGACAACGGCGAGGGTCTGTGGGGCGAGACCGACGACCGCGTGATCACGTTCTTCTCGCTCGGCGTCGTGATCTTCTTCGCGGTGTTCGTGGCCGTGGCCTCCTGGATCCAGGGAGCCCTCGATCGCCGCAAGGAGCAGCGGAAGGCCGTGGAGCTCCGCAAGCGCGTCGGCTGGTAGCACTCCGGGTCATGGACCCGGTGACCTACGAGCGCCGCGGTGCGGCCGCTCTTCTCACGATTGACCGCCAGGAGCGGCGCAACGCCATCGACGGCCCCACAGCCGAGCTGATCGCGGCCGCGTACGACCGCTTCGTCGACGACGACGACGCCCGCGTGCTGGTGGTGACCGGCGCGGGCGACGTGGCCTTCTGCGCGGGCGCGGACCTCAAGGCGATCGAGAGCTTCGCCCCGCGGCTCGACGACCCGCGGGGGCCGCTCGGCATCAGCCGCGTGATCTCCCCCAAGCCGACGATCGCCGCCATCTCGGGCTGGTGCCTGGCCGGCGGCCTCGAGCTCGCGCTCTGGTGCGACCTGCGGATCGCCACGCAGAACTCCGGGCTCGGCTTCCCGGAGCGGCGCTGGGGCGTCCCGCTCGTGGACGGCGGCACGCAGCGCCTGCCGCGCATCGTCGGGCTGGGCCGAGCGCTCGACATGATCCTCAGCGGCCGGATCGTCGACGCCGACGAGGCGCTCGCCATGGGCCTCGTGACCGAGGTGGTCCCGGCCGGCCAGCACGTGGAGCGTGCGCTCGAGTTCGCGGAGGGGCTGGCGAGCTTCCCCCAGGACACGATGCTCGCCGACAGGCGCGCGGCGATCGAGGGGATCGGGCTGACCTTCGAGGAGGGCCTCGCGCTCGAGGCGGAGAACGGGGTGCCAACTCAGGCCACTGCCTGGGCCGGCGCCGCCCGCTTCTCTGGTGGCGAGGGAAGGGGCGGCACCGGCGCCGGCGTGTAGTACCCCTGCGTAAATCCACACGCTGAAACGGCGCGCTCCGTAAAAACTTGCGCCCCGGCGAGAAAAACTTTTCGGCGGGCGGGCGACACGCGGCGCCCGGGGCCGCGCAGCCCGCTGGATAACCTCGCGGGGTGGCATCGCCGGCCATAGAGGTGAACGACCTCCGCAAGGACTACGGACCCGTGGAGGCCGTGCGCGGCGTCTCGTTCGAGGTGGCGCGAGGCGAGGTGTTCGGAATCCTTGGCCCGAACGGCGCCGGGAAGACGACGACCGTCGAGATCCTCGAGGGCTACAGGCGCCGCTCCGGCGGCGACGTGAAGGTGCTCGGACACGACCCCGCCGAGCGCGACCGCGAGCTTCAGCAACGCGTCGGGATCGTGCTCCAGAGCTGCGGCATCTACCCGCGCGTGACCGTGCGCGAGGCGATCGACCACTTCTCGAAGGCGTACGAGCGCCCGCGCGACACCGGCGAGACGATCGACCTCGTGGGCCTCCGCGAGAAGGCCGACGCCCGCACGAAGGACCTCTCGGGCGGCCAGCGGCGCCGCCTCGACCTCGCTCTGGCGCTCGTCGGCGATCCGGAGCTGATCTTCCTCGACGAGCCCACCACCGGCTTCGACCCCGCCGCGCGCCGCACCGCGTGGGGCGTGGTCCGCACGCTCAAGGAGCTCGGCAAGACCGTTCTCCTCACGACGCACTACCTCGACGAGGCGCAGGAGCTAGCCGACCGGGTGGCGATCGTGAAGGAGGGCAGGATCGTCGCGGAGGGCCCGCCGGACCAGCTCGGCCCCGGGAGCTCGCGCTACCGCGTCTCCTACGTGTCACAGGGCAGCCGCGTGGAGCACCAGACCGACGACCCCACCGAGCTGCTCCACCGCCTCACGCGCGACGTGATCGCGCGCGGGGAGCGGCTCGACGGCCTCGAGGTGACCCGCCCGACGCTCGAGGAGGTCTACCTCGAGCTGACCGCGGAGGCCGAGGTATGAGCCCGCCTGGCCGGAAGCACCGGGCGGTGCCCGGTGCGCCCGGATCGCTTCCGCTGGCGTGGGAGCAGTTCCGCTTCGAGCGCAAGCTGTTCTGGCGCAACCCGAGCGCCGCGTTCTTCAACTTCCTGCTGCCGCTGCTGCTGCTGGTGCTGATCGCGACCGCGTTCGCCAGCGAGTCGGACGAGCTCGAGGTGCTGATCCCGGGCGTGGCCGGCATGGGCGTGCTCGCGACGACCTTCACCGCGCTCGCGTTCAACCTCACGCTGCTCCGCGACGAGGGCGTGCTCAAGCGGATCCGCGGCACCCCGATGCCCGCGGGCGCCTACCTGGCGGGCTTCATCGGCTCGGCCACCCTGAACGCCTTCCTCCAGGTGGCGCTCGTGGTCGCGATCGGCAACGTGATCTACGGGGTCGACTGGCCCCACGACCCGCTTCTGCTGGCGGGCTTCACGCTGCTCGGGGTCGTCTGCTTCGCCTCGCTCGGGGTCGCCTTCTCGCACCTGATCCCGAACCAGGACGCCGCACCCGCCTACACGAACGCGGTATTCCTGCCGCTGATCTTCATCTCGGGCGTCTTCTACTCCGCCGAGGACCTGCCCGAGGCCCTCAAGGCGATCGCCGAGGCGCTGCCGCTGAAGCACCTGATCGACGGCCTGTCCGAGGGAATCGTGGGCGGAGGCGGCGCCGACGTGGCAACGGCCGCCGTGGTGGTGGCCGTCTGGGCCGTGGCCGGGCTATTCCTCGCCGTGCGCTTCTTCCGCTGGGAGTAGGCGCAGCGCGTGCCCGTGCGCGCGCAGCCAGCGCTCGTGCTCGCGCCAGTCCGGGCAGCGCGAGGCCAGGAGGCGCCAGAAGCGTGCTGAGTGGTCCTGGACGTCGAGGTGCGCCACCTCGTGCTCCACGACGTAGTCGAGGATCTCCGGCGGCGCCAGCAGCAGCCGCCAGTTGAAGCTCATCGTGCCGCTCGTCGAGCAGCTGGCCCAGCGGCTGCGCTGGCCGCGGATCTGAAGCCTCGAGTAGCTCCGTCCCGCCCGCGCCACCGCGGCGTCGAGGCGCGGGGCCACCTCGGCGCGCGCGCGGCGGCGGTACCAGGCCTCGAGCGCCTCCTCGAGCGGCGTGTCGGGCCCGAGCGCCACGCGCAGAGTGGAGCCCCGGCGCGCCACATGAGCGCGCTTTCGGGAGGGCTTTACCCCCACTTCGAGGTAGATGCGCTCGCCGAGGTACGGAAGTTCGGCTCCGTGACACGCCCTTGAGGGCGGAAAATCCGCTTCCGACTCACGAATCCGGCGCAGTGTCCGTTCGATCCATGGACGTTTCTCCTGGACGAATGAGTCAACGTTCCGGAGAGGGAAGCGACGCGGCACCACGACCTCCACGCCGTCGGCGCCGACCTGGATTCTCGCGTGTAGAGCGCGATCTGAGCGCCTTATCCGGTACGGAACGCTGGTCACGGGGGCCACCTTACGCAGGCCCGCGGACCTCGGACATTCGTCCACCTACCTCATTTCGGGGAGGCGGGGGCCGACAACGATTTGGCGACATCGATTTTCCCCTTCGGCGTCGCCCCATCCGATTCGCATCAGACCCAGACCAGCCACGGCGCAAGCGCGAGGCAGGGAGGTAGCAAATGACAACCACACGAAAGGTACTTCTCACTCTCGCGATCATCGGCGTGGTGGGAAGTCTCACGGCGTTCGGCGCCTTCGCGGTCTTCTCGTCCACGACCTCGAACCCGGGCAACTCGATCACGGCCGGCACGGTGTCGATCTCCGACAACGACGGCGGCACGGCCTCCTACAACGTCTCGAACCGGAAGCCCGGCGACTTCGCCGAGCGCTGCGTCCGTGTGACCTACACGGGCTCGCTCGGGAACACGATCAAGCTGTACCGCTCCGCCTTCTCGAGCGGCACGGGCCTTGACTCGTACATCGACCTGGCGATCACGAAGGGCAGCGGCACGGCGACCGACTGCTCCGACTTCTCCGGATCGACGTCGGTCTACTCGGGCACACTGAACGCACTCGGCTCGAACTGGGCCGGCGGCGTGGCGCTGACGAACGGCGCGAGTCAGGGCAGCTGGTCGCAGAACGACGCGGTCACCTACAAGGTCCGCGCGACGCTCCAGGACGACAACGCTGCCCAGGGGCTCAGCACCGGCACGCACTCGCTCGTCTTCGAGGCGCAGAACAACTAGTGCAGGAGGCGAATCGGGGAGCGGAGCGGGGACCGCCCATGGGCGGTCCCCGCCACGTCCGGCCATGATTGCCACACGGCAAAGACTCGACCGCCGTCTCGGCGCACTCGCGTTCCTCGCGGGTCTCGCCCTGGCGGCGTTCCTCGTGCTCGGCTGGCGTCTGGCGCCGGGGCCGGGTGAGCTGGGCCTCGAGCTGCGACTGGTCGTCAACAGCACGGGCGAGCTGGGCGTCTCGCCCGCCGGCCAGCTCGCGGTGGGCCGCGGGCTGCGGCCGCGCACCGACCGTGATGGCCTCGACGCGCAGACCACGGTGCGCAACCAGACGGCGGACCCGCTGCGCGTGACAGTCCGCGGACGGCCCTCGAGTCGCGATCTCGACAGAGCCCTCGTCGTGACCGTGCGCATGGCCGGCCGGCCGCTGTTCGACGGTCCGCTCGCCGGGCTGCGCGCCTTCAGCCGCCGCGGAGCATCGCTCGCACCGGGTGAGCGCGCACAGCTCAGCGTCAGCGTTCGGCTGCCCGCGCACGCGCAGAGCGGCTACCAGGCGCGTGTCGAGGACCTGACCCTCGAGCTCGGGACGAAGGCGCGATGACGGGGTTCGCGGCGGTCGGCCGCCTTCTCCGCCGCTGCGTAGCAATCGTGGCGTGGGCAGTGGCCGGCCTGGTCGTGGGCATCGCCCTCGCGGCGGTCGGCCCCTACGCGATCGGGGCGCGCAGCTTCACCGTGTTGTCGGGGAGCATGGAGCCCACGATCCACACTGGAGACGTGGTCGTCGTGCGATCGATCGCGCCGTTGGAGGCCCGCATTGGCGACGTGGTCACCTTCCGCGACCCGCAGAACAACCGGAAGCTGGTCACGCATCGGCTCCGCAGGGTCGACGTCGTCGACGGGACCGCCGCGATGGTGACCAAGGGAGACGCCAACAACACGACCGAGAAGTGGTCGGTTTCGGCCAGCGGCCGGATCGGCAGAGTGCAGTACCGGATTCCCTACATCGGCCGCGTCTTCAGTTCCGTGCGCGGGCGCGGCGGGGGCTTCTTCGTGCTCCTGCTCCCGGTGATCCTGCTCGGGATCTACGAGGTGATCCGTTTGTGGCGCCCGAAGCGGCATGAGGGCATCAAGGGCAAGCCCCGGCTGCCGATAGATAACTGTGCGGAATAACGGTGGAAACTCACGTCGGCGGAGGCTCGTCGCTCTCGCCTGCCTGATCTCGCTGCTCAGCGCCTCCACCGTGCTCGCGACCGGCGCGAACTTCAGCGGTTCGACGGCCAATTCCGGGGACAGCTTCAGCGCCGCCGACGACTTCACGGCGCCGTGGGTGAGCCTCACCGATCCGGGGGCGAACCTCCGGGCCACGGTCACGCTCGACGCGCTCGCGACGGACGTGGGCAGCGGCGTCGCATCGGTCGCGTTCCAGCGCTCACCCGCCGGCGGAGGCACGTGGACGACGATCTGCACCGACAGCTCCGCGCCGTACTCCTGCTCCTGGAACAGCACCGGGGTCGCCAACGGCCTCTACGACCTGCGCGCGCTGGCGACCGACAGCGGATCGAACCCGAACACCGCGATCTCCACGGTCACGAGCCGGCAGGTCGACAACACTGCGCCGTCGAGCGTCACGATGACGAACCCCGGCACTCCGCTCAAGGGGTCGGTCACCTTCTCAGGCGGCGCGACCGACACGGGCGGCTCCGGCATGGCGTCGCTGGCCTTCCAGGCCACGTCCGCGGGCGGCAGCAGCTGGTCGACCACGTGCTCCGACACGACCTCGCCCTATTCCTGCTCCTTCGACACGTCGACCCTCGCGGACGGCCTCTACGACATGCGCTCGCTGGCGTCCGACAACGCCGGCAACACGACCGCGTCGACCTCGATCGCGAACCGCAGGGTCGACAACACCGCGCCCACGGGCTCGCTCGACGATCCCGGCACCTACCTGGCGAACACGGTCGTGCTCACCGCGAGCGCCGCGGACGGCAACGGCGCCGGCGTGACATCCGTCGCCTTCCAGCGCTCGAATGCCGGCGCGAACAGCTGGACCACGATCTGCACCGACAACGTCGCGCCGTACAGCTGCTCGTTCGACACGACCGCCATCACCGACCGCCAGCTCGACCTGCGGGTCGTCATCACAGACGGCGCGGCATTCACGACCAGCTCCACCGTCCTCACCAACCGCTGGGTCGACAACACCAACCCCGCCTCCGCGACGATGAACGACCCGGGCTCGCCGCTCGCGGGCACGGTCACGCTGTCCGGCACCGGGACCGACGCCGGTTCGGGCGTGGCTTCGGTGAAGATCCAGCGCACGCCCGCCGGGGGCAGCACCTGGACCGACGTCTGCACCGACACCACGTCGCCCTACACCTGCTCGCTCGACACGACGACGCTGACGGACGCCCTGTACGACTTCCGCGCGGTGGTGACCGACTTCGCCGGAAACTCGAGGAACTCGGCCAAGGTCGCCAACCGGCGGGTCGACAACACGTCGCCCACCGCCACGATGACCGACCCGGGCGCGAATCTGCGCGGGACCGTGACGCTCGGCGCGACCGCGACGGATACCGGCGGCTCCGGCGTCGCCAACGTGAGGATCCAGCGCTCGCCCGCCGGCGCCGGGAGCTGGACCGACGTGTGCGCGGACGCCAGCTCGCCGTACTCGTGCTCGCTCGACACGACGACGCTGACCGACGGGCTGTACGACTTCCGCGCGGTGTCGGTCGACCTCGCGGCCAACTCGACCACCTCCTCCGTGGTCACGGGCCGGCGCGTGGACAACACGGCGCCGGGCAGCGTCACGATGGTGGACCCGGGCTCGCCTCTCGCTGGGACGATCACGCTCTCGGGCAACGCCACCGACTCCGGCTCGGGCATGGCCTCGCTGAACCTGCAGTACAAGCTCGCGTCCAGTGGTACGTGGATCGACGCCTGCAGCGATACGACCTCGCCGTACTCGTGCTCGCTCAACACCACGGGCCTCGCGGACGGAAGCTATGACTTCCGCTCGCTTGCGACGGACAACGCGGGCAATACCGCGACCTCGACGCCGTACAGCGGCCGCAACGTCAACAACGGCGGGCCGGCGGTATCCGTAGTCGACCCGGGTCACGTCCACGGCACCGTGACGGTGAGTGTCACCGCCACCGACGGCAACGGTGTGGACCACGCGACGCTCCAGCGCTCCCCCGCGGGCGCCGGCGTCTGGACCGACGTCTGCACCGACACCTCCGCGCCCTACTCGTGCACGATCAACACGGCGGCCACTGCCGACGGGCAGTACGACCTGCGCGCCATCGCCGTCGACAGCCTCGGCTCGTCCACAACGTCCGCTGTGGTTGCGGGGCGCTGGTTCGACAACACCGCGCCCACCGTGTCGATGACTGCGCCGGCCGCCTACGTGCGCGGCACGATCACGCTCCAGTCGACCACGAGCGACGGCGGCTCGGGCGTCGTCTCCGTGCTCTACCAGCGCTCGCCCGCGGGCGCGAACACGTGGACCACGGCGTGCACCGGAGCCACCTCACCGTTCTCGTGCTCCTTCAACACGACGACGGTCGCGGACGGCAACTACGACTTCCGAGCGATCGCGACGGACGCGTCCGGCAACCAGACGACCTCTGCGGTGATCGCGAACCACGTGGTCGACAACACCGCCCCGGCCGCCTCCGACCTGCAGGCGTCGAGCGGCGGCGCGACTGCCAACCGGCCGGACGCGGGCGACACGATGACGCTGACCTCCACGGAAACGCTGCTGTCGAGCTCCATCCTGAGCGGGTGGACCGGCGCTTCCATGACCGTCTCGGTACGGATCGTGGACGCCGGGCTGAATGACACGCTCCAGGTCTGGAGCGGTGCGACGCAGGCCGCCCTCGGCACCGTCGACCTGCGGAGGAACTTCGTCACCACGGGCTACATGGCGTTCGGGTCGTCGACCATCGTCCAGAGCGGGTCGACGATCACGATCACGATCGGCGGCACCGCGACCGCCAACGGCGGCGCGGCGTGGCAGGCGGCGCCGGGCGCCGGCACGATGCGCTGGACGCCGAGCGCCTCGGCCACGGACCTCGCCGGGAATGCGATGGCGACCACCCAGATCAGCGAGTCCGGCGCCTCGGACGCCGACTTCTAGGCCGTCGGCACCGTTCCGCCGTCGACTGCCCAGGTGGCCCCGGCGACGTTCGACGCGCGCTCCGAGCATAGGAAGGCGATCACCGCGGCGATCTCGTCGTCCGTGCCCATGCGGCCGAGCGGGGGGCTCGCGCGCGTGGCCTCGAGCACGTCTTCACGTGTCTGACCGGTCCGGGCCGCGATCTGGTCCGCCAGGCCGCCCTCCCCCCTCCAGAGCTCGCCCTCGACCGCGCCCGGCGTGATGGCGTTCACGAGCACGCCGCGCGCAGCGAAGAGGTCCGCGAACGCGCGGCTCAGCGACAGCTGCGCCGCCTTCGTCACGGAGTAGGACATGTCGAGCCGGCCCGACGGGCGCCGGCCGGACGAGGAGCTCACGTTCACGATGCGCCCACCGCCGGCGTCGGCCATCGCCGGCCCGAGCGCGCGCATCAGGCGCATGGGCGCCATCACGTGCAGCTCCCACTGCTCCTGCCAGTCGGCGTCCGTGAGCTCGTCGAGCGCCCGCGCCTGGCTCGTGCCGGCGTTGTTCACAAGCGCCCAGGGCGGCTTGGGGCACGCCGCGAGGACACGCTCGCCGGCGTCGGCGGCCGTCACGTCGAGCTCCACGTCGGCGCCGCTGCGCGCCACCGTGAGCACGCGAGCGCCCTCCTGCGCGAGCATGCGGGCGGCCGCCGCGCCGATGCCGCGCGTGCCGCCGGTCACAACACAGACCCTGCCTTCGAGACCGAGGTTCATCCAGATGAAGTCTCACACGATCCACCGCACCTTCAACACGGAGCGCCGTCGCGAGTTCATCCGCATCACCGAAGACGTGCAGGACGCGGTCGACGAGGCGGGCGTCGCGGAGGGCCTCGTGCTGGTCGGTGCGATGCACATCACCGCCGCGGTCTGGATCAACGACGACGAGCAGGGGCTTCACGAGGACGTGCTCGAGTGGCTCGACAAGATCGCCCCGCCGAGCTGGAAGGAGCCGGCTAACGACGTGGCGCGCGAGCTGCTGCCCGAGCCGGGCGACTACCGCCACCACCGCGGCGGCGAGGATAACGGCGACGCCCATCTCAAGAACCTGCTCGTGCATCATCAGGTGATCGTCCCGGTCACAGATGGACGGCTCGACCTCGGTCCGTGGCAGCAGGTCTTCTACTGCGAGTTCGACGGCGGGCGGCCGAAGCGGATGGTGATCAAGGTGCTGGGCGAGTGACCGAGTGCGGCATCGGCTCGCCCGCGAGGCCCGCCAGGAGGTTGTCGACGGCGATGTCGGCCATGCGCCCGCGGGTGGCGTGCGTGGCGGAGCCCACGTGCGGCACAACGAGCAGGTTGGGCGCGTCGAGCAGCGGGTGGTCCGCGGGTAGCGGCTCGGGGTCGGTCACGTCCAGGGCGGCGCCGGCGATCTCCCCAGTCCGAAGCGCGTGGTCCAGCGCGTCGGTGTCGACGATCGGTCCGCGCGCCGTGTTCACGAGATAGGCGGTCGGCTTCATCCGCCGGAGCGCCGCCGCGCCGATGAGCCCGCGCGTCTCCGCGTTGAGGGGGCAGTGGAGCGTCACGAAGTCCGAGCGCTCCAACAGCTCATCGAGCGCGACCCCGCCGCTCCGGCTGGTGGTGAGCAGCTCGCAGCCGAAGCCCTCCAGCCGCCGGCCCACGGCCTGGCCGATGCGCCCGTGGCCCACGATGCCCACCGTCGCGCCGTGCAGGTCGCGTCCGAGCATGAGGCCGGGCTCCCAGGTCCTCCACTCCCCCGCGCGGACAAAGCTCTCGGCCTCCGCGAGCCGCCGCGCGATGCCGAGCATCAGCGCCATCGCGAGATCCGCGGTCGACTCGGTGAGCACTCCCGGCGTATTCCCCACCGGGATGCCGCGCGCCGTGGCGGCGTCCACGTCCACGTTGTCGACCCCGACGGCGTAGTTCGAGATCGCGCGCAGGCGGGGTGCCGCGTCGATGAGCTCGGCGTCGACGCGGTCGGTGAGCATGGACAGGAGCCCGTCGAGCTCGGGAGCGCGCGCCATCAGCTCCTCCCGCGGCGGCGGAAGCCGGTCGGGCCACACCTCCACGTCGTGCGCCGCCTGGAGGCGCTCGAGGGCGCCACCCGGCAGCCGGCGGGTTACGAAGACGCGCGCCTGGGCACCCATTGGGGCGAGGAGCATGGCAGGAACGAAAGCGTCAGGGAAGACGCGCGAGGCCGCCGCGGGGGCGGCCACCACGGTCGCGCTGGTGGCAAACGAACGCTCGGGGACGAGCGACCCGGCGCTGTGCGCGGAGCGGCTTCGGTCCTTTGGCGCCGAGGTGCGGCGCTTCGACATCGACGAGCTGAAGGCCGCGCTGTCCTTCGGCGCGGAGCGCGTCGTGGTCGCGGGCGGCGACGGGAGCATTGCTCCGGTGGCGGCGGCCGCCGGCGCGGCCGGGATCCCGCTCGCGGTCGTGCCCGCCGGCACGGCCAACGACTTCGCACGCAGGTTGGGGCTGCCATCCGGGCTCTCAGCCGCGTGCCGGCTCGCGGTGCGCGGCACCGTGCTCCGTCCGCTCGAGCTCGGCTGGATGAACGACGAGCGCCCGTTCGTGAACGTCGCCAGCGCGGGCCTGCCCGCACCCGCCGCGGAGCACGCACGCTCCTGGAAGGAGACGCTCGGCCCGCTCGCGTACGCCCTGGGCGCGGTGGCCGCGGGACTGCGGGCGAAGCCGCTCACGTGCCTCGTCGAATGCGACGGCCGCGAGCTGCTGGCCGGCGAGGCGTGGCAGGTCACCGTGGCGGCATCGGGCGCCTTCGGCGCCGGCGTGGCCCTCGAGGAGGCCGACCCGAGCGACGGCGCGCTCGAGGCCGTGACGATCGAGGCCGGCCCGCGCCCCGGACTGATCGCGCTCGCTTACCGCCTCCGCCGCGGCAGCGTCACGGGACACCCACGAGCGTTCCACACCCGCTGCCGCCACGTGAACGTCCAGGTGCCCGACCGCACGCGCTGGAACGTCGACGGCGAGCTCGTGACCACCGGCGACGCCCGCTTCAGAGCGGCGAAGGGGGCATTCCGCCTCGTCGTCGGTTAACTGTCCTGCCTGGTGTACCGCTATGGGGGTAGAACAGGACGGTTCGCGTGCAGGGCCGCCGCGGTGCTGGCCGGCTGCGTGGCCGCGCTGTTCTTCAGTGCCGCCGTTCACGCCCAGGGCGGCGCCCCGGCGCCGAACTTCTCGGAGCCGTGCCCGGCGCTCTATCCCGGCGACGACGCCGGACAGGAGCGCATCGCCCGCTGGATGGCGCGCGGCGCGGCCGATCGCGGTCTCCCGCGTGAGCTGCCCGTGATGGCGGGCCTCGCCGAGAGCGGCCTGCGCAACCTGCGCGGCGCGAGCTACGCGGGTTTCTTCGGCATGAGCCGCACGCTGAACGCGGGCGAATACCGCGGCTTTCCGAGGAACCCGGACCTTCAGCTTCGCTGGTTCCTCGACACGGCCGGCCTCGTGCGCCAGCGCCGCGTGGCCGAGGGGCGGCCCGACCCGGCGGCGGACGAGAGCGCGTTCGGCATCTGGATCGCCGACGTGGAGCGCCCGGCGCCCGGGAACCGCTCCGGCTACCAGCCCCACCTGAGCGAGGCACGCGACCTGATCGCCGGGAAGTGCGCCGCCCCGAAGAGCGACGACACCACCCCGCCCCGCCTCCGGACCCGGATCGCGACCACGCAGCACCCGCTCGCCGCCGGCGGCATCGTCGTGAAGCTTCGCTGCCCCGACCACGACTGCCTCGCGGGCGCGACCGCCACGATCGACGGCCGGACGCGCCGCGCGAGGGCCACCACACCCGCCGAGCGCGGCTTCACCACGCTCACCGTGGCGGTTCCGAGAGCGGCACGGCGCGCGCTGAGGAGAGGTGGGAGCGTGCATGCGGACGTGGCCGCGATCGCGGCCGACGCCTCGGCCAACGCGACTGCTCGCCACCACGCTGTAACACTGAGGAGGTAATGGCCCGGGACACCGGACTACCCCGAGCGGACGCGCAGTTCGACTTCAGCCGCGCGCGCCGAAGGCGCGCCCTGGCCCGCCTGTCCGCCCGGCTCCGGCGAGCGGACGACGTGAACCACATCCTCCCGTTCGAGGAGGTGGCGCGCGCTCTCGGCCGGACCGGCGAGCGCCGGCTCGGCGAGCAGCTGATCCCGCTCGACTCGATCGTCGGGACGGTGGACCGCTCGCGCGAGTTCGACCGCTCCTTCCGGCCGACCTCCCCGCGCGTGCGGGAGCGCTGGGAGCGCATCAACCTCGCCCAGCGCAAGGGCCAGGCGATGCCGCCGATCGACGTGTACCGGATCGGCGAGCTCCACTTCGTGAAGGACGGCCACCACCGCGTGTCGGTGGCACACGCGCTCGGCTACCGCGACATCGCCGCATACGTGACGGAGGTGCTCACGCAGGTCGGTGCGGAGCGTGAGATCCGTCTGAGGGATCTGCCGCTGAAGAGCCACCAGCGGCTTTTCTTCGAGCGCGTACCGCTCGCGACCGAGGTGCGCGGGAAGATCCACCTCAGCGACGAGTGGCGCTACGCGGCTCTGGCCGAGGCGGTGGAGGCGTGGGGCTTCAGGGCGAGCCAGGCGCGCGGTGAGCCGATGTCACGGCAGGAGGTCGCCGAGGCGTGGTTCCGCGAGGAGTACGAGCCCGTGCTCGAGATGCTGCACGAGGCACACCTCGTGCCCAAGGACGTCACGGACACCGAGGCGTACATGAAGGTCGCGCACCTGCGCTACCTGATCCTGCGCACGCACGAATGGGACGACGCCGTGATCGACGCGATCCGCCGGGACCTCGAGAGCCCGAGCGGCGACGACGACACGATGGTCAGGAGGCTTCGTCGGGAGTTGAGGTAGCGGGCTGCTCGCCCGCCGCCTCCGCGCCCACCGCGGCGGGCGCCGAGCTGTCCACCACGAGGTTGCGCCCGTCCTCCGGGTCGAACAGCTGGAGGCGCGTGGCGTCCACCCACAGCTCCGCGTCCGCACCCTGCCTCACCTGGCTGGCCGGGTCGAGCCTGGCGACGATGCTGCCCTCGTCGCCCTCCATCGGGATCTCGCCGCCGCCGGCGTCCTGGGCCAGCTCGCGCAGCTCCGCCGACTCGATCGTCGCGTCGGAGGACACCTTGAAGTGCGCGTACAGCTCCGAGCCGAGCGACTCGAGCACGTCGATGTGGGCGGTGAAGGTCGCGCCGCGATCGCGTGCCTCGCCCACGAGCTTCGCGTCCTCGAAGTGCTCCGGCCGGATCCCGGCGATCAGCTGGCGGCCCTCCGCGCGGCTCACGCGGTCGTGCAGCTCGCGCGGCAGTCGCACGTCGCCGAACGGCAGCTTCACGGTGTCGCCCTGCACGGTCGCGGGCATGAAGTTCATCGCCGGCGACCCGATGAAGCCGGCCACGAACAGGTTGACCGGCTCGTTGTAGAGCTCCATCGGCGCTCCCACCTGCTGGAGGACGCCCGAGCGCATCACCGCCACGCGGTCGCCGAGGGTGAGAGCCTCCGTCTGGTCGTGCGTCACGTAGATCGTGGTCGTGCCGAGCCGCTGCTGAAGCCGCGAGACCTCGGTCCGCATCTGGACGCGCAGCTTCGCGTCGAGGTTCGACAGCGGCTCGTCCATCAGGAAGGCGGCCGGGTCGCGCACGATCGCGCGGCCCATCGCCACGCGCTGGCGCTGGCCGCCCGAGAGCTGCGACGGCTTCCGGTCCAGGTGCGGCTCCAGGTCGAGCACACGCGCGGCGTTCTCGACCTTCTCGTTGATCTCACCCTTGTCCAGCCCGCGCAGCCGCAGGGCGAAGCCCATGTTCTCGCGCACCGTCATGTGCGGGTAGAGCGCGTAGTTCTGGAATACCATCGCGATGTCGCGGTCCTTCGGCGGGCGCTCGTTCACCACGTCGCCGCCGATGATCAGGTCACCGTCGGTGATGTCCTCGAGCCCGGCGATCATCCGCAGTGCGGTCGACTTCCCGCATCCGGACGGGCCCACGAGGATCATGAACTCGCCGTCCTTGATCTCGAGGTTCATGTCCCGGACCGCCTCGTAGCCGTCGGGGAACCGCTTCGTCACGTGGTCGAGCTTGATGTCCGCCATTTGCGAGGTTCTACCCCTTCTACGAAGCTGGCAATCCCATCGTGATCGCCCCCGCGTGCGGAACGAGCGCCCCGTCCCGGAAGGCACCGCGCTGTGTCTCCAGCACGAGGTCGCCGCGCAGCGGCGCGGGCCGCGACTCGCCCGTCGTGTTGATGGCGATCGTGTGGTCGCCGCGCGCGTACGCCAGCACGCCCTCCGGGGCGTCGAGCAGCCTCAGCTCCGGGTCGAGCACGCGCCTGAGCGCCAGCAGGTCACGCACCATCGAGAGAGTCGAGTCCGGGTCCTCGCGCTGCGCCTCCACGTTGGTGCGCTCGGGGTCGACCGCAGGGAGCCACGGGTCACCGGTCGTGAACCCGCCGTTCGACGAGCCGTCCCACTGCATCGGGTGCCTGTAGCGGTCGCGGTCGAAGCGGTCGAAGCGGCGTTCGCCGCCGCGGCCGTCGGTGAGCCCGATCTCGTCGCCCTGGAACAGGAACGCCGGACCCGGCAGCGTCAGCAGCATCAGCGCCGCCGCACGCGCGTTGTCCGCGCCGAAGCGCGAGGCGAGCCGCCCGAAGTCGTGGTTCGACAGCACCCACGCCGCGCCGGGCCGGCGCGTCGACTCCTCGATCGCGGCATGCAGGCGCCCGGCGTCCCAGGGCGCGTGCAGCAGCTCGAACGCGAACGCCACGTCGAGGTGATCGAGGTAGGGCTGCCACCTTGCGCTCGGCAGGTACACCTCCCCCACGAGCAGCGAGTCGCCCACGGCTTCGCGTATGCGCGCCAGGGCCTCCCCCGTGTCGGGCGCGTTGCGCGAGTTGGTGAGGGCGAGCTTCGACTCCGCATCGCCGAGCGGCAGGCCGAACGGCTCGCTCGCCGGCGGGTCGTCGCGGAGCTCGGGGTCCTTCAGCAGCCGGTCGATCGCGTCGACGCGATAGCCCGCGATGTCGCGTCGCAGCCAGAAGCGGAGCGCCTCCTGCATCGCCGCGACGACCTCGGGGTTGCGCCAGTCGAGATCGGCCTGCTCGGGATAGAACGAGTGCAGGTACCAGCGGCCGTCGAGCTGGCTCCACGCCGAGCCGCCGAACGCCGACACCCAGTTGTTCGGGCGCTCCGCCCAGATGTACCAGTCGGGGTGCTCACGGAACCAGGGGTGCTCGGTCGAGGTGTGGCACGGCACGAGGTCGAGCAGCACCCGCAGGCCGCGCGCGCGAGCGGCGTCCACGAGGCTGTCGAAGTCGTCGATCGAGCCGAACACCGGATCGACGGCGGTGTAGTCGGCCACGTCGTAGCCGGTGTCGTGCATCGGCGACGGGTAGATCGGCGACAGCCAGAGCGCGTCGACGCCGAGCCAGGCGAGGTGATCGAGACGCTTCTCGATCCCGCGCAGGTCGCCGATTCCGTCGCCGTCAGAGTCCTGAAACGAGCGCGGATAGACCTGATAGATGACCGCGTTGTCCCACCAGCTCAACCCTTGACCGCTCCCGCTGTCATGCCGGCCACGATGCGCTTCTGGAAGATGATCACGGCGAGCACGAGCGGAACCGTGATGACCACCGAGGCGGCGCTGATCGTGCCCAGCGGTACCTCGAACTTCTGGCTGCCGGTGAAGTTCGCCACCGACACCGGCACTGTGAAGGCGTCCGGCGAGCTCGTGAGCGTCACGGCGAGCAGGAACTCGTTCCAGACGAAGAACGCGGTGAGCAGCCCCGCCGTGACGAGACCGGGCGCCGCGAGCGGCAGCACGACCTTGCGGAACGCCTGGAAGTAGGTCGCCCCGTCGACGAGCGCCGCCTCCTCGAGCTCCTTCGGTATCTCCTTGAAGAACGACGTGAGGATGTAGATCGCGAGCGGCAGCGCGAACGTCAGGTAGGGCAGGATCAGCCCGACGCGCGTGTCGTAGAGCCCGATGTCGGTCCAGAGCTTGAAGATCGGAGCGGCGATCGCGATCGCCGGGAACGTCGAGATCGACAGGATCAGCGCGAGGACCAGGAACTTGCGCTTGAAGCGCAGCCGCGCGAGCGCGTAGGCCGCAAACGAGCCCACGATCAGCGCGAGGATCGTGGTGATGGTGGTGATGATCACGCTGTTCTTGAGTGCCGACGTGAAGTCGTTGTTCTTGAAGATCGACGAGTAGTTGTCGAGCGTCGGGGAGGGCGGGAAGATGTCCGCCTGCGAGAGGTCCGAGCCCGTCTTCAGCGACACGTTGATCAGCCAGTAGAAGGGGAACAGGCAGAAGACGCAGATGAACACGACCGCGATCCACATGAACAGCGGTCGCACCCAGTTGCGCTGAGGACCGCGCCTGTCGAGCGCGCGCGCCTCCTCGCGCTTCTTCGCCTCGTCGCGCACGCCCGTGCCCGGAGTGACGACTCCGCCAGAGGCCTCCATCAGCCCTCCTCCGCCAGTGACTTGATGTTCCCGCCGACCGTCCGGATGTAGACGAACGAGACGGCCATCACGATCACGAACGTGAGCACCGACAGGGCCGAGCCGTATCCGATCAGCCGGTTCGTGGTGAGCTCCTGGTGGGCGATCAGCGACAGCGTCGTGGTGCCGTTCGCGCCACCCGTGAGCACGTACGGAAGGTCGAAGATCCGCAGCGCGTCGAGCGTGCGGAAGATCAGCGCGACGAGGATCGCCGGCATCAGGAGCGGCACCGTGATGCGGCGGAAGCGCTGCCAGGTGGTGGCGCCGTCGACCTTCGCGGCGTCGTACACGTCGTCCGGGATCACCTGGAGGCCCGCCAGCAGCAGCAGCGCCATGAACGGCGCCGTCTTCCACACGTCGGCGAGGATCATCACCGCCATCGAGTAGCCCTGCTGGCCGAGCCAGACGATGTCGCCGCCGATGCCGATCTTGCCAAGGATCACCGGGGCGAGCCCGAGATTGGGCTCGAACAGCGTGCGCCAGGTGATCGCGCTCACCACCGTGAGCACGGCCCACGGCACGAGGACGACCGTGCGCAGGAGTCCACGTCCGCGGAAGGCCTCGTGCATGGCGAGCGCCATACCGAGGCCGATGATCAGCTCGAGCGTCACCGAGACGCCGGTGAACAGGAACGTGTTGAGCACCGCGTGCCAGAAGTCGGAGTCTCCGAACGCCTGGGTGTAGTTGTCGAACCCGGCGAAGCGCCACTTGCCGGGCACGCGCACGCTGTACTCGGTCAGCGACAGCCAGATGGCATATCCGATCGGATACGCCGCGACCAGGGCGATGACCGCCATGGCCGGGGTGAGGAGCAGCGCGGCGAGCCGCCGCTCCTCGCTTCCGTAGGTCTTACGCTTGCGGCGCTTGCCGCGCCCCAATCTCGCCGATGCGGCTTCCATGCCCCTAGAACGTCTCGAGTGCCTTCTGGATCTCCTCGTTCATCTTGCTCGAGGCCTGGTCGGGCGACATGTCGCCCTGCAGAGCGGCGTAGACGTTGTTGTAGATCGCCTCGCTGATCTGCGGGTACACCGGCGACACCGGACGCGGCTGCGCCTGCTCGATCGCGGTGCGCAGCTCCGCGGCGAACGGCATTGCCTTCTTGACGGCCGGGTCGTCGTACGCCTCGGTCAGCGTCGGGGGCAGCGATGCCTCCGTCGCCATCAGCTTCTGCTGCTCGGGCGAGGTTGCGAACTCCGCGAACGCGAGCGAACCCTTGGGGTTCTTCGAGTAGGCCGAGATGCCGAGGTTGTAGCCGCCGAGCACGCCGGCGCCCTTGTTGCCCTTGAAGCCGGGGAAGTTCGCGATGTCGAACTTGTCCGCGATCTTCGAGTCCTTGCCGAGCGAGTAGGCGTACGGCCAGTTGCGCATGAAGGTGGCGTTGCCGGACTCGAACGCCCGTCGCGACTCCTCCTCCTTGTACGTCGTGACCGCCTTCGGCACCGAGCCGTTCTTGATCCCGTCGGACATGAACTTGAGGACGTCCTTGACCTCCTGCGAATCGGCGGTCGCCTGCTTGCCGTCGTCTGAGAGGACGCTGCCGCCGGCGCTGTAGAGGAGCTCGAGGAAGTTCACCGTCAGGCCCTCGTAGCGGAAGCCCTGGTAGACCACGCCGTCGCCCTTCGCGGCGTCCTTGTAGAGCGTCTCCCAGTCCTTCGGCGCCGAATCCACCTGGTCGGTCCGGTAGTAGATGAAGCCGGCGTTCGAGTTGAACGGGACGCCCCAGTTCTTGCCCTCGTACTCGGTGGTGTCGACGGTCGACTTGATGTACTTGCCGCCGTTCTGCGAGATGAAGTCGGACACGTCGAGCAGCCAGTTCTGCGCGGCGTACTCGGCGGTCCAGATCACGTCCATGCCGAGCACGTCGCACTCGGACGACTTGGCCCGCAGGCGCTGGATCTGAAGCCGTCGCTGCTCGCCCGCGTCCTCCGGGAGCTCGAGCAGCTTGACCTTCGCGTTCGGGTTCGCCTTGTTGAAGTTGTCGACGACCGTGCCGAACGCACCGCTCGTGTCCTTGCCGATGCACCAGGTGACGTTCCCGGACGCCTTGGCCGTGCCGGCCTTCTTGGCATCCGGCGCCGAGCTCCCACTGTCGCTACCACCGCCTCCGCAGCCTGCGATCGCGAACATCAGGGCGGCAGCGAGCGCGGTCAAGAGCCGCGGCGTCGTCAACATCAAGATTCCCTCCTACTTGGGCAAGGTCAATCTGGGCGTTACCCGCTCACCCCGGGAAATACTCCGAATGCGGTAGGCGCAATGAGCGCTTAACGGCTGGTCGCGGCCGTCTGTCCCGCGTGCTCGCCCTCGCAGATCTCCTCGGCCATCTTGTCGCAGAAAGCCGGGAGGTCGTCCGGATTCCGGCTCGACACGAGGCCGTTGTCAACGACGACTTCCTCGTCGACCCAGTTGCCTCCGGCGTTGACGATGTCCGTCCTGAGCGTCGGCCAGGAGGTGATCTTCCGGCCGCGGACCACGTCGGCCTCGACGAGCGTCCAGGGGCCGTGGCAGATGACGGCCACCGGCTTGTGCGCCTCGAAGAACGAGCGCACGAACGCCACGGCGTCCTCGTCGCCTCGCAGGAAGTCGGGATTGGCCACGCCGCCCGGCAGGACGAGGCCGTCGTAATCCGACTCGCTCGCCTCCTGGACGGTCTTGTCGACCTCGAAGGTGTCGCCGTGGTCGAGGTGGTTGAAGCCCTGGACCTCGCCGCTCTCGAGCGAGACCAGCTCGGGCGTGCCGCCCTCCTCCTCGACCTTCTTCCAGGGCTCGGTCAACTCGACCTGCTCCACCCCGTCCGCCGCCAGAAACGCAACCCGCTTGTCGTCAAGTTTTCCCATGCCTCTTCCGTACCCGGTCACAGGTGCTCAACCACCTCGCGCGCAGTGGCCTCGCCCGAGCGCACGGCGCCGTCCATGTAGCCGTTCCAGACCTGCGCGTACTCGGCGCCCGCCCAGTGCAGCGGGCCGATCGGGGCTCGCAGCGCCCGCCCATAGCCCGTCCAGCCACCGGTCGGCATGTGGCAGCCGTAGCAGCCGCGCGTCCACTCCTCCTCGGCCCAGAGCCGCTCCACGTAGTCGTCCGGCCTGGCTGCCCGCGGACCGAACATCCGCGTGAAGCACTCGATCACCGCGGTGCGACGCTCGTTCGGGCCGAGGCGTCCGAGCTCGCGCGCGTGGCGGCCCTCGAGGAAGCCGAGCAGCACGCCCGGCGAACCGTCCGGTGGCGAGTTGTCGAACATCAGTCGCACCGGGCCGAGCTCGCTCGTGGCCTGGCCGGAGAGGCCCTCGGAGCGCCAGAAAGGCTCGCTGTAGATCGCCATGCACTTCGCGACGGTCCCGAGCGGCATCCGCTGCGTGAGCTGGTCGCGGAAGCCGGGCAGCGGCGGGTCGTAGGAGATCCTCCCCGCGAGCGTCGGCGCGATCGCGACGATCGCGCGCCGTCCGCGCGCCGGGGCGCCGTCGGCGTGCACGGTCACGCCGCCGCGACCGTGCTGGATCCGCCGGACGGGCGCGCCGAGGACCACCCTGTCGGCGCCGAGCTCCTCGGCCATGCGAGCGGCGATCAGCTCCGAGCCGCCCACGAAGCGGTCCTGCTGGGCGCCGCCGTCGGTGTCGAACAGCAGCTCGAGGCTGCCGGCCGAGTGGATGTAGAAGAGCACGTGGAGGAGCGACATGTCCTCCGGCTGCGCGGCCCAGACCGCCTCGATCCCGAGCGTGAGCAGCATCCGGCCGGACCTCGTCGCGAGGTTGCGACGCAGCCAGGTCGCGGCCGTCTGCCCGTCGAGCCTCTCGGCGTTCGGCGCCTCCCATGGCGCGTCGAGCGGCACGCTCTTCGCCAGCCGGTTGAGCCGCCGCTGCGCGCGCTCCACGTCGACCAGCACAGCGGGGTTGATGCGCGGGATGGTTCCCCTGTAGCGCCGCACGCGGCCGCCGTACTCGAGCAGGTTGTGGCCCGTGGCGTGGGTCGGGAACGTCGTGACGCCCAGCTCGGCCGCGAGCCCCGCGAGCCGGTCCTGCGTGGGGCCGATCCACTGCCCTCCGACCTCCACGACCTTGCCGTCGCCGATCCCGTGATTCAGAACGCGCCCGCCCACGCGGTCGCGTGCCTCGACGACGAGCACCGACCTGCCCCTCGCGGTGAGCTCCCGAGCCGCCGCGAGACCCGCCAGGCCGGCCCCCACGACGATCACGTCCGCTTCGCGCACAGTCGCTACTCTGCCCGGTTCCCATGCCTCCCGCCAGCTCAGCCGAGCGCGAGGAGGAGCGCCGCGTGAACATGCGGACGCTGCTTGTAGCAAGCGCAGCGTCGGCCGCGGCAGCTGCCGTCACCTCGCAACTCTGGATCGCGGGAACCTGGGTCGCCGCGGCGCTCACCCCTGCGCTGGTGGCGCTGATCAGCGAGGCGGTGCACCGCCCGACGGAGCGAATCGCACGCGCCTGGACGAGCGAGCGCGAGGTGCGAGCGCCGCGCGCCGCGTCGGCGACGCGCGACGAGCCGGCCGCCCTGAGCGGCACCGCGGGGCCGGTGCGCGTCTACAGGCAGAGCGCGCGCGCGGGCACCGGCGCCACCGCTCGCCCGGCCCGGTCGCGCCGGCGCGTGGCGCTGAGCGCGGTGGCGGTCACGGCGGCGATCGCGTTCGTGGTCGCCGTGGCCGCGATCACGACCGTGGACCTGGTCAGCGGCGGCTCCGTGGGCAAGGGCGCCGGGCGGACGACGTTCTGGAGCGGCGGCGGGGCGTCGACGAACGGCAGCACTGAGGATGCGACTCCGTCCGGGCAGGCTTCTCCCGACGCCGAGCAGGAGACCACGCCCGCCGCGCCCACCACGCCCACGACGACCGCCCCGGCGCCTGCGCCCGAGCCGGCGCCCTCGGACACAGCGCCTGCGCCGGCACCAGCGCCCGCCGAGCCACCGGCAAACGCGCCCTAATCCACCGACAGTCCTGACTAGGTGGTCCTATACGCCCCCTATCCAGGACTGTCGAGATCCTCAGTGCCGCGGCCCCGCGCGGGCTAGCGCTGCGTTGGTGAGCGCGCTGCGTCCAGGCGCGCTCCTACGCCGCTGGCCAGCTCGCGGGCTCTCAGGGGGCCTGCGTTGCCGGCTTCCAGCGGGGGTGTGTCGATTCCGGCGCCGTCGTGGATCCCCTGGAGCAGGTCGAGGAGCGCGCCGGTCGAGCTCCAGGCGGGCTGCCAGCCGAGCTCGGTGCGGGCGCGGGTGGTGTCCATGATCGGGACGGCGAGCGCCATGTCGAGCCAGCCCGGCTCGCTCGGCTGGAGGCGCAGCAGGTAGGTGAGCGCGGCGGCTCCGCGCAGGAGGCCGCCCGGCACGGGCAGCTTTCGTGCTCCCAGCGCCTGGGCGAGCTGGTCGGCGTCGATCACCGGGTCGGCGGCGATGTTGTAGGCGCCGCGGGCCTGGCCGTTCACGATCGCGAGCCGGTACGCCTCGCCGGCGTCGTGTGAGTGCAGGGCCTGGAAGATCAGCCGCTCGTGGGCGGGCACCGCCGGGATCAGCCGTGGCTGCACGAGCGCGCCCGGCAGGAACGGGCCGGCGAACAGGCGCCGGATCCCCGAGGCCGCGTCGCGCTTGAAGATCAGTCCCGGACGGAGGCGCACCACGCGCGTGTCCGGATGGTCCTGCTCGAACCGGTCGAGGATGCGCTCGACCTCGGCCTTGTGGCGCGCGTAGAACGAGCTCCGGATGCCCGTGGTGGGCCAGCTCTCGTCGACGGCGCGGTCCTTCGGGCCGGGCGCATAGGCCCCCACGGACGACGCGTAGACGAGCGACGGGACACCGGCGGCCGCGGCGGCCGTGAACACGCGCGCGCTCCCGTCCACGTTCACCGCATGCAGCTGCTGCTTGTCGCGGCCGGGCTGGATCAACCAGGCGAGGTGGACGACAACGTCGGCGTCCTGGAACAGCGGCCGGAGTGGCGTGCTGCGAATGTCCGCCTCGCGCCACTCGGTCTTCGGGAACGAGCGCTTCGGTACGCGCCGCGCCACGCCCACGACCGACTCGACGGAGTCCTCGTCGGCCAGCGAACGGAGCAGGCTGGTGCCGACGTTCCCGCTCGCACCTACGACCACGACTCGCATTCGCTGCGGGGGTACCCACCTATCCTCACGACAAACGACGCATGCACGACCACGCGCACACGCACGTCCACACGGACGACACGAGACGTCTCAGCGTCGCTCTCGCGCTGATCCTCGGGCTGATGGCGGCCGAGGTCGTGGCGGGCATCCTCGCCTCGTCGCTCGCGCTGCTCTCGGACGCCGCGCACATGCTCACCGACGCCGCGGCCATCGGACTCGCGCTGTTCGCGGCGTCGCTCGCCAGGCGGCCCGCCAGCGGCCGCTTCACGTTCGGCTTCCGGCGCGGCGAGATCCTGTCCGCTCAGCTGAACGGGGCCACGCTGGTGGCACTGGCGCTCGTGATCGTGATCGAGGGCGTCCGGCGGCTGTTCGACCCGCCCGAGGTGGAGGGCCTCGTGGTGCTCGCGGTGGCGGTGGTCGGCATCGCGGTCAACCTCGCGGCCACGATGGCGCTCGCCGGCGCGGAGCGGCGCAGCCTCAACGTGGAGGGCGCGTTCCAGCACGTGCTCACCGACCTGTTCGCGTTCGTCGCGACCGCGATCGCCGGCGCCGTCGTGCTCCTGACGGGCTTCTCGCGCGCGGACGGCATCGCGGCGCTCGTCGTGGCCGCTCTGATGCTGCGCTCCGGCTACGGGCTGCTGCGGGAGTCGGGCCGGGTGCTGCTCGAGGCCGCGCCGCGCGACCTCGACCCGGACGAGATCGGCAGGCTGCTCGCCGCGCAGGAGCACGTCGTGGAGGTGCACGACCTGCACATCTGGGAGGTCACCTCGGGCTTCCCCGCGATGTCCGCGCACGTGACCGTGCGCGCGGGCTGCGACACCCAGGCGCACCGCCGCCAGCTGGCCGAGCTCCTGAGCGCGCGCTTCGGCGTGGCGCACTCGACGCTTCAGGTCGAGACGCGACACGAGGGACCGCTGACTATCGAGCCACTTCAGCGGGGTACCGGGGCGTGACATGCCCCGCTTCGTGATCCAGCAGCACGACGCCACCAGCATGCACTACGACTTCAGGCTCGAGGTGGCCGGCACCTATCGCTCCTGGGCCGTGCCGAAGGGCCCGTCGCTCGATCCGCGCGACAAGCGACTCGCGATGGCCGTGGACGACCACGCGCTCTCCTGGGGCGAGTTCGAGGGCGTGATCCCGAAGAACAGCTACGGCGCCGGCCCCGTGATCGTCTGGGACCGCGGCACCTACGAGAACCTGCGCGAGGAGCCGATGGAGGAGGCGCTCGACGCCGGCCACGCGTCGTTCTGGCTCGACGGCGAGAAGCTGCACGGCGGGTGGTCGCTCCGGCAGATCGACGGGCGCCGCTGGCTGCTCGTGAAGCGGCGCGACGAGGAGGCCGACAGCGGCGACCCGGTCACAGAGCGGCCCGAGTCGGTCAAGAGCGGAAGGACGATCGAGGAGCTCGGCTCGTGATCGAGCCGATGAAGGCCGTGCTTGCCGACACGCCGTTCTCCGACCCGGACTGGATCTTCGAGCGCAAGCTGGACGGCATCCGCTGCATCGCGATCCGCGACGCCGGCGGCGTGAGCCTGATGTCGCGCACCGCGCGCCGCATGAACGACCAGTTCCCCGAGCTCGTGCGCGCCCTGGAGCGCGAGCCCTCACGCGACTTCATCGCCGACGGCGAGATCGTGGCCTTCGAGGGCGGCGTGACGAGCTTCGCCCGGCTCCAGCAGCGCGCCCGCGAGCGCGTGCCGGTGTTCCTCTACGTCTTCGACCTTCCGCGCCACGAGGGCGAGGACCTGCGCCCGCTCCCGCTGCGCGAGCGCAAGGCGCGCCTGCGCAGGGCGCTCGACTTCGCCGGCCCGATCCGGTTCAACCCGCACCGCAACGGCGAGCACGGCGAGGAGCTCTACCGCGAGGCCTGCGAGAAGGGACTCGAGGGCGTGATCGCCAAGCGCGCGGGCAGCCCGTACCGAGGCGGCCGCTCGCGCGACTGGCTGAAGCTGAAGTGCCACGCGGAGCAGGAGCTCGTGATCGGCGGCTTCACGGCGCCGAAGGGCTCGCGCACCGAGTTCGGCGCGCTGCTCGTGGGCTACCACGAGCGCGGCGACGACCTGCTCCGCTACGCCGGCAAGGTCGGCACGGGCTTCGACCACGCCACCCTGCGTGAGCTGGGCGCGAAGCTGCGCGAGCGGGAGCAGCCGGAGTCGCCCTTCGAGCCCTTCAAGCCGATCCCGCCGAGCACGCGCTGGGTGCGCCCGGAGCTCGTGGCCCAGGTCGGGTTCGCCGAATGGACGCGCGACGGGCGCCTGCGCCACCCGCGCTACATCGGCCTGCGCGACGACAAGCCCGCCCGCGAGGTAGTGCGCGAGCTGCCGTCGTGAGAACCGTCGAGATCACGCACCCGGACAAGGTCCTGTTCCCCGGCGAGGGCATCACCAAGGCCGACCTCGCCGACTACTACGAGCGGGTCTGGGAATGGATGCTGCCGCACGTCCGGAACCGGCCGATCAGCATGCAGCGCTTCCCCGACGGGATCGACGGCAAGGGCTTCTTCCACAAGGACATCCCGGACTACTTCCCCGGCTGGGTCAAGCGCGTGGAGGTGCCGAAGGCGAACGGGAGCGTCACGCACCTTGTGATCTGCGATGCCGCAACGCTCGTCTACCTGGTGGGCCAGAACACGGTCACGCCGCACGTCTGGCTCTCGCGCGCAGACCGTGTCTGGCAGCCCGACCGGCTCGTGATCGACCTGGACCCGCCGCCGGGCGGCGACTTCGCGGCGGTCCGGCGCGCCGCCCGCTGGACCGGCGAGCTGATGCGCGAGCTCGGCTTCACACCCTTCGCGCAGGTCACGGGCTCGAAGGGGATCCACGTGTGGACTCCACTGCGGCGCCGTGCGGGGTTCGAGGAGGTGCGTGAGCTCGCGCGCGACATCGGACGCGTGCTTGCGGATGCTCATCCGGACGAGCTGACCACAGAGTTCCGGAAGGCCAACCGCGGCGAGCGGATCCTGATGGACACCGCGCGCAACGGCTACGCGCAGACCGCCGTGCCGCCATACGCCGTGCGGCCGCGGCCCGGCGCGCCGGTGGCCACGCCGATCGACTGGGACGAGCTCTCCGACTCCAAGCTCCGTCCCGACCGCTGGACCGTGACGAACGTGCTGCGGCGCCTGAACACCAAGGGCGACCCCTGGGCCGACATCGCCTCATATGCGCGCGGAATCTCCCGAGCGCGGCGCCAGCTGAACCGTTTCCTCCATCCCCCGACGGGTACCGACCCAGGATGAACACGTCGCAGATCGACACGCTGATCAGCCGCGGGGACGAGCTGGGCTGCCTGAACCTGTCCGAGGTCTCCGAGCTGACCCACGAGCTCGACCTCTCCGACGAGGAGGCGCAGGCCCTGGCCGATCGGCTCGAGGCCCGCGGCATCGACGTGACCGACGACTGCGGCCGCCAGGCCGACGCGCCGCCGACCTACGGCAACGGCGAGCTGGCGGCGATGACGGGAGACACGCTCCAGCTCTTCCTACGCGACATCCGGCGGCACCCGCTCCTGAGCACGGAGGAGGAGGTCGAGCTCGCCAAGCGCATCGAGCGCTGCGACCTCGAGGCGAAGGAGCGCATGGTGAACTCGAACCTGCGGCTCGTGGTCTCGCTCGCCAAGAAGTACCAGGGCCACGAGCTGTCCCTGCTCGACCTGATCCAGGAGGGCATCCTCGGGCTGATTCGCG
>DASYMP010000206.1:0-21178 GCA_036009005.1 Thermoleophilaceae bacterium | reverse complement strand
CTCGAGCTCGAGGCACTGGGAAGCGTCGAGCTGCGCTTTTCGTAGCATCCGGCGGCATGAGCGCCCACGCCGCCACGCTGCCCGAAGCACTCTCCGACGCCGCACGCTCGTTCGCCGCCGGACCGCACCGCTTCGTGATCGGCGGTGAGCGGCCCGAGGCGGCCGACGGCCGCAGCTTCGAGACGGTCGATCCCGCCACCGGCCGGGTGATCGCCGAGGTGCCGCAGGCCGGTGCGGAGGACGTGGACCGCGCGGTTCGCGCCGCACGCGAGGCGTTCGAGGACGGCCGCTGGAGCGGGATCGCCGCCGCCGAGCGCACGCGGGCGATCCTCGCGTTCGCCGACGCGGTCGACGCTCACGCCGACGAGCTGGCCGAGCTCGAGTCGCTCGACAACGGGAAGCCGGTGAAGATGGCGCGCCGCGTGGACGTGCCGCTCACCTCGGCCCACCTGCGCTACTTCGCGGGCTGGCCCACGCGCATCAACGGCGAGGTGCTGCCGGTCTCTCAGCCGAACATGCACTGCTACACGCGCAAGGAGCCGGTTGGCGTGGCGGGCCAGATCATCCCGTGGAACTTCCCGCTTCTGATGGCGGCCTGGAAGGTGGCCCCCGCGCTGGCCGCCGGCTGCACGATCGTGCTGAAGCCCGCGGAGCAGACGCCGCTGACGGCGCTGCGACTGGGCGAGCTCGCGCTCGAGGCGGGCCTGCCGGAGGGCGTGCTCAACGTGATCACCGGCGATGGCGCGACCGGAGCCGCGCTGGTGGACCACGACGACGTGGACAAGATCGCGTTCACCGGGTCCACCGTCGTCGGACGCGAGATCGGCGGAAAGGCGGGACGGGCGTTGAAGCGGGTGACGCTGGAGCTCGGAGGGAAGTCGCCCAACATCATCCTGCCGGACGCGGATCTCGACGCCGCCGTGAAGGGCGCCTACCAGGCGATCTACTACAACACCGGCCAGGCCTGCAACGCCGGCTCGCGCCTGTTCGTGCACAAGGACCAGTACGACGACGTGCTGTCCGGGCTCGCCGAGGCGGCCGGCAAGGCGCGCATGGGCCCGGGCCTCGACGAGGGCACGCAGATGGGGCCGCTGATCTCGGCCGAGCAGGAGGAGCGCGTGCGCGGCTACATCGAGTCCGGCAAGTCGGAGGGTGCCGAGCTCGTGACGGGCGGCGGGGCGCATGAGGGCGACGGCTACTTCGTGGAGCCGACGCTGTTCAGCGCGACCTCCGACGACCTCACGATCGCTCGGGAGGAGATCTTCGGTCCGGTCCTGGTGGCGCTTCCGTACGACAGCATCGAGGAGGTCGCCCGGCGTGCCAACGACACCGAGTACGGGCTGGCCGCCGGCGTCTGGACGCGCGACATCGCGGCGGCACACAAGCTCGCCGCATTGCTGCGGGCCGGCGACATCTGGGTCAACACCTGGAGCGCGGGCGACCCCGCGGCCCCCTTCGGCGGCTTCAAGGCCTCGGGCGTGGGCCGCGAGCACGGCCGCGAGGGCCTCGACGCCTACCTGGAGAACAAGACGGTCTGGGTGAACCTGGGCGCCTAGGCGGGCGCTAGCGGCGGCCGATGCGGTAGATCGGGCCGTCCAGGGAGACCGCGTACACGCGGCCGCGGGCGTCCTCGCCGAAGGAGACCAGCGAGTCCACGTGCAGGCGGGTGGCGCGGGCGCGACTTGTTGGGCGCCGGAGAGCGGCCACGCGGAGGGTGCCGTCGCAGTAGTCGCCGTAGACGTAGCGTCCCGTCCAGCCGCGGCCGAGCGACCGGTCGCGCATCACGTAGCCGCCGGTGATCGAGCAGAAGCCCTCCGAGTGCGTGTGCTGGAGCACAGGGGGCACGTGGCCGGGAGCCGAGCCGGACTCGTAGCGCTGACGGCCCTCGAAGGCGTCCCAGCCGAAGTTGTAGCCCCCGCGCAGGGGCGTGCCGTCGATGCGTCCGGGCACGAAGTCGATCTCCTCGATCTCGTCCTGGCCCACGTCGCGCACGGTCAGGAAGCCGGTTCGGCGGTCGAACGAGAACCGGTACGGGTTGCGAAGGCCGTACGCCCAGATCTCCGGCAGCGCGCCCGCGCGGCCGCGGAACGGGTTGTCGGCCGGGATCGAATAGCCCCCGTTCGCGCGCGGGCGGATGCGGATCAGCTTGCCGAGGATGCGGCTCAGGTTCTGCGCGTTCTCGTCGGGGTCGCCACCCGCGCCCCCGTCTCCGAAGCCGGCGTAGAGCGCGCCGTCGGGGCCCACCTGGAGCTGCCCGCCCTTGTGGTTGAAGCGGTGGTGGGGCACGCGGATGACCGAGCGCCGCGACGCCGGGTCGGCGCGGTCAGGGTGGCCGGCCGACGCGCGGAACTGGTCGATCTGGAGGAACCCCTCCCGATCCGTGTAGTAGACCCAGAAGCGGTGCGAGCTCGCGTAGTCACGCGCGAACGCCATCGACAGGAGGCCGCTCTCGCCGCCGGTCGTGACGCGGTCGGCGATGTCGAGGAAGGGCCGGCGGAGCACGCGCCTCCCCTTCACCACACGGATCCGGCCCGGGCGCTCGACCACGAAGCGGCGCGCGTCGCCGCGCGGGGCCGTGATGTAGGTCGGCTCGTCGAAGCGCCCGAGCAGGAGGAGGCGCACCGGCCGGCGCGCCGCGGCCTCGGCAGCGCCGCTGAGCTGCTGGTCGACCTCGCCCGTCGGCGCGGGCCTGGTGGCCATGGTCTCGCCCGAGTCGCCCTGGCTGCAACCGGCGAGCGCTACGAGGACGGCGAGGAGGATGTAGCGGCGCACGCCCACGCCGCCGCAGTATGGCAACGCTAACCTGTGGCCCTTCGGGCTGTGGCGCAGCCTGGTAGCGCGCTCCGTTCGGGTCGGAGAGGTCGCTGGTTCAAATCCAGTCAGCCCGATTACTGCGCCACGCGCCGCTCCAAAGCGGCGCTTGGCGTTCCCGGTCGCCCTAGGCGGCCGGGCTCATCTTCATCCGGATGGTGCTTCCATCCGGAGACGAGCGCACCTGGACCAGGTCGCAGACCAGGTTGACGAGCCAGATTCCGTGGCCGCCCAGCTGGCCGAGGGCGGGCTCCTCGCGGCCGATCAGCGGCTCCGCGATGTGGCCGCGGTCGCGCACCTCGCACACGAGTCCGTCGGGCTCTTCCCATACGCGCAGCGTGCCGTCGTCGTCCGCGTGCCGGAGGCTGTTCGAGAGCACCTCGTTCACCGCCAGCACGAAATCGTCGCAGCGCGCGCCGAGGCCGGCGGCGAGGGCATGGCGGCGCACGATTCCGCGCGCGTCGCGGAGGCCACCGAGCCTGACCGTGTGCGCCTCGGCCTCGGGCGGCGGATCGGCCAGCGGCGCGGAGAACCTGGCGGCCACGTCGTCGATCCCGCAGTAGTCGCCGCACGGCGCGAGCTCGCCGTCATGGGACAGCACGGGGTGGCTCCGCCGCGCCTCCGCGATCACGTCGCCCGGCAGCGCCGCCGTGTCGTACGGGCAGACGAGCCGAAACGAGTCGGCCGCCGCGAACGCGAGGTTGATGAGCGACTCGTGGAGCTGGCACTCCTCCAGCTCGTCCGGCCGGCGGTCGGCCCAGATCGGCTCACCGATGCCACGCATCCCGCGGCTCCCGCCGTTCGCGGCATGGTCGGCCACGAAGCGCGCCCACGCCGGGATGATGCGCGCGGGGTTCCGCCCCAGGACCTCCATGTCCTCGAAGTGCACGTCGGCGGCTCGCTCGCCGAGGCCCTCGCGCAGCAGCTCGAGCTTGTGCTGACCGACCATCACGAGCACGGGTTCGCCACGCTCGAGACCCTCCTCGACGAACGCACGGCAGCGCCCGACGAAGTCGTCGTGGCCAGCGTAGAACAGAGCCTCGTGATGGAAGGTCGCCTTCGAAGTCATCGCGGCGCCCACAGGCTGGTTGTGCCCTGGGCGCCCGAAAGGTAACGCTTCCTGAACGAATTGGTCCTTTCTATGCAGCCACGGCGTTGTAGTAGCGCACCGCCAGCCCGGTCAGGAGCGTCTCGAAGCACGACTCGAGCGTCATGTCCTGCTCGTCCGCGTAGGCGCGCAGTCCGGCCGCGGCGATCGCCTCCGACTCGGCGATCACCTGATCGACGAGGTCCGGATGCTGGTCGCTGAAGTAGGCCCCCATCGAGTAGAGGCTCGTGTCCATCAGGGACTCGAGGAAGCCGTCGTCGCCGCGGCTCGCCGGGCTGCTCTTCGCCACGGCGCGCAGGTTACCCGGGCGAGCCGGCTAGGGCAGGGAGTCGGTCAGGCCGCCGACGACCGCGCCGGCGTCCGGCAGCTGCACCTCGACCGCCGGGAGCTGCACCTTCGGCAGCGTGCCACCCACGTCCGGCTTCGAGATATCGGGCAGCGTCACCCTGACGCCTGTGTCGGGCGCCGCCGCGGGCGGCGTGGCGTTTACGCGCGGGAGCCCCGCGGTGGGGTCGCCGGCCCCGACGTTCGCGCCGCCTGCCGGCGCGGACCCCTCGGGCCGCACGGCCGCGGGCGCGCTGTCGGTCAAACGATCCGAGGCGCCGGCGCGGCCCCCTGCCGGGCCGGTCGTCCTGCGCCCGGGCGTCCGGCGCGCCAGCGCGCGCTCACCGTCCGTGGCGTTCCCGGCTGGCCCGCGCTGCGATTCCGCTCTCGCCGAGGTCGAGTGCTCGGCCGCCTGACGGTTCTCCCCGCCCGTCACGCGGTCCCCCCGAAGCGCTCCGCCTCCAAGCACCACGCCTCCGGCACCCACCAGCGCGGCCGCGGCCACCAGGGCCGCCGCGCGTTCCGCCAGGGGGGCGGCGTTCGCGCCCGTCGAGAACAGGCTTGTGATGGCGCCGCCGTCTCCGCCGCGGCGGAAGAGCCACGGGATCGGCAGGAATGCCGCCGCCTTCCGGCGGAGCGTGCCGAGCGTGGTGAGCGGCTGGACGCCGAGCTCGCAGGCGCTGCGGCGACAGGACGCGCAGCGCTTCACGTGTCGCGCGAGCCGGTGCTGCTCGGTGCCGTGCGCGTTGCCCGCGGCGATCCGCGCGATCGTGTCCCTCATCGCCTCGCAGCGGCGGCCCTCGGAGAGCTCGGCGTACTCGCTCTCGAGCCGGCGGCGTGCGCGGAACAGCGCGCTCTCGACGGCCGGCCGCGTCAGGTCGAGCTGCTGGCCGATCTCGCGGTACGACATCCCCTCGAGCTCACGCATGACGAGCACGCGCGAGTGAACCTCGGACAGCTCGTCGAACGCGCCCTGGAGATGGGCGAGCCGCTCCTTGGTGACGAGCGCCGCGTCCGGTCCGCCGTCGATGCCCACGAGCCGGCTGCGATCGGACGCGCGCAGGCCGTCGTCGGCGTCCATGGAGACCTCGACGGCGTGGCTGTTGCGCCGGTACGAATCGATCGCCGCGTTGCGGGCGATCTGGTAGATCCACGGCTTGAAGTTGATCTCGCAGTCGGTGGCGCGCATCCGGCGCAGCGCCGACATGAACGCCTCCTGCGCCACGTCCTCGCAGCGCGCCTCGTCGCGCAGCATGCGGCACACGAAGCCGGCGATCGGCCCGTGGTAGCGCCTGTACAGCTCCTCGAACGCGGAATCGTCACCGTCGCGAACGGCGCTGACGAGGTCGCTGTCGGCGACCTCGGAACCTGCTGTGGCGATCAAGTTTGCATCCCTGCGAAGGGTCTACTACGTCCCGCGAGGGTACCCCGTACGCGGTAATTCTAAATATCGTTCGTCACGAATGGCGTACTTGGGTGAATTGATTGCATATCTGGACGACCTGCTCGAGCCCTCGGCCTTCGAGGACGCGTCGTCGAACGGGCTCCAGGTGCCGGGCTCGGACGAGGTCGAGCTCGTCGTGACGGGCGTCTCCGCGCACCGTGAGCTGTTCGAGCGCGCGGCCGAGACGGGCGCCCAGCTCGTGGTGGCCCACCACGGTCTGTTCTGGGACTTCCACCCGCGGCCCGTCACGCCCGCCATGAGGGAGCGGCTGCGGATCCTGTTCGACAACGACATGGCGCTCGCCGGCTACCACGTGCCGCTCGACGCCCACCCGGAGGTGGGGAACAACGCGCTGATCTGCGCGGCGCTCGGGCTCGAGCAGGCGGAGCCCTTCGGCGACTATCACGGCCGCCCGATCGGCTTCGTCGCGCGCTCGGAGGAGGGCGTAGCGATCGGCGAGCTGCGCCGTCGCTGCGCCGAGCTGTTCGGGCAGGAGCCGTTCGTCTGGGACTGCGGCCCGGAGCGCGTGCACAGCATCGGCGTGGCCTCGGGCGCGGCCGCATCGCTGTTCGGCGAGGCGATCGAGCGCGGGCTCGACGCGTTCCTCACGGGCGAGCCCGCGGAGCACGTGATGGCGGACGCGCGCGAGAGCGGGACCCATTTCATCGCCGCCGGGCACTACGCGACGGAGACCTTCGGCGTGCGCCGTCTGGGCGAGCTCCTGGCGGAGCGGTTCGGGGTGGAGCACCGCTTCGTGGACTGCCCAAATCCGATCTGAGCGCAGTTTGCGGGAACTTGCTTGCGCCGACCGGCACAACCGATACCCTCAGGTTAACGCTGTGCAAAGCGACGAGGAGGATGTAGGTACATGGCGATCCACCTGACGCCCACCGAGCTCGGCCGCGAGGCTGGGATGCACCGCAGAGAGGTCATCTCTCGGTGTATGGAGATGGGTGTTCCGATCTTCCAGGGACGGATCGACAAGACGCTGTTCCTCTCGAGCCTCAAGGAGGCAAACCAGAAGCGCGAGCTCGCGAAGGCGTAGCTCTGAGAGTCGCTTAGACTCTCTCGAATGGAAGCAGTGACTGCTGGTGTGGCCGGGGCGCGGGGCACCGGCTCGAAGACGATCGCCGACCTTCTGCCGCTCGCGGTCAGGAGGTATGGCGACAAGCCCGCGCAGCGCCACAAGGTGGGCGACGAGTGGGTCGACGCCTCGTACACGGAGCTCGGAGAGTCCGTCAGGGAGGTCGCGCTCGGGCTCGTGGACCTCGGCCTCCAGCCAGGCGACAAGGTCTCGATCCTCGCCCACACGCGCCCCGAGTGGACGCAGGCCTGCTTCGGCATCCTGACCGCCGGCGGCACGCTCGTCACGATCTACCAGACGAACTCCCCGTCGGAGTGCCAGTACGTGCTGGAGCACTCCGACTCGAAGGCCATCTTCGTGGAGGACGCCGAGCAGCTCGCGAAGATCCGCGAGGTCGAGGACAGCTGCCCGGCGCTCGAGCACATCGTCGTGATGGACCCGACAGGCGCGGACCTCGGCGACGCGCTCTCGCTCGACCAGCTCCGCGAGCGCGGCCGCGGCCGCGACGAGTCCGAGTGGGAGGCGCGCTACCAGGCCGTCACGCCCGAGGACATCTGCCTCTACATCTACACGTCCGGCACCACGGGTCCGCCGAAGGGCTGCCTCCTCTCGCACGCGAACTACCGCGCGATCACCGATGCCGTCGTCGAGGACACGCCGCTCGTCGAGGGCGACTCCACCTACCTCTTCCTCCCGCTCGCGCACGCGTTCGCGATCCTGATCCAGTTCGCGACGTTCGAGCTCGGCGCCGCGCTGGCCTACTGGTCGCGCGACCCGAAGATGATCATCGCCGACATCACGCAGGTGAACCCGACCTTCTTCCCGTCGGTGCCGCGGATGTTCGAGAAGATCTACACGCTCGCGACCTCCCAGATCGAGGACAAGGAGGGGCTCGAGAAGGCCGTCAAGGTCGGCGTGAAGGTGCGCATGATGCGCGAGGCCGGCGAGGACGTCCCCGACGAGCTCCAGGCGGCCTTCGACAAGGCCGAGGAGGCGCTCTTCAAGAACGTGCGCGGCCTGTTCGGCACGAACATGCGCGAGTGCGTGACCGGCGCGGCGCCGATCGCGTCCGAGATCCTCGAGTTCTTCTACGCGGCCGGCGTGCCCGTGATGGAGGGCTACGGGATGACCGAGACCTCCACGAGCGCGACCGTCAACCGGCCGGACGGCAACAACTTCCGCTTCGGCTCGGTGGGCAAGCCGCAGAAGGGCGTTGAGGTGCGGATCGCCGACGACGGCGAGGTGCTGATCAAGGGCCCCAACATCTTCCAGGGCTACTACAAGAACGACGACGCCACGAAGGAGACGCTCGAGGACGGCTGGCTCCACACCGGCGACCTCGGCAGGCTCGACGAGGACGGCTTCCTCTACATCACCGGCCGCAAGAAGGACATCATCATCACCGCGGGCGGCAAGAACATCACCCCGGCCAACCTCGAGAACGGCCTGAAGCAGACGCGCTGGATCTCGCAGGCGGTCGTGATCGGGGACAGGCGGCCGTACCTGATCGCGTTGATCACGCTCGACCCTGAGGAGGCGCCGGCGCTGGCGCAGCAGCTCGGGCTCGAGGACGACTCGTTGCCCGCGCTCGCCCAGGACGAGCAGGTGCGCGCGGAGGTGCAGAAGGCCGTGGACGAGGTGAACTCGCACGTCGGGCCGGTCGAGCAGATCAAGCGCTTCGAGATCCTCGACCACGACCTCTCGCAGGAGACCGGGGAGCTCACGCCCACGCTGAAGGTCAAGCGGAACGTCGTGCACGAGAAGTTCGCGGATCTCGTCGACCGCGTCTACGACGCACCCCGCTAGCTAGCCTCAGACGCGTTGGCCAGCAACGACCCGACCGATACGGGCGGACTGTTCATCGGCCGCCGTCCCGGCACCGCGCCGGTGCGCTATCGCGAGGTGGAGCCGACATCGGACCGTCGCAGGCGCGCCGACGCGCTCTTCGCCCACGGGCTGCTCGGGATCGAGCTCGTGCTGTGCCTGTCGCTGTTCGGTCCGCAGCCGCTCGCGTGGTTCTGGATCGGCTCTCAGGTCCAGTACCTGACCGGCTACGTGACCGCGGGGATCGGCACGATCATGATCGGCTGCCTCGCCTCGCTGATGCTCACGATGGCGCTCGCGAAGCGGGTCGACCACGCCTGGAAGCTCGTGCGCCGCGCCGCCGGGCACAGGCAGGAGGGCGGCGCGCTCGAGCGCATCTTCGCCGCCAGCGTGGGCGTGGCGCTGCTCCTCTTCACGATCTGGTTCTTCGTGATTCAGGGGCCGGGGCCGACGCTCGCCCCCGGCACCTAGCGTGGGCTTCCGCGACTACTACAGGCAGTTCGACGACATCGACGAGGCCGCGCTGAACCTCGAGCGGCGCGAGCGCCGGCGCCAGGAGAAGGAGGCCGCGCTCGAGCGCGCCCCCGACATCGACCTGGCCGGCACCGAGTGGCCCGACCTGCCCCACTCCGAGATCGTCAATGCCGCCATCGCGCGTGCCCGCGGGCGCGTGAACGGCTATCCCGACCGCCACGCGAGCGCGGCGCGGCGCCTGCTCGCCGAGCGCCACGGGCTCGACGCCGATCAGATCGCGCTCGGCAACGGCGCCGCGGAGCTGCTCCACTCGGCCGCGCTGGCGCTGCTCGCGCCGGGCGACGAGCTCGTGATGCCGTGGCCCTCCTATCCGCTCTATCCGCTGATGGCGGCCCACGCGGGGGCCACACCGGTGTCCGCGGATCCCGCGCAGCTGCTCGACGCCGTGAACGAGCGCACCAGGGCGGTCGTGGTCTGCAACCCGAACGACCCCACCGGCTCGTACCTGCCCTCCTCCGAGCTGGGTCAGCTTCTGTCCTCGCTGCCCGAGCAGGTTCACGTGCTGCTCGACGAAGCGCTCGTCCACTTCCAGGACGCCGAGGACGTGGACGCCTGCCTGCGTCTCGTGGAGGCGTTCCCCCGGCTGGCGGTCGTGCGGACCTTCTCGAAGATCTACGGCCTGTCGGGACTGCGGGCGGGCTACATCGTCGGATCGGACGCCCGGCTGCTCGCGGCCGCCGCGCCCGTGCTGGGCATCAACGCCCTGAGCCAGGCGGCGGTGGAGTACGCGATCCGCAACGGCGACGCCGAGGTGGAGCGCCGCCGCCAGGCCGTGGCGCGCGAGCGCGGGGTGCTCACCGAGCAGCTGCGCGAGCTCGGCGTGGACGTGACCGACAGCCAGGCCAACTTCCTCTGGATCCGCGTGCAGGACCTGAGCGGCGACGCGCTCGCCAACGGCCTTCGCAAGCAGGGCGTGATCGTCGCTCCCGGCGGACCGCTCGGCGAGGACCACCACATCCGCGCGGCCGTACGCAACGAGGCCGCGTCGCGCCGCCTGCTGCGCGCGATCGAGAACCTGCTCGGCGACCAGCGCGGCGAGGCCGCGCCCGCCTAGGCCTGGCCCGACTGGCGCAGCAGGGCGCCGGTCGTCTGCTCGAGGATGCGGCGCCAGGCGGCCGTCTTCTCACGCTCCTCGGCGAACTTCTTCACGACCTTGCGCACGCGCGTGGCCGAGATGTCGATGCCGTGCTTCGCGCAGGTGGCCTTCAGCTCGTCGTAGTCCTGCGCGAGCTTCAGCGTGACGGACTCGAATCCGTGCCGGGCGATCTCGACGCGGCGCGTGAAGTTGAGGATGTTCGTCTCGAACATCAGCTCGTCGTTCGCGTCGGGCTCGATCAGGATGATGTCCACGCCGGGGTAGCGCTCGCGCCAGTGGCCCACCTCCTCGTGGAGCCGCTGGTGGGCCAGCAGCTTGAAGGCCTGGTAGCCGATCTGCGGGAGGCCCATGTCGGCCACGCGCCGCACGCGGCTTCCGAGCATCGTGGGGATCGCCTTCTGGAAGTCGTTCACGTACGGCACCAGCGGGTTCACCACGATCACGAACTTGGCGCCCGCCTCCACGGCGATGTCCACGTTCGTGGTCGAGCGCAGGCCGCCGTCCACGAGATGGCGCCCCTTGATCTCCACCGGCTTGTAGACCATCGGCAGCGCCGTCGAGGCGGCCACGGCGCGTGCGATCGGCACGTCGTCCCAGTCGGGCCCGCCCATGACGATCCGCTCGCAGGTGTCGAGGTCCGTCGCGGTGAGGAACAGCTCGTGCTGGAGCAGGCGGAAGTCGTTCACGCGGTCCGGGTCGCCGAGCACGCTCTCGAGGTACTCCTGGATGCCGCGCCCGTCATAGAGCCCCGAGGGCAGCGCCTCGGCCATCCCGACGGCCAGGTCGATCACCGAGGTGGAGCGGATCTGGCCCAGCAGGGTCCGAGCGAGGCCGAGCATCTTGAGCGGCATCAGCGCCGCGCTCTGGGCGATCTCGAGCGTGTTGGGGCGCATCAGCGTGCCGCGGTCCACGTCCTTGAACGGCGTGGGCACCTGCTGGTTGACCACCCGCATCATCTCCTCGGGGGTCACGCCGTTCGCCGTGAGCGCGGCCACGAACGAGCCGGCGCTCGTTCCCACGTACACGTCGAACTGGTTCACGGTCCGGTTCACCGCGAGCAGGTCGAGCGCCCGCAGGGCACCGATCTCATAGACGCCGCCGGTGAAGCCGCCGCCGCCCAGGACCAGGGCTGTGCGCGAGCGCCGCGGGCGGCGCCGTTTCGGCTTACCCACGGTCTTTCTGTCCTTTTGAGACGGCTTTTCGAGCTTGACGACCTCGCCCATCGGCCTCCAGTATGACCGCTCCGGATGCATCGCTAGCGTGTTCTCGGACCGTGATGCGCCGTGCCGCCCTGCTCGCCATAGCACTGCTCGCCCTCCTGCCCGCCGCCGCGGCGGCGCAGGACGAGGGGCTTCTGGTGAAGCGGCTCAGCGCTCAGATGAGGATGGCCGGCGGCTACGCGAGCGCCTACGTCGTGGAGCTGGGCGGCGGTGCGCCGAGGGCGGTCTTCCACTGGCGCGAGCACACGCCGCGCATCCTGGCGTCGAACACGAAGCTGTTCACCACCTCGGCGGCGCTGGCGCGCTTCGGCACCGACGGCACGCTCGCGACTCAGGTGCTCGGCACCGGCGAGCTCGACGCGGCGGGGATCTACCGGGGCAGCCTCTACCTGCGCGGCGGCGGTGACCCGACCTTCGGCAGCCGCCGCTTCACGACGCGCTCATACGGCGGCGGCGCCACGATCCAGGACCTCGCCACGCTGCTCGACGAGGCCGGGATCGAGCGCGTCACGGGCCGGGTGTACGGCGACGAGTCGGCCTTCGACTCGCTCCGCGGGGGCCCGGACTCGGGCTACGGCACCTCGATCTGGGTCGGGCCGCTGAGCGCGCTGTCCTACAACCGCGGCCTCTTCACGGAGGGCGGCCACGGCTTCCAGGCGAACCCGCCCGCGTTCGCGGCCGCGCGTCTCGACGATGCGCTCGAAGCGCGTCAGATCGCCGTGCGGCTGAAGCCGCGGGCGGGCGTTACCCCGGTCGACGCGACCGTGCTCGCAAGCGTCGACTCGCCGCCGATGGAGCGCCTGCTGCGGATCACGAACAAGCCGTCGGACAACTTCTTCGCGGAGACGCTCTTGAAGGACCTCGGCCGGGACGCCTACGGGCGCGGCACGACACGAGGCGGCACGCGTGTGGCGACCGCGTTCGCGCGCGGCTTCGGCGCGCGGCCGACGCTCGTGGACGGCTCGGGCCTCGCGCGCGGCAACCGCGCCTCGCCCGCGAGCATCGTGCGGCTGCTCACCGCGATGCGCGGGCGCGACGACTTCGAGCCGTTCGTCGCATCGCTCCCGATCGCGGGCAGCGACGGCACTCTTTTCGACCGCATGCGCCGGGGCCCGGCGCACCGGCGCTGCGTGGGCAAGACCGGCACGCTCTCGAACGTGAGCGCGCTGTCCGGATACTGCGACGCCCGCTCCGGCGACACCTACGCCTATTCGATCCTCATGAACGGCGTCTACCCCACGGGCGCCCGGCGCATCCAGGACCGCATGCTCCAGCAGATCGCTCGGCTCGGCTAGCCGAGCAGCGCCAGCAGGCCGTCCTCGTCGAGCACGTCCGTGCCCAGGTTCTGCGCCTTTGTGAGCTTCGTGCCGGGGTCGGCGCCCGCCACCACGTAGTCGGTCTTCTTCGACACCGATCCGGTGACCTTCCCGCCGGCCGCCTCGATCCGCTCGGTGGCGTCCTCGCGCGTCAGGTTCGGCAGCGTGCCGGTGAGAACGAGCGTCTTGCCGACGAGCGGGCCCTCGGCGGGCGGGGCCGGGCCCTCCTCCTCCATCCTCAGCCCGTGGCCGCGCAGCCGCTCCACGAGCTCGCGCGTGCGGTCCTCGGCGAGCGTCTCGACGATCGTCCGGGCCATGATCGGGCCGATGCCCTCGACCTCCACGAGCTCGTCCTCGGTGGCGTCCAGCAGCGCATCCATCGAGCGCAGATGGCGCGTGAGGTTGCGCGCGTTCACATAGCCAACGCCCGGGATGCCGAGCCCGTAGAGCACTCGCTCGAACGGCTGCTGCTTGGAGGCCTCGAGCGAGTTCATCAGGTTGCGCGCCGAGATCTCACCGAAGCCCTCGAGCTCGGCTAGGCGCTCCGGCGTGAGCTCGTACAGGTCCGCGCTGTCCTTGATCAGCTCCTCGGCGAGAAAGCGGCGCACGTTCTCCTCGCCCAGCCCGTCGATGTCGAGCGCGCCCACGAAGTGCTTCACGGCCTGGAAGACCTGCCCCGGGCAGCCGGCCCGGTTGGGGCAGATCGTCCAGACGCTCCCCTCCGGCTTGATCGTCGGCGTGCCGCATGCCGGGCAGCGTGAGGGCGGCTCGGGCGGCGGATTGCGCTTCTTGGCCCTCTGCGCCCTCGGCGTGGGCGACACCACCTGCGGGATCACGTCGCCGGCCCGCATCACGATCACCTCGTCGCCGTCGCGCACGTCCTTGCGGCGCAGGTCCTCCTCGTTGTGGAGCGTCGCGAGCTTCACGATCACGCCGGAGACCTGCACCGGCTCGAGCACCGCGAACGGAACCATGTGACCGGTGCGGCCGACGTTCCAGGCCACCTCCCTCAGCGTCGTCGTCGCGGTGGTGGGCGGGAACTTCCAGGCGATCGCGCCGCGCGGCTCACGGCCCACGACGCCCAGCTGGCGCTGGAGCTCGAGCTCGTTCACCTTCACGACCACGCCGTCGATCTCGAAGTCGAGCCTGTCGCGGCGCTCCTGCCAGGCGTGGCAGGCGGCCACCACCTCCTCGACCGTGTCGTGCACCTCCACGTCGCGGTTCACGCGGAAGCCGTGCTCGCGCAGCCAGTCGAGCCACTCGGAATGGGTGTCGAACTCGAGCCCCTCGACCCGGCCGACGCCGTAGCACCACATCGACAGCGGCCGCGAGGCAGCGAGCGCGGGGTCGAGCTGCCGGATCGACCCCGCGGCCGAGTTGCGCGGGTTCATGAAGGTCGGCTCGCCCGCGGCGGCACGCTGCTCGTTCAGCCGCGCGAACGCCGCGAGCGGCAGGTAGATCTCGCCGCGCACCTCGAGCAGCGGCGGCGCGTCCTCCACGCGCAGCGGGATCGCGCCGATCGTGCGCAGGTTCTGCGTCACGTCCTCGCCCACCACGCCGTTGCCGCGCGTCGCCCCGCGCACCAGCACGCCGTTCTCGTACACGAGCGAGATCGCCAGGCCGTCGATCTTGGGCTCCGTCACGAAGTTCACGTCGCCCATCTCCACGCCCTGCCGCGCGAGGTAGCGCTCGCTCCGCACGACCCAGGCGGCCAGCTCCTCCTCGTTGCGCGCGTTCGCGAGCGACAGCATCGGCTGGAGGTGGGGCACCTCGACGAACTTGTCGAGCGGCCGGCCGCCCACGCGCTGAGTGGGCGAGTCCGCCGTGGCCAGCTCGGGGTGCTCGGCCTCGAGCTCGCGCAGCTCGTTCAGGAGCGCGTCGTAGTCCGGGTCCGAGATCTCCGGGTCGTCCAGGACGTAGTAGCGGTGCCCGTGGTGCTCGAGCTGGCGGCGCAGCTCGTCCGCGCGGGCGGACACGTCGGTCGCGCTACTCAACGGCCTCGGTCGCCGGGCGCAGCAGTCGCTCGAGGTCGAAGCCGGCCAGCTCCTCGACACCGGCCTGGTCGGTCAGGTCGAAGTGGATCGGGGTGACGGCGATCAGGCCCTCGGCGATCGCGGCGAAGTCGGTGCCCGCCTCGTGCTCGTAGGTCGGCTCCTGGCCGTAGAGGCTGTAGCGGCGGCGGCCGTCCTTCTCCTCGGTCAGCTCCATCTTGTCGTTGTAGACGCGCTTGCCGAGCCTGCAGGCACAGGCGCCCTTCGGGTCGGTGGGCGGACCGTTCACGTTCAGGAGCGTGCCCGCGGGCATCGGCACGTCCTCGAGCTCCTCGACCATGCGCGCCACGAAGGCGGAAAGCGGCGCGAAGTCGCGGCCGGGCTCCGCGAGCGACACCGCGATCGCCGGGATGCCGAGCATGATCCCCTCGAGCGCGGCCGCCACGGTGCCGGAGTAGGTGATGTCGTCGCCGAGGTTCGCCCCGTGGTTGATCCCGGAGACGATCAGCTCGGGCGGCTCCTCGATCAGCCCGAGTCCGGCGAAGCGCACGCAGTCCACCGGCGTGCCGTCCGTGGCGAACCCGCTCGTGCCGTCGCCGAACTCGACCTCCTCGACCCAGATCGGGTCGTGGAGCGTCACGGCGCGGGCGGTGGCGCTGCGGTTCGAGTCGGGCGCGATCACCTCGAGCGCCACGTCGGGAAGCTCGAGCAGGGCCCTCCGCAGCACGTTCAGGCCGGTTGCGGTGATGCCGTCGTCGTTTGTCAGGAGCACTCTCATCTGGCTGCCTTCAAGGGTATGCGACGCTCTCCAGATAGAGCCCGTGGGCGGGTGCCGTGGCCCCCGCCTCGGCGCGCGGCCGGCCGGTCACGAGCTCGGCGAAGCGGGCGGGCTCGGGGTCCTCGAGCATCGTGCCCACGAGCACGCGCACCATGCGGCGCATGAACGTGTCGGCCTCGATCCAGAAGGCGAGCACGTCGCCCGGCTCCTCGACCCACTCCGCGCGGAACACGTCGCGCTCGAAGCGCACGTGGTCGGTCTCCGTGGGCGTGAAGGCGGTGAAGTCGTGCGTGCCGAGAAGCGCAGCGGCGCAGGCGTCGAGCGCGTCGCGGTCGAGCGGGCGCGGCCACCAGAGCGCCCGCTTCTGCTCGAACGGGCTCGGGGCGCTGCGGGTGTGGAGCCGGTAGCGGTAGGTGCGCGAGCGTGCGTCGCGGCGTGCGTCGAAGCCATCCGGGGCGGGCTCGCTGGCCAGCACCGCCACGTCCGGCGGCAGCAGCGCGTTCAGGTTCCGCACCGGCGCCGGCTCGCCCTCGTGGCTGGCCACCTGGCCGCGGGCGTGCACGCCGCGGTCCGTCCGGCCGGCCACGGTCAGGCTCACCTCGTGCCGCAGCACGGTGGCGATCGCCTCCTCGACGGTCTGCTGAACCGAGCGCAGCCCCGGCTGCGTCGCCCAGCCGGCGAAGTCGGTGCCGTCGTACTCGAGCCGGAGCCGGGCGGTCAACCGCGCTTGCGGGCCACGATCAACGCATACTCGTTCTGAAGCTCGATCGGCCTCGTGTCGCCGGCCCAGCGCTGCGCCAGCTCGAGCGCTTCCGCCACGAGCGAGTCCCAGCGCTCGGGCGGCAGGTTCTGCTTCGCGGCCACCCAGGGCGGTGCCGAGGTGCCCATCATCGCGACGAGATCCTCGGGCGACTCGGCATGCCAGACGAGCTCCCGTACGTCGAGCTCGAAGCGCGCGGCCAGGCCGTCGAAGCGCTCGCGCACCTTCTCCTCGACCGACCACTCGTCCGACATGGGCTGGTCGTCCGTGGGCGGCGCGTAGCTGCGCCCCAGCCTGAACAGCTCCGCGGTGAAGCCGCGCGGCGTCCAGGCGGTCATGCCCACGGTGCCGCCGGGCCGGACCACGCGGAAGAGCTCCTCGGCCACCACGCGCGGGCGTGGCGCGATCATCGCGCCGAAGACCGAGCCCACGCAGTCGAAGCGGCTGTCCTCGAACGGGAGCGCCTCCACGTCGGCCTCGACCCACTCGACGGAGTAGCCCTCGGCCTCCGCGCGCCTGCGTCCGCGCTCGACCATGCCCGGCGCGAGGTCTGAGGCGACCACCCATGCCCCCTCGCGTGCGCAGGCGAGCGCGAAGTTGCCGTCGCCCGCCGCCACGTCCAGCACCTCCTGCCCGGCGGAGACCGCGCAGGCGTCCGCGAGAGCCTCCGCGGCGGGGCGCAGGGCGGCGGAAAGCTCGGCGTAGTCGCCCAGCCCCCAGATGCGCCGATTGCGCTCCTTGATCGAGTCGACGTCCACCGAGCGAGCCTATCGTCACAATGGCGCCCGTGAAGGTCTCGGCCAAGAGCGACTACGCGGTGCGCGCGCTGCTCGAGCTCGCGAGCGCGGGCGACGGCCCGATCAAGGGCGAGCGGCTCGCCCAGGCGCAGGAGATCCCGCTGAAGTTCCTCGAGAACATCCTGATCGACCTGCGCCACGCCGGAATCGTCCGCTCACAGCGAGGCGCCGAGGGCGGCTACTGGCTGGCCCGCACACCCTCCGAGGTCAAGATCGGCGACATCATCCGCGCCGTGGACGGCCCACTGGCGTCCGTGCGAGGAGAGGCGCCCGAGGACCTCGACTACGGCGGCGCCGCGGAACATCTCCAGAGCGTCTGGATCGCCGTGCGAGCGAGCCTCCGCACGGTCGTGGACGAGCTGACCCTCGCCGACGTGGTCGCCGGCCGCCTGCCGAACCACCTCAAGCGGCTGGTCGACGCGCCCGACGCCTGGTCCCGCCGCTAGCGCGCTAGCGTTCGCGCATGGCCTCGGAGTGGCCCGCGCTCTCGTATGAGGCGTGGAGCCCGACCTGCGACACCCTTCACGCGCACACGCAGGTGCTAGGCAAGCTCGCGGTGGCGCTCGCCCCGCCCGAGCCCCAGCTCCAGCACGCCGCGCTGCGCCTCAGCGCGCGCGGCTGGGAGACGCTTCCGCTGCCCGCGCCCGACGGCTCCGGCGCGCTCGTGGCGCTGCTCGACCTGCACAGCCACGAGGCCGTGGCGGAGCACAGCGACGGGCGCTCGGAGCGGGTCACGCTCGCGCCCGACCGTCCGGTCGGCGAGGTCACGCGCGAGCTGCTCGAGGCGCTTCGCCGGCTCGGCGGCGAGGTCGTCATCGACCCCACGCCGCAGGAGGTGGCCTGGAGCGTGCCGCTCGACGAGGACGAGGAGCACGCGAGCTACGACGCGGACGCTGTCGCCACCTACTTCGACGCCGCGAGCCGAGCGGCCCTCGTGCTCGCCGAGTACCGCGCGCCCTACCGCGGACGCTCGACTCCGGTGAACGCGTGGTGGGGCTCCTTCGACCTCGCGGTGAGCCTGTTCTCCGGCGCGCCGGCCGAGCCTCCGTCGGACGACTTCATCATGCGCAACTCGATGGACTCCCAGGAGGTGGCGGTGGGCTGGTGGCCCGGCGACGAGCGCTACGCGCGCGCGGCGTTCTATGCGTACGCCCACCCCGCCCCGGAAGGGTATTCGGACGCGGACTTCTGGCCGGACGCGCGCTGGGAGGCCGAGCTCGGCCTGTTCGTGCTCGACTGGGAGGACGCCCGCTCGAGCTCAGACCCGCACGCGGCCGCGCTCGGGTTCGCGCGCGCGGCGTTCCAGCACGCCTGCATCGTGTGCGGCTGGGATCCGGCTCTCCCGGCGAGCGCGGTGGGCAGCCCGCCACCGGTGCTATAGCCGGGCCCCGGCGCAGCCCGGCCGGCTCAGCGTGGGCGCGCGCGCCAGGCCGCGTCGAGCGAGACGTGTGAGCCGCTCTCGCCGCTCACCTGGGTGCTCGCGACCTCCTGGGCGGGCACGCGGCTTCCCAGCCGCTTCGCGTAGATGCCGCTGTCGAACAGGCCGAACGCGATCCAGCGCCCGTCAGGCGACCAGACCGGTGCGAACGCGTCGGTCACGCGCGGGAACACCGCGTGCAGCCCGCGCCCCCGGGCGCCGACCGTGAAGAGGCGGCCGGTCGGGCCGGCGAACGTGTTGTTGGGGCTCGGCCGGACGAACACGAGCCGCCCGCCTCCGGGCGACCAGTCCGGAGACCTGCCCGAGCTGACGAGGTGACGCCTGCCGCCCTTCCAGTTCGACGTGTAGATGTTGCCGTCCCGCACGTAGGCGATCCGGTTCCGCGAGGACCAGGCGGGCTCGGCGGCGTCCTGGACGATCACGCGCACGAAGAGGCTGCCGAGGCGGTAGACGAAGACGTCGGTACCGCCGCGCTCGTTCGCGCCGGTGAAGACGATGCGCCTTCCGTCGGGCGAGAAGGCGGGGTCGCCGCCGTTGTCGGCCAGGTTGTCCAGCAGCTCGATCGGCCCGCCGCGAGCGTCGATCAGGCCGAGGTCCTCGCCGGCGTCGAAGACGATGCGGCGACCGTCGGCGGAGTAGGACGGCGACCGGAACTCGGTCACCTTGCAGTCACCGCTGCTCGGCACGCTCTCCACGCGCTCGCAGTGCACCAGCGTGCGCTCGCGCTGGTTGCCGAGCGCCTTAGTCGCCAGCCCCGCGTTCTCGATCAGCGGACTGGCGTCACCGCTGACGCTCTTGAACGCATACCCGATCGCACCGTTACTTCCGGGGAAGCTGGCCTGCGCCGCCGGAGCGAGCGCAGCGAGCCCGGCAAGCCCGGCAACGGCTGCGAGAACACGGACGAGCGTCTTCATCGTCGCTTCAACACCGAGTCCCACTGCTCGGAGCGGTGCATTCTCCCGAGGTGGCAACGAAATCTGACCGTATGCGCCTGATTTATGCCCCACCCCGGGGTGGGGGCGGGGCGGGCGGCTCGCGGGCGGCGGGCGGCTACGCGGGGACCGCCGGGGCGTCCGCCGCGGTGCTCGCGCGCAGCCAGACGATCTCGCCGTCCGAGAGCTCGAGCTCCTGGGCCTGTGATTTCGTGATCTGCACCCAGGTCGTCTCCCCGTCGCCGAGGCTCAGCTCCACGCGTACCTCGAAGCCGAGGTGGATGATCCGGTCGATCATCGCCTCGGCCGCACCGTCGGCGGGCTCGCGCAGGATGTCCACGTCGTGGGGGCGGATCCAGCGGCCCGAGAGCTCGGACACGGGTCCGATGAAGCCCATCACGAACTCGTTCGCGGGCGTCTCGTACAGCTCCTTGGGCGAGCCCACCTGCTCGATCCCGCCCTTGTTCAGCACCACGATCTGCTCGGCGACCTCCATCGCCTCCTCCTGGTCGTGCGTCACGAACACGGTCGTGACGTGGACCTCCTCGTGGAGGCGCCGCAGCCAGGCGCGCAGCTCCTTGCGAACGGTGGCGTCGAGCGCCCCGAAGGGCTCGTCGAGCAGCAGCACGCGCGGCTGCACCGCGAGCGCGCGCGCCAGCGCCATCCGCTGGCGCTGCCCGCCCGAGAGCTGAGAGGGATAGCGGTGCGCGAAGCCGTCGAGGTGCACCAGCTTCAGTAGCTCGTCCACGCGTGCGTCGATCTCGTCGACCTGCGAGGGCGCGGTGCGCGCGAGCCCCCGCCATCCCGGCCGCTTGCGGATCGTGAGCCCGAACGCCACGTTCTTCGCCACGGTCATGTGCTTGAACGCCGCGTAGTGCTGGAAGACGAAGCCGACGTTGCGGCGCTGCGGCGGTGTCTGGGTGGCGTCCTCGCCCGCGATCGAGACCGTGCCGCTGTCGGGCGTCTCGAGCCCGGCGATCACGCGCAGGAGCGTGGACTTGCCGCCGCCGCTCGGCCCGAGCAGCGCCGTGAGCGAGCCGTCACGCACCTCGAGCGAGACGTCGTCGAGGGCGGTGAAGTCGCCGAAGCGCTTCGAGACGGAGTCGACGACGATGCTCATGCCTGGGCTTCCTTCGGCTTGATTACGTTCATGGCCAGGAGCGTCACCAGCGCCAGCAGCGCGAGCACGACCGAGGCGGCATACGCGCCGGTCGCGTCAAAGCGCTGGAAGCGGTTCTCGACGAACAGCGTCGCGGTCTCGGTCTGGCCGGACAGCTTCCCCGATACCACGCTCACCGCTCCGAACTCGCCGAGCGCCCGCGCGGTGGTGAGCACCACGCCGTAGGCCACGCCCCAGCGAATCGCCGGCAGCGTCACGCGGAAGAAGGTCTGGAGCGGGCCGGCGCCGAGCGTGGCGGCGGCCTGCTCCTGCTCGGTGCCGATCTCGCGCAGCACGGGGATCGTCTCGCGCACCACGAACGGCAGTGAGACGAACATCGTCGCGAGGATCATCCCGGGCGTCGAAAAGATGATCTGGACGCCGTGCTCGGCGAACCACGGCCCGACCCAGCCGTCGCGGCGGCCATACACGAGCAGCAGGGCGAGGCCGATGACCACCGGCGAGAGCGCGAAGGGCAGGCTGATGACGGCGTCGACCACGGTCTTGCCGCGGAACCGCCCGCGCACCAGGGCCAAGGCGGTGATCACGCCGAAGAGCGTGT
>DASYMP010000205.1:0-2635 GCA_036009005.1 Thermoleophilaceae bacterium | reverse complement strand
AGATCCGCGAGCTGCCGGCGCGCTGCGAGGTCGACGACTTCATCTCGTGCGGGCTCGAGGCGCTGATCAACTCGATCGACCGCTACGACCCCGCCAAGGGCGCCACGCTCGAGCAGTACGCGTGGACTCGCATCCACGGCGCCGTGCTCGACGAGCTGCGCCGCCAGGACTGGGCGCCGCGCTCGCTGCGCCGCTGGGAGCGCGACATCGCCAAGGCGAAGGAGCGCTTCACCTCGAACCACGGCCGCCAGCCGACGATCGAGGAGCTTGCCGAGGCGATGGGCACGACGACCGACGAACTGCGCACGCGGCAGGGCGAGATCTCAGCTTCCGACGTCACCTCGCTGAACACCCTGGTGCTGAGCGACGAGGAGACCAACGTCGAGCGCATCGACACGATCGTCTCCGAGGATCGCGGCCTGGACCCCGAGGCCGCCGCCATGAGCGAGGCCGCCAAGGCACGCTTCCGGCGAGCGTTCTCAACGCTTCCGGAGCGCGAGCGCGAAGTGGCCGTGCTGCTCTACGTCAAGAACCTCACCCTGCGCGAGATCGGCGACATCCTCGCCGTGTCGGAATCGCGCGTCTGCCAGATCCACTCGGAGCTGAAGCGCAAGCTGAAGGTCGCTCTGAAGGACGAGGCGGGCCTCTTCTCAGAAGTCGCCTAGCCGCTCCGGCTCGCCGGCTGGTACTCGGGCCGTAGCCCGCGTGCGCGGGCGGCGACCGCCAGTAGCGGCAGCGCCCTTTGCTGCGCGCGTGGCAGGCCGATCACGCGAATCTCGTCGCGGAAATGGCGCATCGTCAGCGCCATCTGCAGCTTCGCCTTGCGCGGGTCGCCCTCGAGGCGGCCGTCCTGCTGCAGCCCCCAGAGCGTCTCGAAGAAGCGCTCGGTCTTCAGTGGCGGGCGCGTCTCCCAGCGCTGCCGGGCGGGCTCCTCCGACCACATCTGGTGCGGGGTGCCCGGTGGAATGGTCAACTCGTCACCGGCGCGCAGCACCCGCTCCTCGCCATCGACCAGCGCGTGGATCTCCCCTTCCAGCACCCTGAAGCGCTCCTCCTGCGAGGGATGGAAGTGGGTCGGCGGCTTCACGCCGTTGCCCGCGTAGGCGATCTCGACCACGACCCGCTCAGGCGAGGTCTCGACGAAGCTGATCGTGGAGCCGTATCGGCGATCGACCTCATGCTCGAACTCTCCCACAGGGGTAATGTGGGCACATGGCGATCTCGCCCGCACGCACGCTCGTCGACACGCCGCGCGCGGCCGGCCTCGCCATGCCCGCCGAGTGGGAGCTGCACGAGCGCACGCTCATGGCATGGCCGGTACGCGTGGACCTGTGGGGCGAGGACCTGGCACAGGCGCGGCGCGACTACGCGACGATCGCCAACGCCATCGCGGCGTTCGAGCCCGTGCTGATGGTGGCGCCGCCGGACGCTGCCGCCGACGCCCGGCGCCGCTGCGGGCGCGGCGTGGAGGTGGTCGAACTGCCGATCGACGACTCGTGGATCCGCGACAGCGGGCCGATCTTCGTGACCGGCCATGGCGCGACGGGCACCCGTCGCGCGGCCGTCGACTTCGGCTTCAACGGCTGGGGCGGCAAGTTCCTGCCACACGACAGCGACGACGCGCTGCCCGCCGCCCTGCTCGCACACCTCCAGGTCGACCGCTTCGAGGCGCCGCTCGTGCTCGAGGGCGGGTCGCTGACCGTCGACGGCGAGGGCACGCTCATCACCACCGAGCAGTGCCTCTTGAACCCGAACCGCAACCCCGACCTCACGCGCGATCAGATCGAGGCGCTGCTCGGCGAGTACCTCGGCGCAGAGCGCGTGATCTGGATGCCGCACGGGCTGCTCGAGGATCACGACACGGACGGGCACGTGGACAACGTCGCGGCGTTCGTCTCGCCCGGCCGCGTGCTGCTGCAGACCGCGCCGCCCGGCACCCCCAACCACGAGCGGCTTGCCGAGAACCTCAGCTGCCTGCAGGCGGCCACCGACGCCCGCGGGCGGGCCCTCGAGATCGTCGAGCTCGAGGCGCTGCCGTCGACCGACGTGCGCGGCCTGCCGGGCTGCGTGCCGTACACGAACCTCTACGTGGCAAACGGCGCCGTGATCGTGCCCGTGGCCGGCGACGACCCCGACCGCGATACCGAGGTGCTCGGCATGCTCGCCTCGGTGTACGCGCCGCGCGAGATCGTGCCGGTGCCCGGGCGAATGCTCGCCGAGGGCGGCGGCGGCGTGCACTGCATCACGCAGCAGGTTCCCGCGTAGGATCGGGCCCGTGGAGCTGATCACCGCATACGGGCCGCCCCCGTCCCCCGCGCGCGTGGACCCACCCACGCGGGAGCCATTCCGGATCGCGCTCGTGCAGGAGCGCTGGCATCCCGATCCGGAGGAGCACGAGGAGGCGCTGGCCGCGGGCGTGCGCATGGCCGCTGCGGAGGGCGCGCGGCTCGTGTGCCTGCAGGAGCTCACCCTCTCGCCGTACTTCGCGGTGACCGCGGGCGGACCGGACGAGGCGGGCGCGTCGCCGGAGAGCATCCCCGACGGACCGACGACGTCATTCGCCAGGCGTGTCGCTGCCTCGACCGCCGTGCACGTGCACGCGTCGCTCTACGAGACGGCGCCCGACGGCGGCCTT
>DASYMP010000204.1:0-4164 GCA_036009005.1 Thermoleophilaceae bacterium | reverse complement strand
CGTCGATGCCGAACTGGTCGCACACGAACGCCGCGTCCTCGGGCGAGAGCGCCATGTTCTTCGGCGACAGGGGGTCGATCGCGGGCGGGCAGATGTGAAGCGGCACGCCGCCGTTCTGCCCGACACCCTCGGGCACGTACTCCTGAAGATGGAAGACGGCGCCGTCGTACTCGTCGATGTAGGGCACGATCCGCTCGATCGTGGGCGGGTGCGGGGTCGAGAGGTCGATGTGGCAGCGCCAGACCCAGTTCTTGCCCTTCTCGGGCACGTGCCGCCTCATGGCGAGCGGCTGCGGGTCGTGCACGATGATCACGTCCCAGCCCTCGGTGAGCGCCTGGGCGTTCATCTCGTTGTACTCCTCCCAGGTGCGCCACTCACTGGGCGAGAGGTCGAGCGGATGGCCCTGGAGGGCGTTGTGCATCAGCTTCGTGGCGTTGAAGAACTCCTCACGCCCGATGATCACCTGCCACTCGGTTTCGATGCCGACATCGCGCATCAGGGGCACGAGCGTGTACAGGATCTCGGACACGCCGCCGCCGAACGCGGTCGCGGACAGGTGCAGGACCTTGAGGCCCTTCAACTCCTCCGCCAGCTCGTTGACCTCCTCGATCAGCGGCCGGCCGACGAGGTGCGTGTAGTCAGCCAAGGTCTTGTGACCCACCCCTACGGGCTGAAGCAAGGTGCAGCTCCTCTGGTAGCTCGGCTCCGGAGGCTACTGAGCGTCGTACGAGAGCTGCTTCGTGAGCCGCATCGTGCCGTCGCCGTACTCGTACGAGTCGACCGTCGCCTTGATCAGCGCGATGCTCAATTCGCGCTCCTCAGCGGACACGGTGGGCATCTCGGCGCCGCTCACGCACAGCTCCAGCGAGTCGTCGCCGAGGTCGAACTTGAACATGATCGTGCCGTCGCCGTCGCCCCCCTCGCGGGCCGACTGGCGGCGCTCCCCGCCCATCAGGTAGTTCGATGCCTCGGTGATGGCGAGCTTGAGGTCCGCCACCTCCTCGGGCGCGAGCGGGGACATGCGGCAGACCGCCGACAGCGCGAGCCGGGCCAGCACGACGTAATCCGGCTTCGCGGGGATCGCGAGCGTGACCGTCCGGCCTGCGTGGGAAGTCGCCTCCATGCGCGCGACAGCCTACCTGTGGGACGAGAGCTCTGCGAGCCTGGCGATGCCCGCGTCGATCTCCGCCAGCACGGCGTCGTGGAGGCCGCGATTCGCGCTCGCGACGATCGACATCTGGAACTCGGCGCCGGAACCCAAGAGCGGCCGTGCCGACAGCGACTCGCCGTACGCGTCGGTCACGATGGCGCCCGCCTCCTCGAGCACGAGCGCCGCGGCGGCCAGGTCGTACGGCGAGTTGTTCAACAGCTCACCGCCGCCCACGCGCCTGAACTCCTCCTCCATCCCCGGCACATCGGCAACGAGTCGCGGCCCCGCCTCCACGTAGCAGTCGAGCTGCCCGGTGGCCACGCGCGTCATGTCGAACGCAGCCGAGCCGAGCTCGAACGAGCCGCCGCCCACCGACGAGCGGTCGAGCAGGTCGCCGATCACCTCCACCGTGGGGCGCACCGGCCGGCCGCGGAAGCCGTAGGTCCAGAACATCCGGTCGATCCGCTCGTTCGCCGAGAGCCGCAGCGGCGGCGCCTCGACCACGCCGCGCCCGCGCTCGGCGAGGAACACCGCGCCCGACGGGATCTCGACGACGCATCCGACGCTCACCTCGCCCATCGTCACGCCGTCGCGCAGCGGCGCCGCGGCCACCGAGACGCAGCACGACTCGAGCCCGGCCATCGCGGGGCGAGTGCCGTCGATCGGGTCCACCACGAGCACGTCCGAGGCGCCGGCGGGTGCCACGAGTCCTCGATCCTCCGAGTAGAACGCGACGTCAGGCGCCCGCCCCACCAGCCACGACTCGAGCAGTTCTTCCGCGCGCTCGTCGATCTTGAAAGTCACGTCGCCACCCGCGGCCAGCTCCGCCGAATGGGCGCGGCCGGCGTGCGAGCCGAGCATCGGCAGCACCTCCTCGCGCAGCGCCAGCGACAGGTCTCTGACCAGGGAGAGCAACTAAGGCGCGGCGGGCGTGACGGGCGCCGGCTTGTTCGGCCGCGGCGCGAGCGTGATCGTCACCGTCCGCCGCACCTTTCCGCGCAGGATCGTGAGCGTGACCTTGTCGCCGGGGCCCTTCAGGGTGATCAGGTTCGGCAGGTCGGACGACTGCGAGATCGGCTTGCCGTCCACGGCCACGATCGTGTCGCCGCCCTGCGGGATGTCCTTCTGTCCCTGGAACTCGATCTTGCCCTCGCCCGCCTGCAGACCGGCCTTCGCCGCGGGCCCGCCAGGCTCCACGCTCGCCACCAGCGCGCCGTGCTTGACCGGGAGCCCCAGCCGCGCCGCGAGCTGCGGGAACAGCTCCTGCGTCGTGACGCCGAGGTAGCCGTAGTCGACGTGGCCCTTCGCGCGCAGCTCGCCCAGCGAGCGCCGGACCGCGTCCACGGGCACCGCGAAGCCAACGCCCTCGCCGCCGCCACCGGTCGACTCGATCTGCGAGTTGATGCCGATCACACGCCCGTGCGAGTTCAGGAGCGGGCCGCCGGAGTTGCCGTGGTTGATGGCGGCGTCGGTCTGGATGGCGTTGCCGATCTTGAACGCCGTGAGCGACTCGATGTCGCGTCCCGTGGCCGAGATCACGCCCACCGACAGCGACTGGCTCTCGCCGAACGGGCTGCCGATCGCCGCCACCGGGGAGCCCACCGTGAGCCCCGCCGACGAGCCCAGCGACAGCGGCGTGAGCGTGAGCCCGGCGGGATTCACCTTCAGCAGCGCGACGTCCGAGTTGAGGTCGTCGCCCACCACCTTCGCGGGCACGCGGTTGCCGTCGGCGAACTTCACGTAGACGGTCGACGCGCGGTCGAGCTTCGGCGGGTCGCCCCGGACCACGTGGGCGTTGGTCGCGATGTAGCCCTGGCCGTCGAGCACGAAGCCGGAGCCGAGGCCCGCGCGGCCGGTGGTCGTCGAGCCGGTGCTCGAGATCACCGTTACAACGCCCGGCGCAAGCCGCTGGTAGATCGTGTTCGGGTCGAAGCCGCCCTTCGTCCCGATCCCCTCGACCACCTTCACGCGCGTCTTCTGCACCGGGCCCGGGCGCGACTGCACGGCCTCGTCGGCAGCGGCCTGCGGGCTGGTCTTTGCGCCCTTGTCGTCGGACGAGAGCGAGCAGCCGCCCAGGGCGGTCGCAAACACCGCGGCGACCACGGCCGCTTGGAGCTTGGGGGCGGAGCGGGTCACTCTGGGCTGTCGGCGGCGTCGTCGTCGGCAGCAGGCAGCGTGAGCTTGAAGACCGTCCGGCCCGGCCGCGAGTTGAGCGTGATTCGCCCGTCCATCCGCTCCGCGAGCTCCTTCGCGATCGCGAGCCCGAGCCCGGAGCCGCGCGCGGCGTCGGCCGTGTAGAAGCGCTCGAACACCTGGGTGTGCGAGGCGGGAGCTACGCCGGGGCCCTTGTCGGCCACCGCTAGCTCGGCGGTTCCGTTGTCTCGGCCGGCGATCACTGTGACGGGGGTGCCCTCCGGCGTGTGCCGGAGCGCGTTGTCGAGCAGGATACGCATGATCTGCATTGCCCGTTCACGATCGCACAGCGCGCGCACGGGCTCGTCGGGCAGCCGCACCTCGAGCTCGGTCCGGTGGCCGTCGACGAACGGCCGGAACTCAGCGGTCACCGCTCCGGCGAGCTCCGCGAGGTCGACGCGCTCGGCGTTCAGGTCGATCGACCCCGCGTCGAGGCGCGAGAGGTCGAGCAGGTCCACCGCCAGCTTCTGGAGCCGCTCCACCTGCTCGGCCATCGTCGTCAGGAACTCGTCCCGAGTGGGCTGGTCGAGCTGCTCGTCCTGCAGCAGCTCCACGAAGCCGCCGAGCGAGAAGATCGGCGTGCGCAGCTCGTGCGAGGCGTTCGCGATGAACTCCCGGCGCGCACGGTCCACACGCGAGAGCTGCTCCTGCATCTCGTTGAACGCGCGAGTGAGGCGGCCGAGCTCGTCGTCTGAATCGATCGGCAGGGGCTCGACATGGCGTCCGGCCGCCAGGTCACGAGCCGCGGTCTCGAGGCGGCGCACGCGGCGGGCGATCCCGCTCGCCACGAGCCAGCCGCCGAGCAGCGCCACGAGGAGCGC
>DASYMP010000203.1:0-27509 GCA_036009005.1 Thermoleophilaceae bacterium | reverse complement strand
CGGTACCGAGGGCAAGCTCGGCGGCCAGGCCGAGGTGGCCGGCGTGTCCGGCACGTGGCGCGGGCTCACGGAGAACGTGAACTCGATGGCCTCGAACCTCACCGACCAGGTGCGCAACATCTCCCAGGTGGCCCAGGCCGTGGCGCGCGGCGACCTGACGCAGAAGATCACCGTGGACGCGAAGGGCGAGATCCTCGAGCTGAAGGAGACGCTCAACACGATGGTCGACCAGCTCTCCTCGTTCGCCGACGAGGTGACGCGCGTCGCGAAGGAGGTCGGTACCGAGGGCAAGCTCGGCGGCCAGGCGCAGGTCGAGGGCGTGTCGGGAACGTGGCGCGGGCTCACCGAGAACGTGAACCAGCTGGCCTCGAACCTGACGACTCAGGTGCGCGCGATCGCGGAGGTGTCGACCGCCGTGACGCAGGGCGACCTGACGCGAGCGATCGAGGTCGAGGCGAGCGGGGAGGTCGCGGACCTCTCGGACAACATCAACCAGATGATCGCCAACCTGCGCGAGACCACTCGCCAGAACGAGGAGCAGGACTGGCTGAAGACGAACCTCGCGCGCATCTCCGGCCTCATGCAGGGCCAGCGCAACCTCGAGACGGTCTCGCAGCTGATCATGTCCGAGCTCTCCCCGGCGGTCGGCGCCCAGCACGGCGCTTTCTTCTTCGCGGACCACGACGAGCTCGGCGAGCAGTACGAGCTGATGCTGCTGGCGAGCTACGGCTACACGAAGAAGAACGGCGACATCCCGCGCTTCGGCCCCGGCGACGGGCTCGTGGGGCAGGCGGCGCACGAGCGCAAGCCGATCCGGATCAGCGATCCGCCGGCGGACTACGTGCAGATCGCGTCCGGCCTCGGGAGGTCGGCGCCGCGCGACATCATCGTGATCCCGGTCCTGTTCGAGGAGCAGGTGCTCGCGGTCATCGAGCTCGCCTCGTTCACGCCGTTCAGCGAGGTCATCCTCCAGTTCCTCGACCAGCTCACGGAGACGATCGGCGTGGTGCTCTCGACGATCATCGCCAACGTCCGCACCGAGGAGCTGCTCCAGCAGTCGCAGTCCCAGTCGCAGGAGCTCCAGCAGCAGTCCGAGGCGATGCAGCGCCAGCAGCTGGAGCTTCAGGCCACGAACGAGGAGCTTCAGGAGAAGGCCGAGCAGCTCGAGCGCCAGAACCGCGACATCGAGATCAAGAACCGCGAGATCGAGATGGCCCGCAGCTCGCTGGAGGAGAAGGCGGAGCAGCTCGCGCTCAGCTCGAAGTACAAGTCCGAGTTCCTGGCGAACATGTCCCACGAGCTGCGCACGCCGCTGAACTCGCTCCTGATCCTCTCGAAGGTGATGTCGACGAACGAGAGCGGAAACCTCACCGCGAAGCAGGTCGACGCCGCCGCCACCATCCACAACGCGGGCTCGGACCTGCTCGCCCTGATCAACGACATCCTCGACCTGTCGAAGGTCGAGGCCGGGAAGATGGACGTGCACGCCGGCCGCACCGAGCTCAGGTCCGTGCGCCACTTCGTGGAGCGCTCGTTCGCACCGGTCGCGGGCGAGAAGGGGCTCGACTTCTCGATCGAGCTGGCGCCCGACGCGCCCGAGCAGATCACGACCGACGAGCAGCGCCTCCAGCAGGTGCTGAAGAACCTGCTCTCGAACGCGTTCAAGTTCACCGAGTCCGGATCGGTGCGGCTCAAGATCGGCCGTCCCGTGTCGGACGCGCACTTCGGCACCGACGCGCTCGCCCGCTCCGAGAGCGTCGTGGCGTTCTCGGTGGTGGACACCGGGATCGGCATCCCGCCGGACAAGCTGCGCCTCATCTTCGAGGCCTTCCAGCAGGCGGAGGGCTCGATCAGCCGCCGCTTCGGCGGCACCGGGCTCGGCCTGTCGATCAGCCGCGAGATCGCGCGACTGCTCGGCGGCGAGATCCACGTGGACAGCCGCGAGGGTGAGGGCTCCACGTTCACGCTCTACCTGCCGAGCTCGGCGCCGCTGCCCGTGACGGCGGTTCCGGTGGCGCTGGAGGACGAGCCGTCGGCGCTGGTGCTGCCGGCGGCGGCCACGAGGACGCGCCGGCGCGCCGACAGCCCCGCGCTGCCGGAGACGCTCACGGACGATCGCGCCGACCTGCCCGCGGGCGAGCCCGTGGTGCTCGTGATGACGGAGGATCGCGCGCTCGCCCGAAGCGCCGTGGAGGGCGCGCACGAGCACGGCTTCAGGTGCCTGCTCGCGCTGCGCGGCGACGCCGGACTCGCGCTCGTGCACGAGTTCATGCCCGATGCCGTGATCGTGAGCCGCGACCTGCCTCAGCTGAACGGCGAGGCGGTGCTCGACCACCTGAAGCGCCATCCGGAGACGCGCCACCTGCCGGTGTACGTGCTGGGCGCCGAGGAAGGCGAGCTCGGCCTGCGCCACGCGGGTGCGCTCGGTTGCCTCAGCAAGCCGGCAACGCCGGAGCTCCTGGGCGACGTGTTCGGGCGGCTCGCGGAGTTCCTCGAACGGCCGGCCCGCTCGGTGCTGGTCGTGGAGGCCGACGAGCGCGAGCGCGACGCGCTCGGCGACCTGATCGGCGGCCCGGACGTGGACGTGGTGGGCGTGGCCTCGCGCGACGAGGCGCTCGCCCGGCTCGACGAGAGCTCGTTCGACTGCGTCGTGCTGGCGCTCGAGCTCCAGGACGGGAGCGGGTTCGGCCTGCTCGACCGCATCCGGCGCGCGAAGCGCTTCCACGACCTGCCCGTGCTGGTGCACAGCCGCAGGGAGCTGTCGCCGAAGGACGAGGCGCGGCTGAAGCGCTACGCGGAGGCGATCGTGGTGAAGGACGTGCGCTCGCCCGAGCGGCTGCTCGACGAGACGTCGCTCTACCTGCACCGCGTCGAGGCGCGGCTGCCGGCCGACAAGCGCCAGATGCTGGAGCGGCTCCACATGGCGGACGCCGTCTTCGAGGGCAAGAAGGTGCTGATCGTCGACGACGACGTGCGCAACGTGTTCGCGCTGACGAGCGTCTTCGAGCGGCGCGGGATGGAGGTCGTGTTCGCGGAGAACGGCCGCGAGGGCATCGACGCGCTCAAGTCGAACCCCGACGTGGCGCTCGTCCTGATGGACATCATGATGCCCGAGATGGATGGCTACGAGGCCACTCGCGCGGTGCGCGAGATGCCGGAGTTCCAGCGGCTGCCGATCGTCGCGCTCACGGCGAAGGCGATGAAGGGCGACCGCGAGAAGAGCATCGCCTCCGGCGCGTCCGACTACATCACGAAGCCGGTGGACGTGGACCAGCTTCTGTCGCTGATGAGGGTGTGGCTATACCGGTGAGCGGCGCCATACTCGTCGTCGACGACCAGCCAGAGAGCCTCGTGGCTCTCCGAACGGTGCTGGAGCCGCTCGGACGTGAGGTGGTCACGGCGCCGTCCGGGGAGGAGGCGCTCAAGCAGCTCCTCCAGGAGGACTTCGCGGTGATCGTCATGGACGTCCGGATGCCGGGGCTCGACGGCTTCCAGACGGTCGAGCTGATCAAGCGCCGCGATCGGCACGAGGACACGGCCGTGATCTTCCTGACGGCCGGCGACGCCGACGCCCAGCAGGTCACGCGCGGCTACTCGGCGGGCGCGGTCGACTACATGCTGAAGCCGGTCGACCCGGACATGCTGCGCTCGAAGGTCGCGATGCTGCTGGAGCTCCAGCACAAGAGCGCCGAGCTGCGCGCGTCGGAGGAGCGCTTCCGCGCGGCGTTCGAGGGGGCGCCGATCGGGATGGGCCTGAGCACGGTCCACGGTCGCTGGCTCGAGGTGAACGACGCGCTCTGCGAGCTGCTCGGGCGGACGCAGTCGCAGCTGATCCGCCAGCCGCTCTGGGACCTCGTGCACCCCGCCGACCGCGAGAACGAGCGCGACGCGGTGCGCCGGCTCCTGCACGACCGGCCGCTGTTCGACCAGTCCGAGAAGCGCTTCGTGCGAAACGACGGCGAGGTCGTGCACGCGGTGGTGAGCGTCTCGCTCACGGCCGACAGCAACGATCGCCCTCAGGGCTACATCTGGCAGGTCGTGGACGTGACGGAGCAGCGCCGCGCCGAGGCGGAGCGCGCGGCGCGCACCGAGGCCGAGGCCGTCGTCCAGACGATCGGGAAGCTCCAGCAGGTCACCGAGGCCGCGCTGGCGCACCTCGAGCTCGACGACCTGCTCGAGGTGCTGGTGCGGCGCCTCTGCGACGCGTTCGGCGCGGACGTGGTCCGCATCCTGCTGCGCGACCACGCCGACAGCGAGCGCTTCACGGTCGGCGCCGTCGCCGGCTTCGAGACCGAGGCCGGCGCGCCGGTGGAGCTTCGGGGCGCGCTACAGCAGGTGGTGGAGCGGGCGGTGCCGGTGACCATCCACGAGCTGCCCGCCGGGGCGGGCTCGGACCCGGACCTGGAGGCGGCGGGCGTGGCGTCGCTGATGGCGTCGCCGCTGTTCGTGAAGAACCAGCTCGCGGGGGTGGTGGAGGTGGGCGCGCGCGTCGCGCGCCGCTTCACGCTCGAGGACGAGAGCCTGCTCGTGCTGATGGCGGACCGCGCTGGGCTCGCCATCCAGCACGCGCGCGCGTACGAGCGCGAGCTCTCCAACGTGGAGATGCTCCAGCGGAGCCTGTTGCCCGACCGGCTGCCCCAGCTCGACGGGATCCAGATCGCGGCCCGCTACATGCCGGGTGGCGCCGACGTGGGCGGCGACTGGTACGACGCCATCCCGCTCGACGGCGGGCGCGTGGGGATCGCGATGGGCGACGTGGTGGGCCACGGCATAGGCGCCGCCTCCCTGATGGGACAGCTGCGGCACGCGATGCGCGCCTACGCGCTCGAGGGCCACTCGCCGGCGGGGGTGCTCGACCGGCTCGACCGCGTGGTGCGCAGCCTCGAGGGCGGGCAGATGGCCACGCTGCTCTACCTCGTGATGGAGCCCGATCACGGCACCGCGCGCTTCGCGAGCGCGGGGCACGTGCCGCCGCTCGTGATCAGCCCCGAGGGCGAGGCCGACTACCTCGACACGGCCCCGAACCCGCCGCTCGGCGTGTTCGAGAGCCCCGAGCATGTCGAGCGCACGGTGCGGCTCGAGCCCGGGTCCACGATCGTGCTCTACACCGACGGCCTGGTCGAGGAGCGCGGCGTGTCGATCGACAGCGGGCTGGACGCGCTGCGGCTCGCGGCCTCGCAGGACGCCTGCCACCCGGACGAGCTCTGCGACCGCCTCGTCGACGCCATGCTCGCCATCCACCCCGCGAACGACGACATCGCCGTCCTGGCGCTGCGGGCGCTGCCGGTCGCGCCTCCGGCGCTCCACCTGGAGATCCCCTCGGACCCGACCCAGCTCGGCAAGATGCGTCGCGACCTCGGCGGCTGGCTGCGCGATGCCGGGGCGAGTGGGGAGGTGGTGGAGGTGGTCCAGATGGCCTGCCACGAGGCCTGCTCGAACGCGATCGAGCACGGCTACTCGTTCGGCGCCGGCCAGCTCTGGGTGGACGCCGAGCTCGCCGAGGGCCGCGTGGTCCTGACCGTGCGCGACGAGGGCCGCTGGATCGACCGCGAGGACGGGCCCCCGCGCTACCGCGGCAACGGCCTGCCGCTGATGGAGGCGGTGATGGACACGGTCGAGCTGACGCACAACGGCCGCGGCACCGCGGTCCGGATGGCGCGAAGCCTGGCGCCGGACCGCGTGCCGGCCGAAGCCTGAGGCCGTCTCCGCCGGCGAACGGCCGCATTGAAGGGGTCACTTCGGGGGTCCGAGGCAATCTGACCGTGTATTACACGGTCAAGTGACCTCGGACCCCTGGGTCCTTACCCTTCAATGCCGTGCTTCTGGATGCCCTCGAATGGCTAGGCCACGCCGCGTTTCGCCTGACCGTCGGGCGCTCGGTCGTCTACATCGACCCCTACCGCGTGGCCGACGGCGCGCCGCAGGCCGATCTCATCCTCATCACGCACGGTCACTACGACCATTTCTCGCCTCAGGACGTCGAGCGGCTCTCGAAGCGGGACACGCGTCTCGTCGGGCCGGCCGCGGTCGCCGAGCGCGTGAGTGGCCAGGTTCACCGGATCGGGCCGGGGGACGTGCTCGACGACGAGCTGGTTCGGGGCCTCCACGTGGGCGCGGTGGCGGCCTACAACACGTCGAAGCGCAACGCCGACGGAAACCCGTTTCATCCGCGTGATGCGGGATGGGTGGGATATGACCTCAACGTCGGCGGCGAGCGGCTTTACCATTCCGGCGATACCGACGTGATTCCGGAGATGGACAGCGTCACCGGGGTCGACGTGGCGCTGCTGCCGGTGAGCGGCGTCTACGTGATGACCGCGCAGGAGGCCGCCGAGGCGGCTCGCCGCATCCAGCCGCGCGTGGCGGTCCCCATGCACTGGGGGTCGCACATCGGCACCGAGCACGACGCGCGCACGTTCGCCGACAGGGCACCCGTGGAGGTACGGATCATGGAGAGGGCACAGTGAAGACGCAGGGCGACCGCCGGCGTGCCGCGCTCGACCGCATCGCGGCGGAGGATCCCGAGCTCGCCGCGCGCCTGATCCTGATGACGCTGCCGGCGGCCGCGGCGAAGATCCCGGGCGATCTCTCCTATGTGCTCGACGTGTCCGAGCTCGGCGTGTACCGGGTGGACGTGGCGGACGGCCGCGCCAAGGTCGGCAAGGAGGAGGGCGAGGACGAGGCGGGCGATCCCGACTTCCGCCTCCAGACCGACGCCGCCACGCTCGCGCGGCTCGTGACCGGCAGGTCGGGCCCGCTCGGGCTGATGATGCGCGGGCGCCTCCGCATCCGCGGGAAGCGGCGCAAGGCCCTGAAGCTCCGCAGCATGTCGTCGGGAGAGGTGACGATGGCGGACGTGGTGGAGGCGGGCGGGACGCTCGATCCGGACGTCCTCTACCGCTCCCTGCCGTATCTCGTCGACCCGGAATGGACGCGCGGACACTCGTTCGCGGTCGGCTACGTGGTCACGGGGGACGGAGGCGGAACCTGGTACGTGACGGTTCGCGACGGCGAGCCGCTCGAGGTGACACGCGAGGAGCGAGAGGTGGCCGGCACGGCCACGGTCTCGTTCGACACCTACCAGCAGATGGCGTCCGGCCGCATGAGCCCGTCGCTCGCCATGCAGAACCAGCTGACGCGGATCGACGGCCGGATCCACCCGATCACGCTGCTCGGGCGCTGGATCGCACGCGCCCAGGGCGCCGACGACGACGAGCTCGCCCGTGAGGCCGAGCAGCGCCGGCTCCAGGAGCAGCGGACCGACCTGTACTCCGGTGGCGGCGACCGCGACGGCGACGGCCTGCTCGACTACCGCCAGCTCTACGCGCTCTGGGAGCGCCAGAACTGGAAGGCCACCGAGATCGACTTCTCGGTGGACAGGGAGCAGTGGGTCACGACGCCGCGCGAGGCACAGCAGTCGACGCTCTGGAGCCTCGGCTCCTTCTACGTCGGCGAGGAGCGCGTGACCGCGGACCTCGCGCCGTTCCTCCAGGCCGCGCCCACCGGCGAGATCGAGCTGTTCCTCGCCACGCAGCTGGTGGACGAGGCGCGCCACGCCGCCTTTTTCGATCGCTTCGGCGCTGAGGTGATGTGCCTCTCCGCAGACGACTTCCGCGGCCGCATGCGTGAGGTCGAGCAGATCCTGCTGCCCCCGTGGCGCGAGGTCTTCGACGACGGCCTGCGCGACGTGGCCAGGCGGATCCAGGCGAAGCCGGACGACCTCGACCTGTTCGTGGAGGGCATCGCGACCTACCACATGGTCGTGGAGGGCTTCCTGGCCGTGACCGGCCAGACGCTGATCCGCGACTACATGCTCGAGCACTCGATGTACCCGGGCTTCTGCGAGGGCTTCGGCCTCGTCGAGCGCGACGAGCACCGCCACGTGGCGTTCGGGGTCCGCTTCCTGCGAGACGCGATCGGCGAGGACGCCCGCCACCGCGCGACCGTCGAGCGCGTGGTGCTCGAGCTCGCGCCGAAGGCGGCGCACGTGTTCGCGCCGCCGTACGTCACCGACCCGTCCGATTACGTCTCGTACGGCTACACCTCGCGGCAGATCTACGGCTTCGCCTATCGCACGCTCCGGAGGCGCATGAAGGTGCTCGGCATCGAGATCCCGACCGCGGACGAGCTGATGCCGGGGCCGATCGACGGAACGACCGAGTTCACGGCGGTCTCAGCCGACGCCGCGCAGGCGGCCGGTGCCGCGGGGTCTAACGGCGCAGCGTCGAACGGCGCAGGCGAGCGCGCGGCGGCGGCCAGGAGCTAGTCGGCCAGAGCGCGCCGCCGGCCAGCAGCAGGCCGAGGCCGATCATCGTCAGCGCCAAGAGCTCGAGGCCCGTCTGGGGGAGGCCGCCGGTGGTCCCGCCACCCGCGCCCGGTGAGGTGGTCGGCTGCTCCTCCTGCCCGCCTGAGGTGTCGCCGCCGCCGCCCTGTTCGCCGGGCGGCTGCTCCTCGCCGCCGGGCGTGGTGGGCGTGTCGTCCTGAGCGTCCTCGGCGGGCGGCACCTCGGCCGCCGCCTCGGCCGTCGGGCTCCCGTCCGGAGCGGCGAGCGCTTCCGGCGCGAGGATGCCGCCGCCGCTCGCGTCCTCCGCGAGCGGCTCCGCCGGCGCGCCGCCGAAATCGTCGGCTGCGGCGGGGCTCGCCACGAGCAGGAAGGCGAACAGGGACGCGAACGTCAGAAGGCGCTTGAAGGTCATCTGCGCGGGCTGTTCTCGCCGGGCGCGCGGCATCCTTTTCCGTGCAGCGGCCCTTGCAGTTATGCTGGCCCGGCTTTGCGAAGTACTCGCGCCCTGCGAACGCTCGCGTGGGGCGCGGTGGCGGTGGGCGTCGCCACACCCCTCGTCCGGCACCGGCTGCGGCTCCGGCCCGCGGTGGTCTCGGCGTTGTCATGGCCCGCCCCCGCCGCGCTCGCGCTCGCCGCCCCCCGCTCGCCGCTGCGCGACGCGGCGATCTACGGCCTCCAGATGTGGGTCTACTTCGCCCACTTCGACATGCCGGACGACGACCCCGACGCGCTGCTGCGGCGCCTGCGGGTCGACTACACGATCCGCTGCGACCGCGTGATCGGCCTCGGCACTCTGCCCACCACGCGGCTCCAGCGCGCGCTCGGGCGCGAGGGGCACGTGGGCGCGCTCGAGTACGGGCTCTCGGCCGTGCACTGGAGCTGGTTCCTCGTACCGCACGGAACGCTCGGCTACATGCTGCTCCGCCACCGCGAGCAGTTCCCGCGCTCGGCGGTGCTGATGGCCGCGTGCTTCGACCTGGGCTGCGTCGTCTACTGGCTCCTGCCGACCGCTCCCCCGTGGTACGCCGGTGCGAGCGGCAAGATGCCGCCGGTGCGACGCATCATGGCCGAGGCGGGCGAGCTGTTCTGGAGGCGCCTCTGGCAGCCGCTTTACCATTCCCTGCAAGGCAACCCCTTTGCAGCGATGCCCTCCCTCCACTTCGGCACCTCGGTGATGGCTGCGCGGATCCTCTCGCAGGTCGGCAGGGGGCACGCCGCGGTGGGTTGGGCGTACGCGCTGACGCTCGGGTTCGGGCTCGTCTACCTCGGCGAGCACTACGTCATCGATCTCCTGGCCGGCCTTGCGCTCGCCGAGGCGATCTGGCGGGCCGCGCCGCGCGTGGAGCCGGCGATTCGGCTGATCGCCGCCGCCGTGCATCGGCTGGAGCCGCAGGCCGGCTGATGGCGGCGGACGACCGCCGCCCCGAGGAGGAGGGGTTCGGGTTCGAGTCGGACCAGGCGCTGGCCGAGGAGGCGGCCCGCGACGAGCTCGAGGTCGGGCGCTTCCAGGCGCTGCTTCAGGACCGCCGCAAGCTCTTCTCCGGTGCGCTGCTGGTGCTGCTCCTGGTGGTCTCGATCTACGTGCTGTTCCCGAAGATCGTGGGCGCCGACGAGGCGGTCAACAAGCTCGACGACGCCAAGTGGTACTGGGTGGCCGTCGCCATCGGCTTCAACGTGCTCGCGTTCGGGGCCTACGTGGCGCTCTTCCGCGGTGTCCTCGGGGGGACGCGCGACGACGACGTGCACCGGCGCCTCGACCTGCGCACCTCCTACCTGATCACGATGGCGGGGCTGGCGGCCACCCGGCTGTTCTCCGCCGCGGGCGCAGGCGGCCTCGTGCTCACCTACTGGGCGCTTCGCAAGGCCGGCGTGCCGCGCCGGCGGGCCGCCTGCCGGATGGTCGCGTTCCTCGTGCTCACCTACTTCGTCTACACGGTGGCGCTGGTGGTGTTCGGCGTGCTGCTGCGAGTCGGCGTCCTGCACGGCACGTCGCCGCTCGCCGGCACGGTCGTTCCCGCGGCGATCTCCGGCGGCCTGATCCTCCTGTTCCTGCTGATCGCCTCGATCCCCACGGACTTCGAGCGGCGCATCGAGCACTACGCCGGCGGCCGGCGCTACCGCTTCCTGAAGCGGATCGCCACCGGCCCGGCGACACTCTCGCTGGGCACGCGCACCGCGATCGCCTATATCCGCCATCCGCGCCGCGGACTGCTCGCGGTGGGCGGCGCGATCGGCTTCTGGGCCGCGAACATCGGCGTGCTGTGGGCAAGCTTCAAGGCCTTCGGCGGGCACGTGCCGTTCGGCGTCCTCGTGCAGGGCTTCTTCCTCGGCATGGCGGCGAACCTGATCCCCTCGCCGGCGGGCGGGGTCGGTGCCGTGGACGCCGGGATGATCGGCGCCTTCGCGATCTTCGGAATCGACAACTCCGTCGTGTTCCCGGCCGTGCTTACCTACCGGGTGATCGCGTTCTGGCTGCCGATCCCGCCCGGGATCGTGGCGTTCGTGCAGCTCCGCAAGAAGGTGGCCGAGTGGGAGCGTGAGCGCGGTCAGCCGGCCGCGATACCGGCTACACTTCAGAAAGTAAAGTGATGAGCTCAGAGAGCAACAAGATCGAGAACGTCGTCATCGTCGGCAGCGGCCCGGCCGGGTACACCGCCGCGCTCTACACCTCGCGCGCGGACCTCAACCCGCTGCTCGTCGAGGGCTTCGCCTGGGGCGGCCTGCTCCAGCAGACGACCGACGTCGAGAACTTCCCGGGCTACCCCGAGGGCGTGATGGGCCCGCAGATGATGCAGGACCTGCGCGACCAGGCCGAGCGCTTCGGCACCCGCTTCATCACGGACGACGCCACCAAGGTCGAGCTGGCCTCCGAGGAGGGCGGCACGCACGTCGTGCACGTGGGCGGCGAGCAGATCCGCGCCCGCGCGGTGATCCTCGCGATGGGCGCCGAGCCGAAGAAGCTCGGCGTGTCGGGTGAGGAGGAGCTCTCGGCGCGCGGCGTGTCCTACTGCGCCACCTGTGACGCCGCCTTCTTCCGCGGCGCCGACACGATCGTCGTGGGCGGCGGGGACACCGCCATGGAGGACGCCACCTTCCTCGCGAAGTTCGCGGGCAAGGTGAGCGTCGTGCACCGCCGGCCCGAGTTCCGCGCCTCGGCGATCATGCTGGACCGCGCCCGCGGCACCGACAACATCGAGCTCGTGACGCCGTACACGATCAAGAGCTTCGAGCCCGGCGAGAACGGCGCGCTCGGCCACGCGGTGCTGGAGAACACGGAGGACGGCTCCACGAAGGAGATCCCGGTCACCGGCGCGTTCGTGGCGATCGGCCACGAGCCGAACTCGCACCTGGTCGACGGCCAGCTCGACCTCGACGACGAGGGCTACGTGCTCGTCGAGGGGCGCTCCACCAAGACGAAGCTCCCTGGCGTGTTCGCCGCAGGCGACCTCACCGACCGCACCTATCGCCAGGCCGTGACCGCGGCGGGCACCGGCTGTATGGCGGCCCTGGACGCGGAGGCCTACCTCCGCGACACCCCGATCGACCCGGAGGCGCACTGGACGCCCGACCCGGACAAGGTCGAGGCGGCCGGGGAGAAGGTCGAGGCCGCGGCCGAGTCGGCCGCGCACTCGGGCTAGTTGCCCACCTGGACCAACTGGGCGCGCCAGCAGCGCTGCGCGCCCGAGCGAATCGAGGCGCCCCGCTCCGAGGAGGAGCTCGTCCAGGTCGTGAAGGGGGCGCGACGGGTGAAGGTCGCAGGCGCCGGCCACTCGTTCACGGACATCGCCTGCACGGACGGCGTGATGGTCGACATGGCCGGCATGCGGCGGGTGCTCGAGGTGGACGGCAGCGACGTGACTATCGAGGCCGGCATCACGCTGCGCGACCTCGGCGAGGAGCTGCGCGCACGCGGCCTCGCGATGGAGAACCAGGGCGACGTCGATCCCCAGACGATCGCGGGCGCCATCTCCACTGCGACGCACGGGACGGGTGCGCGCTTCGGGAATCTGTCCTCGCAGGTGGTTGGGGTGCGGCTCGTGGACGGCAGCGGTGAGGTGCGCGACCTCCGCGGCGGGGACGAGCTGCTCGCGGCGCGGGTCGGGTTGGGCGCGCTCGGCGCCATCAGCGCCGTGACGCTCCGCTGCGTGCCCGCGTTCACGATCCACCGGCTCGACGAGCCGCGCCCGCTCGACGACGTGCTCGCGCGGCTGGACGCCCTCGTCGACTCGCACGACCACTGGGAGGCGTTCGTGATGCCCTACACGCGCCGGGCGCTGACGCTCAGCTCCGAGCGCAGCACGCGCCCGCCGGAGCCGGCCGGCCGCGTGGCCGGCTTCATGCGCGACGTGGTGCTGGAGAACGCCGCGCTGGGGCTCTTCTGCCGCACGGGCCGCGCCTTCCCGCGGGCGATCCCCGTGCTGAACCGCCGGCTCGCGGGCCTGATGGGGCGCGCGGAGCGGATCGACGCGAGCAACCGCGTCTACGCGAACAGGCGGCTCGTGCGCTTCACCGAGATGGAGTACGCGATCCCGCGCGAGCACGCCGCCGAGGCGCTCGAGCGCGTGCTTGCGCTGATCGAGCGCCGCCGCCTGCCGGTCGGCTTCCCGATCGAGCTGCGAACGGCTGCGGCCGACGACGCGCTCCTCTCGACGGCCCACGGGCGCCCGACCGCCTACGTGGCGGTGCACCAGTACGTGGGCATGGAGTTCGAGACCTACTTCCGCGCCGTGGAGGCGATCATGGACGAGTACGACGGCCGCCCCCACTGGGGCAAGCGCCACTACCAGACCGCCGCCACACTGGCCCCCCGCTACCCGGAGTGGAAGCGCTTCGCGGAAATCCGCGAGCGCTTCGACCCCGAACACCGCTTCGAGAACGACCACACGCGCCGAGTTCTGGCAGGTGGATGACAAACGTGGCGGATTCCGCAACGTTTGTCACCCACCTGGCTCCTTCAATGCCGTAGTCCGACGAGCAGCGGGCGGCTCTAGCCGCAGCGGCGCAGCACGCGATCCAGCGTCAGCCTGCGCCCGTCCTCGGTCTCCGCCAGCACGCGCAGGCGGAAGCGGCCGCGCCGGTGGATCTGCTGGTGGCGGACCACGCCGCTCAGGGTCACGGGGCCGCCTCGGCGGCCGCGGGCGGCCGGGATGCTCAGCAGGCGCTCGACCCGGCGGCGGCCGATCATCACGTCGGCGTGCACCAGGAGCGCGCGCTTCGAGCCGTGCACCTGGACACGCAGGTCCTTCCGGAAGCAGCCGCGCACGCGGCGGCCGCCGGAGCGCACCGACAGCGTGAGATGCGGGCGCGCCAGGCAGTCCACGCCCGCGCAGGAGACGAGCTGGCGCAGGCGCGCGCGGAGGTCGGCCTGGACGCGCGCGTACGACTCGCGGCCATCGAGGCTCTGGAGCTCGTACGGGTCCTTCGCGAGGTCGTACAGCTCGTACTCGCCCGTCGTGCGGTGCTCGATGTACTTGAAGCGATAGGTGCGGATGCCGCGGTAGGCCGGCACGCCGTTCGCGCCCCTGCCGTTCTCGATCAGGATGTCGCGGCCCCACTCCGCGCCGGGATCGTCCAGCAGCCCGAGCAGGGAGCGGCCGTCCAGCACGCGGCCGGGCAGCACGTCGGCGGCGTCGAGGATCGTGGCCGGCACGTCCTGGTTGCCGATCAGGCGGCGGTCCACGCGTCCGTGCGGCACGCCCGGCCCGCGCATCACGAGCGGCACCCGGATCGACTCCTCGTAGGGCAGCACCTTTTCCGCCAGCGCACGGTGCTCGCCGTGCATGAAGCCGTTGTCCGACATGTAGACGATCAGCGTGTTGTCGAGCTCGCCGTTGCGGCGGAGCGCCTCGACGATCTGGGACACGCCCTCGTCGACGCCCATCAGCGCCTCGATCTCCTGGCGCCAGTTCTCCTCGACCCCGGCGGCCAGCTCGGGCGACAGGCGCGGGCGGTCGGCCACCACCTGCGGCTTGTCGTACATGTCGCGCTCGTTGAAGTTCGGGTGGCGCGGCATCCGCACGCCCGCATAGGCGTCGCGGTGCCGCGGCGCGGGGGAGGGGGTGCCGGGCCGCGGCGGATCGTCGGGGTCGCGCGGCGCGCCCCGGTGGGGCGCCACGTACCAGAGCGACATGAAGAAGGGCTGGTCCCCCGGCGAGGCGGCGTCGATCAGCTCGACGGCGCGCCGGGTCGTGAAGTCGGTCTGATGCTCGCCCGGGTGCGCCGCGTTCGGGTAGCTGTTCAGCACCCCGTTCTCGTTCACCTTCCAGCTCACGTAGTTGAAGGCGGACGAATGGGGATAGCCGTACCAATCCGTCCAGCCCGGCGGGATCCCGTGGCGGTACTCGTAGCCGTTCAGGTAGCGGCCGATGTGGATCGTGCGGTAGCCGGCGTTGTGGAGCCAGACGGGCAGCGTGTTCGTGTGGTCGAGCTCGAGGAAGCCGCCGAAGGGCGGGCTGTTGTGGAGCACGCCGTGGTTGTGCGCGTACTGGCCCGTGAGGTAGGTCGAGCGCGACGGACAGCAGAGCGGAAAGCTGTCGATCATCTGGTCGAACTCCGTGCCCTCGCCCGCCAGGAGCGCCTTCACGTGCTGCATCGTCGACAGCGACGCCGCCGTCTGGTCGTCGGTCATGACCACGACGATGTTCTCGCGCGCGAGCGCGGGGGATGCGAGCGCCAGCGCGGCCACGGCCAGCGTGAACGCGGTCGCTAGAGCTCGCAGCGCCCTTCGCCGCGATAGGTCGGCAGCTCGTCGACGATCTCGCCGCCGCGCACCAGATACAGGGTGTTGAAACGCTCGCACAGCTCCCCAGCCTTTGCATGGCGCAGATACACGTTCGCGCCTATCCGCAGGCTAGCGGCGCCAGATCCCGAGACGGGCGTCTGCACCTCACCTGCGCCTTCGAGCGGATCAACACGGAGACCGCGCGGGAGGTGCGGTGAGGGCAGCCGGTCGCGCCCGGCGGGCCCCGACGCGGGGTATCCGCCGCCGAGCAGGGTGGCCACCGAGCGGCTCGGCCTGCGGACCACCGGCAGGGCGAAGAACGCGGCCGGGGTGAGCGACAGGCCGGCGTAGCGGTCGAACAGCGTGGGGGCGTAGAAGCCGGAGCCCGCGGTGATCTCGGTGATCACGTCCTCACGGCGCGTCGTGTGGATGCTCCCGGTGCCGCCACCGTTCACGATCGCGACCGGCGCCACCTCCCGTACCGCCCGTACCGCCGCCGCACGCCGCTCCGCGATCTCCGCGGCCGAACGACGCTTCACGAAGCGGATCGCGGCAGCCCGCGCCCCGCCCTCGTCGCCGAGACCCGCGATGTGCGCCTCGTACCCCATCAGCGCAGCGAGCTCGAGACCCGGCCTCCGAACGATCTCGCGCGCGAGCGCCTGTGCCTGCCCGGGCGTGCGCACCGGCGAGCGCTTCACGCCGAGCTTGACGCGGCCGCCGAGCGGCCACCAGCCCATGTCGAGCTCGATGCAGACCCGCACCGGCCGCGCTCGAGGGCCCACCGCGTCCTCGATCAGGTCGAGCTGCTCCAGCGAGTCGACCATCAGGATCGGCGCACCGCCGGCCTCGAGGCGCCCGAGCTCGGCGAGCGCGGCGCGATCGGTGGTGGGATAGGCGAGCAGCAGGTCGTGGAAGCCGTGCTCGTGGAGCCAGAGCGACTCGGCAAGCGTGAAGGTCATCAGCCCGCGGAAGCCCGGATCGTGCGCCAGGATCGCCTCGAGCAGCGGCCGGCAGCGAACGGACTTGCTCGCCACGCGGATGGGCGTGCCGCCCGCACGGGCGAGCAGCTCGGCCGCGTTCGACCAGATTGCGTCGAGGTCCACGAACGCAAACGGCGCGTCCACGTCCGCGAAGATCCGCTCGAGCTGCTCGTAGCTCTGCTCGCGCGCCGCTGTACGGTCCACCGCCATGTCTCGGCTCGACCGTATACCGCCGACGGTGCTGGTGTTGGGCGCGGTGGCGTCGGTCCAGTTCGGCGCCGCGGTCGCCAAATCGCTGTTCGACGAGATCGGTCCCGGCGGCACCGTCTTCCTGCGCGTGCTGTTCGCCGCGATCATCCTGGCGGCCGCCTGGCGTCCGGGCGTGGCGGCGCGCTCGCGCGCGGACCTGCTGCTCGTGGTCGCCTTCGGATTCACGCTCGTGGCGATGAACTTCACGTTCTACGAGGCCCTCGAGCGGATACCGCTGGGCATCGCGGTCACGTTCGAGTTCGTGGGACCGCTCGGGGTGGCGATCGTGGGGTCGCGGCGGGCGCTCGACCTGGTCTGGGTGGTACTCGCCGCCGCGGGCATCGTCCTGTTGTCCGACTTCGGCACCGCCGACCTCGACACGCTCGGCGTGGGGCTCGCCCTGCTGGCCGGCGGCTTCTGGGCCGCGTACATCCTGCTGGCCGCGCGGGTTGGACAGACGTACGAGGGTGGGCAGGGCCTGGCGCTCGCGATGAGCGCCGGCGCGCTGATGCTCGCGCCCGTCGGCGTGGCGGACGCCGGCACCAACCTGCTGGGGCCGGGCGTGCTCCTCGCAGGGTTCGCCGTGGCGATCATGTCCTCGGCGATTCCCTACACGCTCGAGATGGAGGCGCTGCGGCGCATGCCGGCGGGCGTATTCGGCGTGCTGATGAGCCTGGAGCCGGCCATGGCGGCCCTCGCCGGGTTCATCGTCCTCGACGAGGGCCTTGCCGCCCGCGAGCTCGTCGCGATCGTGCTCGTGGTGGCTGCCAGTGCCGGCGCGGCTCGCAACTCGCGCGTGCCGCCACGGGACGCCTGAAACGACACCCGCCCGCCGGAGCGGGCGGGGGTGGGGAACGGGTCCGCCCGGGGGGCGCGGGCGGGTCTGGGGGACGTCAGGCTACGGCGGGGGGCGCTTCCTCCTGAATCTCGGCCGGCTGCCGCGTTATCGCGGGCCGGAGCGGCAATAGGTCGAACATGCTGAGCGGCTGGCCGCACCCGTTGCACCAGGTAACGCGCGCGAGGCCGTCGCAGTCGACCACGTCTTCACAGTGGGGACATAGGTAGTGGGCCATGTCCAGATATTTCGGCAGCATCCACCGATCGTCCAATCAGGTGGGGACCCCATAGACGGAAGATGGGGTCCCGACCCTAGGCATTTCGGGGCTAACGGCGGTTGTAGAGGGCGATCTGGCGCTTGACGAGGTTGGCCAGGTCGCCGAGCGCGATGTTCGCGTCGGCCAGGTGGAGTCCCCAGGTGGCGTCGGGCGTGGGCGTGAGCTCGAAGATGCTGTTCCGGGCCTTCAGCTGCAGGACGCTGGCGCCTCCGGCGGCCGAGCAGCGGCCGGTGTACGAGTTGGGGAAGCTGGCCCAGGGCGTCTTCGGCCGCGGGAGCCCCTGGATCGCCAGGTTCGCCGCCGTGCCGATCACGCTTGGCGCGAACGGCTTCGACGGGTAGATCGGCGTGAGCTTCCCGGACCCGCCTCCGAGTGCGGCCGGATTTGTGCACAGCACCTGCCTGTTCGGCTGCGTGACGCGACCGAACAGCGAGTCCGACGGCACCGCCGCGTTGAAGCCCGAGAATGCGAGGACGCAGCCGATCTGGTTCGGCGCGCGGCACGCGCGCACCCGCTTGAAGTCGCCGCCGCTGTCGCCGCCCTTCTTCACGGTGACGTTCCCGCCGAGCAGGACCGCCGACACGAGCTTCCGGCGCGCGGCGCGCTTCGGGTCGATCTCCTCGCGGATCAGCCGCCTCAGCACGAACGTGCCCTGGGAGTGGCTCACGAGCACGACGCCGCGGCCCCTGTTGAAGCGTCGGAGGTAGGTGCGCCACGCCTCGAGCACGTCGGCGTAAGCCCGCTCGCGCATGGCGGGCGTCACGGTCTGCGGCTGGAACAGCCCCTGGATCGTGACCTGCCTGTAGACCGGAGCGAAGACGCGACAGTCGCGCGAGTAGCGCGCCGTCTGGTAGAGCGCGATCGAGCGGAGCACGTCGTCGACGACCTGGGTGGCCTGCGCCTGCTTCTGGTCGCTCACGGTCGGATAGACGTAGAAGCAGTCGGCCCTGCGGCGCTGCGCGCGCCGGACGTTCTGGACGCCGACAGGCTTCCCGGACGGCGAGTAGACGGTCGTCTTGAGACTCGGCTCGCACGGGTTGGCCTTCTGCCCCGGCTTGCACAGCCACACGACCTTCGCCTCCGCGCCCGCCGGCATCAGCCAGAGCGCGGCCACCGCGATCAGCGCCGCGAGGAGCGGCTTGCGCGAGTCCATCGGCCGATCCTACGCCACCGGTTGTTCGGCTCGCGAGGCCGGCAGGTTGCGCACGTCCGGCACCGAGAGCAGCAGGCAGGCGGACCCGCACATCAGGCCGAACGCGATCCAGAGCGAGGTGTGGAGGCCGATCGCCGCGGCGACCGATCCCCACAGCGCGAGGCCGAGCGGGAAGAACACGAACGAGCCGAACCAGTCGTAGGCGCTCACTCGCGAGAGCGAGTCGGCGGGGATGTGGCGCTGGAGAGTCGACTCCCAGACGGACATCCCGATCATCATCCCGGCGCCCGACAGGAAGGTCCCGAACGCGAGCACCGGCACGGGTGCACCGGACGCGAGGAACGCGAGCGGCAGGCTGAACACGGCTTCCATCGACACCGCGAGGACCAGCGGCCTGCGCGGGCGTACGCGTGTCGCGATCAGGCTCCCGGCGAGCGCGCCCACGCCCATCGCCCCGAGCACGGTGCCCCACACGGCCGCGCCACCGAGGCTGCGGTGGGCGACCACCGGCCCGAGCGCGCTCCAGGCGGCCCAGAACAGGTTGCCGACGGCGAAGTAGAGGACCGCCGTCCAGACCCAGCGGCGCGAGCGGAACTCCACCCAGCCCTCGCGCAGGTCGCCGAGGAAGCTCGACGGCTCGCGAGCACGTCGTGGAGGGGGGCGCAGGCGCGTCAGGCACGCCGCGCTCGCGGCGAAGGTTGCCGCGTCGGCCGCTATCGCCCAGCCCGCGCCGGCTGCGGTGACGACGACGCCCGCGACGAGCGGACCGAGGATCTCGCTCGCCGCCACGCCGGTCGAGCGCAGCGCGTTCGCGGGCTGAAGCCTGTCCTCGGGCACGACCTCGGGGAGGAACCCGGTCGAGGCGGGGTTGAAGAAGCCCGTGGCCGCGCCGGTCACGCCGGCGAGCGCGGCGAGCATCCAGACCTCGGCCTCGCCCGTGATCACGAGCACGGCCATGAGGCCCTGGCTCGCGAGCCGCACGAGGTCGGCCACGACCATCACCGCGCGCCGCGAGGTGCGGTCCGCGACCACGCCGCCCACCAGCACGGTCAGAACCAGCGGCGCCCACGCGGCGCCGAGCACGAGCCCGACCTCCGAGGCGGAGCCGCCCAGCTCCAGCACCGCGAACGCCAGCGCCACCACGACCATCCGGTCGCCGAGCACCGATATGCCCTGCCCGAGGAACAGCAGGCGGAAATCGCGCAGTCCGAGCAGCTCGCGAATCTCGACCCGGTGCGGGGTCACCGGCGTACGGTATAGGGGAGCGCTCGCCCCCGGTGGGTAACGTCTAGGGCGTGAGTGATTCAGACAGCTTCGGCGCTCGCTCGACCCTCGAAGTCGGAGGCGAGTCCTACGAGATCTTCCGCCTGGACGCCCTCCAGGAGAAGTACGACGTGGCCCGCCTTCCGTACGCGCTGAAGGTGCTGCTGGAGAACCTGATCCGGAACGGCGAGGACGAGGGCGCGGAGGCCGTGGCGCGCTGGTCGGCCAAGGACGAGCCGTCGCGTGAGATCGCCTACCGGCCCGCGCGCGTGCTCATGCAGGACTTCACCGGCGTGCCCGCGATCGTCGACCTCGCCGCCATGCGCGACGCCATGGAGGAGCTCGGCGGCGACGCCACCAAGATCAACCCGCTCGTGCCCGTGGAGCTCGTGATCGACCACTCGATCCAGGTGGACGTGTTCGCCGAGCGGCTCGCCTTCCAGCGCAACGCGGAGCTCGAGTTCGAGCGCAACCGCGAGCGCTACGCCTTTTTGCGCTGGGGCCAGGAGGCGTTCGACAACTTCAAGGTCGTCCCGCCGAACACGGGCATCTGCCATCAGGTGAACCTCGAGTACCTGTCGCGGGTGGTCGAGGCGCGCGACGGCCAGGCCTTCCCCGACACGCTCGTCGGCACGGACTCGCACACGACGATGGTCAACGGCCTCGGCGTGCTCGGCTGGGGCGTGGGCGGGATCGAGGCCGAGGCCGCGATGCTCGGCCAGCCCGTCTCGATGCTGGTGCCGCAGGTCGTGGGCTTCAGGCTCACGGGCGCGCTGCCCGAGGGCTCGACCGCCACCGACCTCGTCCTGACCGTGACCGAGATGTTGCGCGAGCGCGGCGTCGTCGGCAAGTTCGTGGAGTTCTACGGCGAGGGTCTCGCGAAGCTCCCGCTCGCGGACCGGGCCACGATCGGGAACATGTCGCCGGAGATGGGCGCCACCTGCGCGATCTTCCCGGTCGACGCGGAGACGCTCCGCTACCTCGAGTTCTCCGGCCGCCCGCCCGAGCGCATCGAGCTGGTCGAGGCCTACTGCCGCGAGCAGGGCCTGTTCCACGACGAGGATTCCGAGGAGGCCGCCTACTCCGACACGCTCGAGCTCGAGCTCGGCGACGTGGAGCCGTCGCTTGCCGGGCCGAAGCGCCCGCAGGACCGGGTGGCACTCTCGAACGCCGCGCAGGACTTCCGCGCCGAGCTCGAGGAGTACACGGGCCACGAGACGCCGACCGGCTACGACGAAGCCGTGGACGAGTCGTTCCCCTCGAGCGACCCGCCGACCAACAATGGCGGCGGGCAGGCGCCCAAGGTCGGGCACAGCCACCCCGAGCCCGGCACCGCGGTGGCCGAGCGCGAGGAGGGCTTCGGACACGGCTCCGTCGTGATCGCCGCGATCACGAGCTGCACGAACACCTCGAACCCGTCGGTGATGATCGGCGCGGGCCTGCTCGCGAAGAAGGCGGTCGAGGCGGGCCTCGAGCGGATGCCGTGGGTCAAGACCTCGCTCGCGCCCGGCTCGAAGGTCGTGACCGAGTACCTCGAGCGCGCCGGCCTGATCGAGCCGCTCTCGAAGCTCGGCTTCGATCTCGTGGGCTACGGCTGCACCACCTGCATCGGGAACTCGGGGCCGCTGCCGGAGGAGGTCTCGAAGGAGATCGAGGAGCGCGACCTGGTGGTGGCCAGCGTGCTGTCCGGCAACCGCAACTTCGAGGGCCGCATCCACCCCGAGGTGAAGATGAACTACCTCGCCTCGCCGCCGCTGTGCGTGGCCTACGCGCTCGCCGGCCGGATGGACCTCGACATCACCACCGAGCCGCTCCAGGACGACGTCTACCTGCGCGACATCTGGCCCACGCAGCAGGAGGTCAACGACGCGATCGAGCAGGCGATCGAGTCGGACATGTTCCGGCGCTCCTATGGGGACGCGCTGTTCGAGGGCGACGACAACTGGAAGGGGCTCGAGATCCCGGAGGGCGATCGCTACGCCTGGGACGACGAGTCGACCTACGTGAAGCAGCCGCCCTACTTCGAGGACATGCCACCCGAGGCACCCGAGGGCTTCGGCGAGATCAAGGGCGCGAGGGCGATCGCGCTGCTCGGCGACAGCGTCACGACCGATCACATCTCGCCGGCAGGCGCGATCAAGAAGGACTCGCCGGCGGGCGAGTACCTGATCGAGCACGGCGTCGAGCAGAAGGCGTTCAACTCATACGGCTCGCGCCGCGGGAACCACGAGGTGATGGTGCGCGGCACGTTCGCCAACATCCGGCTGCGCAACCTGCTCGCGCCGGACACGGAGGGCGGCTTCACGAAGAAGGACGGCGAGGTGACGACGATCTACGACGCCGCGCTCGAGTACCACGAGGAGGGCACGCCGCTGTGCGTGCTTGCGGGCAAGGAGTACGGCTCGGGCTCGTCGCGAGACTGGGCGGCCAAGGGTCCGCGCCTCCTGGGCGTGCGCTTCGTGCTGGCCGAGTCGTACGAGCGCATCCACCGCTCGAACCTCGTGGGCATGGGCATCCTGCCGCTCCAGTTCCCGGACGGCGAGTCGGCCGAGTCGCTCGGGCTGACCGGCGAAGAGAGCTTCGACCTCGAGCCGCTCGAGGACGGCGCGAAGACGCTCAAGGTCTCCACCTCCGAGGGCAAGGAGTTCGAGGCGCGCGTCCGCATCGACACGCCCAACGAGTGGCTCTACTACCGGCACGACGGCATCCTCCACTTCGTGCTGCGCGACCTGCTGCGGAACTAGGTGCTCGACCTCCCGGCCGTCCGTGCGCAGTTTCCCGCGCTGGCGGGGCGTGAGGCGTTCTTCGACGGCCCGGGCGGGTCGCAGGTTCCGCAGACGGTGGTCGACGCGATGAGCGGCTACCTGGTCGGCTCGAACGCGAACCTGGGCGGGGCCTTCCGCACGTCCCGGGAGTCGGACGAGGTGATGGAGCGTGGCCGCGCCGCGGCCGCCGACTTCACCGGCGGCGAGCCGGAGGGGATCGCGTTCGGCGCGAACATGACGACGCTCAACTTCCAGCTCGCCCACGCGGTGGCGCGGACACTCGAGCCCGGCGACGAGATCGTCGTGACCGCTCTCGACCACGACGCGAACGTGTCGCCCTGGCTCGTCGTGGCCGAGGATCACGGCCTCGTCGTCCGGACCGCGCCGCTTCGCGAGGAGGACGTGACGCTCGACCTCGACGCGCTCGAGGAGCTGCTCGGCGAGCGCACGCGCGTGGTTGCGTTCACGCTCGCCTCGAACGCCGTCGGCTCGATCCCCGACGCGGAACGGATCGCGGCGGCGGCGCACCGGGTCGGCGCGCTGGCGTGGGGAGACGCCGTGCACATGGCCCCACACCGGCGCCTGCGGGCGCGCGCGGCCGGGCTCGACGTCCTGCTCTGCTCGCCCTACAAGTTCTTCGGCCCGCACCTCGGGATCGCGGCGATCAGGCCCGACCTCGCCGAGTCGCTGCCGGCCGACCGCGTGCGCCCGGCCGACGAGGACCCGCCCGGACACCGCTTCGAGACGGGCACGCAGTCACACGAGGCGATCGCGGGCGCCACCGCGGCGATCGACTACCTGCGCGAGCTGGGCGGCGGCGAGCTCGACACGGCCTTCCGGCTGATCGACGAGCACGAGACGCTGCTGGCGGCACGCTTCCTCAGCGGTCTGCCCGGCGGCGTAACGCTCTACGGCATCCGCACGCCGGAGGGGCGCACGCCCACGTTCTGCTTCAACGTGGACGGCCGGGGGCCGCGCGAGGTCGCCGAGCTGCTGGGCGAGCAGGGCATTTACGTCTGGGACGGCAACTACTACGCGCTCGAGCCGATGCGCGCGCTCGGCCTCGAGCACAGCGGCGGCGCGGTCCGGGCCGGCTTCCTGCACTACACGACCGAGGACGAGGTGGACAGGCTGCTCGACGCGCTCGGAGAGCTGTCCGGCGGCTAGCCGCGCTCCGCGCGGAGGCGGATCGCGCGCAGCCAGGCGCGCCGGATCAGCGCGCTCCACGGCCCGACCAGTAGCCAGTAGCGCCCGAAGCTGCGGCGGGCGGCGGCGTCGGTGGCCTGGATGCGCGTCTCGGTCACGAGGAGCGTTCCGCCCTCCGGCGCGGGCCGCGCCTCGAAGTTGAAGGCGGCCTTGGCCCAGCCGGGCTCCTCGAAGCCGACGAAGTCCTCGGCGGCGATGCTCCGGACGGAGGCGCGCGGCTGCCAGAAGCGGCCCACCACTCCGAGAACCAGCTCGCCGGGGCGGTCAGCGAGCACGACGAAGCCGCCGCGAATCATGCTGGCGATCATCGGAGCGTGCTCTTCACGGCGCTCGCCGCGGAGCCGCGCGGGGAGCGTCCGCAGCGCCATCAGGGCGCGCGCCGCCGGGACGTCGCTCGACCTGAGCGCGCGCGCCGTGGCGAGCACGTGCTCGGGCGAGGCCGCCACGCGCGTGGAGTGAATCTCGTTGTGGTCGAAGTGGGGAAGGAACTCGTCGAGGGGCATGGGCAGCGCTTCGGGACGAAACCCCGCAAGGAGGGGGAAGAATGCCGAGCCGCCGCCCGGGCCAGCCGAGCGGCGTGCTTTATTGAAGGCGGATGCTTTCACGGGGCGCGCCACACCTTCGCCAGCGCGGCATGCGCACCGAGCCGTGCCGCTACGGCGAATGCGACGGCAGCGGCTGGATCGAGGTGGAGGAGACGAACGGCGCGCGCGAGTGCGCTTGCCGGCGCGAGCGCGTGGCCGCGGCGCGCGCGGCCCGGCTGGCCACCTCGATACCGCGGCGCTACCTCGACGTCGACTTCGAGCGCTGGCCGATCACGAACCTGGATCAGCGCATCGTCCGCGAGGTGCGCAAGTACTGCCGCAAGCTCGACGACAACCTCGCCAGCGGCCACGGGCTCTACTTCTACGGCGAGATCGGCAGCGGCAAGACGAGCCTCGCGATGTGCGTGGCGAAGGAGATGCTCCGCGAGCGCCGCTCGCTGGCGATCTTCTCGGGCCCCGAGCTTTTGGCGCGCATCAGCGCCACCTACGAGGACCGGGCGCAGGACACCTACCTCGGGCTGCTCAACCTGCTGGGGAGCGTGGATTTCCTGGTGCTCGAGGACCTCGCCGTCGCGAAGCAGAACGAGTGGCGGCTCGAGCAGCTCTACGCGGTCGTCAACCGGCGCTACGAGGACCGGCGCCCGATGCTCGTAACGGCCGATGTGGGCAACCCCGAGGCGCTCGGCGAGCACATCGGCGAGCGCACCGCCTCCCGTATCCTCGAGATGTGCGAGCCGATGCCGTTCCTCGACGGAGACCACCGTGTCAAGGCCACCACGCCAGAGGACGTTCGGCTCGCTAGCTAGCGCCGCGCTCGTCGCGGCGCTCCTCGTGCCGGCGGGCGCCTCGGCCCAGGCGCGGACCGTCGAGACCGCCACGAGCGGAGCCGTCACGGCCGAGCTGTCGTACCTGAAGCGGCAGCGCGGCAGGGCCGGCTTCGAGTTCGAGGAGTACCGCGACTTCCGCGTGAAGATCACGCGCGCCGGCCAGGTGCTCTACGACGAGGGCGTGGGCGATCCCTGCGACCGGTTCTGCACGCCCACCGAATCGGCGCTCACTCGCAAGCACATCGGGTTGCGCGACCTGAACGGCGACGGAGAGCCTGAGGCGCTCGTGGGCCTCTTCTCAGGCGGCGCGAGCTGCTGCGTCCTCGTGCTCGCCTACGGGTACGACGCGGCCGCGAACGTCTACCGGCGCGCGAAGCTCGACACGGGCGGTGGTTACGTCGCTCGCGACCTCGGCGGCGACGGCGTCGTCGAGCTGGTGGGAGACGACTTCCGCTTCCGCGGGCTGTTCACCTGCGGCGCCTGCGGGGCCCGGCCGATCCGGATCTGGCACTACGCGCTGCGCCGCTTCGAGGTGGTCACGCGCGGCTACCCCGCGAAGATCCGCTCGCACGCCCGCCGCATGAGGCGCCTGTACGCCCGTGCCCGGCGCTTCGACGAGCCCGCCTTCGTGAAGGGAGCGCTCACGCCGTTCACGGCGGACCAGTGCCTGCTGGGCCACTGCGGCGTGGGCTACCGGCTCGTCCGAGCCGCGATCCGGCGCGGCGAGCTCGCCCGAAAGCAGCCGTTCGACGTCTCCCCGCTCGGCCACGAGTACCTGCGCGCGCTGAAGCGCTACCTGCGCCGCAGCGGCTACCTCGGCTGACCCCGCTCGTGCCCCGGTACGCAAGAAACGGCGAGACGAGCCTGGCGTATGACGTTTTCGGCGATGGCGACCGCGACATCCTCGTGACGCTCGGCTGGGTGCCGTCGTTCCAGAGCGCGTGGGAGTACCCGGCGTACGCGCGCTGGCTGCAGCGGCTTGGGACGCTCGGGCGAGTGATCATGTGGGACAAGCGCGGCACCGGGCTCTCGGAGCGCGTGCCTCCCGACCGTCTCCCGACCATCGAGGAGCGCATGGACGACATGCGCGTCGTGCTCGACGCCGCCGGGAGCGAGCGCGCCGTGGCATTCGGCATCTCGGAGGGCGCCTCCCTGAGCGCCGTGTTCGCCGCGAGCCACCCGGACCGCGTCACCTCGCTGATCCTGGTGGGCGGCTTCGCGCGCCTGACCGAAGACGCCGACTACGCGCCGGGCGCTCCGCGTGAGGTCATCGAGGAGTTCAACCGGCGCGTGGGCGAGTCCTGGGGCGACAACGCCTGGCTCCTTAAGCTCTGGGCCCCGAGCGTCGCGGACGATCGGGCGGCGCAGGAGCACTGGAACCGCATGATGGTGTTCGGCGGCACGCCGTCGACGGCCATCGCGTGGCTGAAGATGGTCCGGGACACGGACATTCGCCGGACGCTCCCGGCGATCCACGTGCCCACGCTCGTGCTCCACCGCTCCGAGGACCGCATCGTGCCCGTCGAGCACGGTCGCTACCTCGGGGAGCACATCCCGGGTGCCCGCTACGTGGAGCTCCCGCGCGCCGACCACCTCTGGTGGATCGACGGCGACGACATCCTCGACGAGGTCGAGTCGTTCCTCACCGGCACGACGGCGACCTACGAACCGGACCGGGTCCTGGCGACGGTGATGTTCACCGACGTCGTCGACTCGACCACACGCGCGGCCGAGCTGGGCGACCGCCGCTGGCGTGACCTCGTGGAGGAGCACGACCGGGTGGTGCGGACGCACCTGCAGCGCCATCGCGGGCGGGAGGTGAAGACGATGGGCGACGGGTTCCTCGCGACCTTCGACGGCCCGGGCCGGGCCATTCGCTGCGCGACGGACGTGAGGGACGGCGTGCGGGCCGTCGGGCTCGAGCTGCGTGCCGGCCTCCACACAGGTGAGGTGGAGGTGGTGGGCGAGGACATCAGCGGGATCGCGGTGAACATCGGCGCGCGCGTGGGCGCCACCGCCGGGCCCGGCGAGGTGCTCGTCTCGCAGACGGTGAAGGACCTCGTCGCGGGCTCCGGCGTGCGCTTCGAGGACCGCGGCGAGCACGACCTCAAGGGCGTGCCCGGCTCGTGGCGGCTCTGGTCGGTCGCGTCGGGCTAGCCGGCGCGGGTCAGCGGGCTCAGTCGCGAAGTGCGCGCCCTAGAGCCGCCGCTCGGCTCAGGGCTGGCGCGGTGCGGTAGCGCTCCTCGCGGCGCTCGTTCCAGAGGCCGTCGAGCACCGCGGTCACGTGCTCGAGCCCGATCGCCTCGCTCCAGGCCACAGGCCCGCGCGGGTGCGACAGGCCGAGCGTCAGGCCGGTGTCCACGTCGTCCGGGGACCCGACCCCCTCGCCGATCGCGAAGGC
>DASYMP010000202.1:0-2242 GCA_036009005.1 Thermoleophilaceae bacterium | reverse complement strand
CGTTTGTGGCCAGCACGCGGTCGGGGTAGCGCTCCGCGAGCTCGGCAAGCGCGGCCTCCTCCAGCGCCTCCGCGACCTCGAGCCGCGGCGCGCCGATCTCGCGCGCGGTCCGGCGCAGCACGCGTGCGCGCGGGTCCTCGGCGCGGTAGACGCGGTGCCCGAAGCCCATCAGCCGGTCGCCGCGGTCGAGCGCATCCTTCACCCAGCGCTCCGCGTCGCCCAGCTCGTCCACCTCGTCGAGCATCTGGAGCACGCGCGAGGGCGCTCCGCCGTGCAGCGGGCCCGACAGCGCGCCGACGGCGCCCGATAGCGCGGCGGCCACGTCGGCGCCGGTCGAGGCGATTACGCGCGCCGTGAAGGTGGAGGCGTTCATGCCGTGCTCGGCGGCCGAGATCCAGTAGGCGTCGATCGCCTTCACGTGGCGCGGATCCGCCTCGCCGCGCCAGCGGATCAGGAAGCGCTCGGGGATCGAGGTGGCCCGGTCCACGTCCGCCTGCGGGATCGGCGGCCTGCCCACGCCGCGGGCGGACTGCGCAACGAAGGACAGCGCCATCACCGAGACGCGCGCGAGGTCGTTGCGCGCCTGCTCGTCGGAGATGTCGATCAGCTGCTGGAGCCCCCACTCCGGCGCCAGCTGCGCCAGCGCCGCCTGGAGGTCCACACGCGGGTCGCCCGAGCGCACGGACAGCGGGTGCGGCTCGGCCGGCGGGAGGCCGGGCTCGTACTGGCCATCGACCAGGAGCCCCCACACCTTCTCGTAGGGGACGTTCCCCACGAGCTCCTCGATGTCGACCCCGCGATAGCGGAGCGCACCGCCCTCCTTATCCGGCTCCGCGATGGAGGTATCGAACGCGATAACCCCCTCGAGACCCGACGGAACCTCGATCAGCGCCATGGCCGACCAGAATACTTAGGTCCCTTGGTGAGACTGGCCACATCAGAAGACGCCGCCGACGTCGCGCGGCTGATCAGCGGCTTCCGCGACTGGCAGGGTCGCGCGCTGCCCGACGACGCCACGATCGCGGACACCGTGCGGCAACTCCTGGCCGACCTCAACACGGACTTCCTCGTTGCGGGCGACCCCGCCGCCGGGGTCTGCCAGCTGCGCTATCGGCTCTCGGTCTGGACGGGCACGGAGGACTGCTGCCTCGAGGACCTCTTCGTACACGCGGACGCGCGCGGATCCGGGCTTGGGCGGGAGCTCGTCGGCGCCGCGCTCGAGCGTGCACGGCAGCGCGGCTGCGCGCGCATGGACCTCGACGCGAACGAGGCGAACGAGCCGGCGCTCGAGCTCTACAGGTCGGTGGGCTTCGGCAGCTGGTCCGACGCCGCGGGCGGCAACGACCTGTTCATGCGGCTGCGTCTCTGACTTCGTCGACCTGGTCGCCCACGGCGATCCGGCCGGGCTGCACGATGTCGGCCCGCAAGCCGGCGCGGTGCACCATGCCCTTGAGCACGCCGGGGTAGGTCAGGCCCTCGATGTGGTTGCAGGGCTCGCACCACTCCGCGCCCACGGCCTCGACCTCGCCCACGCGGAAGCGCTTCCCGAGCAGGTCGTTCAGCCGGACGCCGCTCGTGAGGATCTGGCGGCGGATCTCGGCGTGCGAGAGCTCGATGCCCGTGTCGTCGTGGAAGGCGTCAAGCGCCTCCGCCTCGATCAGCGTGATGTCGCCGCGCCCGAAGTAGCGGTCGCCGGGAAGGCCCTCGGCGGTCACGTCGATGCTGTCCACCGGCTCGGGGAGTTGCTCGCGCACTGGAGCGATTCGGATTGCTTCTACCTGTCCAGCCATTCGCCCAGAGTACCCTGCTTCGCGCGATGCGCATCCTCGACGATCTGGTGGAGGGCTATCTGCGGGACCTGCGTCCCGAGCGCTCCGAGCTGATGGCGGAGATGGAGGCGCACGCGGAGCGCGACTCGGTCCCGATCGTGCACTGGGAGACCGGCCGCCTGCTCGCCATTCTGTGCAGGGTGCTCGACCCGGTCGTGCTCGAGGTGGGCACGGCGATCGGGTACTCCACGCTCCACATGGCCGAGCAGCTCGAGCGCGGCCGCGTGGTCACGCTCGAGCGCGACCCCGAGCGGGCCGCCCAGGCTCGTTCCTACCTCGAGCGGGCGGGCGTGGCCGACCGCGTGGAGATCGTCGAGGGCGACGCGCTCGAGACGCTGCCGCGCGCCGCGGGGCCCTTCGACCTGTTGTTCGTGGACGCCAGCAAGGGCGAGTACGCGCGCTACATCGAGCTG
>DASYMP010000201.1:0-7629 GCA_036009005.1 Thermoleophilaceae bacterium | reverse complement strand
GGGAAGATCGGAGTGAGGTCGTCCGGGCCGGCCGGCTGCATCGTGCCCGGATTCAGCGGCGGCAGCGGCTCGCCGGGCAGGTCCGGCAGCAGGTTCACCCAGTGCGTGGGTATGCGGTCCTCGGTGAGGATGAACTTCGTCGGCTCGGTCACGGGGCGATCCTAAACAGCGCCGGCCGCGCCCGCGATCTCCGTGTACGCGGCGGCCGGGTCGTCCGCCCCGAAGATCGACGAGCCCGCCACGAACAGGGTCGCGCCGGCGTCGCGGGCGATGCGCGCCGTGTCCGCGCCGATGCCGCCGTCCACCTCGATCGGCAGCTCGGGCCCCAGCAGCTCGCGCAGCCGCGCCACCTTGGCGGTGGAGCTCGGGATGTAGGCCTGGCCGCCCCAGCCGGGGTTCACGGTCATGCAGAGCACGTGATCGACGTCGTCGATCACGCCGCTCACCACGTCCGCCGGCGTCGCCGGGTTCAGCGCGAGGGCGGCGTGCAGCCCGGCGGCGCGCACCGCCTGGAGCGCGTAGCTCACGTTCGGCGTCGCCTCCCAGTGCACGATCAGCGTGTCGGCCCCCGCGGCGGCGAACGCCTCCAGGTGCCGCTCGGGACGCTCCACCATGAGGTGCACGTCGAGCACGCCGCCGCGGTCGTGGACGAGCTCGCGCAGCGCGTCCACGATCAGGGCGCCGATCGAGATCGGTGGCACGAACCGACCGTCCATGACGTCGACGTGGATCACCCGGGCGCCCGCGTCCATGACGCTCTCGACCTGCTCGCCGAGGCGGGCGAAGTCGGACGCCAGGATCGACGGCGCGACGCGGACGTCCTGTAGGAGGGGTGCCGGCACGCTCAGGCCCTCGTGGCCTGCTTCGCGTGCGCCCGGATCTCGGACAGGATGCGCTCGAGGCGCGGCTCGGTGTCGTTGTCGACGAACGTCATGCTCGCCGCAACGGCGGGGTGCACGCGCGCGATCTCCGCGTGCAGGGCGTGTGCCACCGCCCGGTACGCGGGATGACCCTCGCGGCCCGAGCGAAGCTCGATCAGGTGCATCGCCTCGCGCGCGTTCATGTCGAGGATGTACCGGATGCGGTAGCCGAGCGCGAGCGCGTACGGGGCCAGCTCGGGGCGGCCGAGGCTCACGATGCGCGCGTGCTCCTCGCGCGACCGCTCGAGGCCCGCGCGGTAGATGTCGCCCACGCCCGCCTCGTCCAGCTCCTCGGGTACGCCGGCGCCGAGCTCGGGCCCGAGCGTCTGCCACTGGACGGTGAGCAGCCGGTGGCGCTGGAGGTCGCGGAACGCGCCGTAGTCCGAGACCACCTCGAAGCGGTAGCGGAGCGCCTCGTAGCCGCGGCCCGGCCGGTGACGGCGGTTGCGGCGCTCGCCCACGAGCTCCGCGAGCATCGCCGCGCGCTCGTCGGGCGGCAGGTTCCGGAGCGCGGCGCGGGCCTCGTCCTCGGACACCGCGGCCGACTCGAACAGGAGCGCCGCCAGGAGCTCCTCCTCGCTGCCCTGGACCGAGAGCAGCCGCACGGCCGGCCCGGGCTCCTGGTCACGCGCGCGGTCGAGGCCGAGCCGAGCCGCCCAGCGCTCGCCCGCCCGCTCGCGCTCCTCCATGTACTCGATCCACTCGCCGCCGCGGTCCGGGCGCTCGACGCGCGACACGAAGCTCGGCACGACCGCCTTCAGCTCCTCGAGGATCATGCTCGCGTACGCGCGCGCCTCGGGCAGCGGCGAGGCGAACAGGCGCAGCAGGAGCTGCTCGTAGGCCTGACCCGACGCGAAGATGCCCACGTGTGAGAGCGAGGCCGCCGGCAGGAGACCGCGCAGCAGGTCGAGCGCCTTCGCGCGGAGCGAGCGCGCGTGCGCGGCCTCCGGCTCACCGTCGGCGCGCGGAAAGCGCTCGGCGGCCCAGGCCTCCACGCGCGGCAGCGCCTCGGAGTACGAGTAGAAGAGGAAGTCCATGGCCGCCTGGTACTCCGGCCCGAGATCCGGGTCGCGCCAGTAGCGGTAGCCGAGCCCGTCGCCCATCTGCGCGTCGTAGGCCATGTAGCGCGTGGACTGCTCGAGGTAGGCGGCGAGCCGGCCTCGCTGGAGCAGCTTGGTCATCACGTTCGAGACCCACTCGCAGGCGATGTGCGCCCCGCCGAGCTGCGCCACCGAGTCGTCGCCGTAGCCGATGAAGATCCGCTCGTAGAGCTTGCGCGCGCGCTCGCCCTCCTCGCCGTCGAACGCCGGCCCGGGCTCGGCGCCGGCGGCGAACTCCTCCAGGTACAGCCGCCGCAGCGTGCCCTGGTAGCGCGAGTAGCGCGCGAACAGCGCGCCCTTGGCGGTGTCCGGCAGGTTCACGAGCGCGAACACGGGGCGGTCGAGGTTCGTGAAGTGAGGTGTGAGAAGCGCCCGTTCCTCGGCGCTGAAGCTGTCGACCGGATAGTCCATGCGGCGCCGAGCCACCTTAGCGGCGTGGGCGGCCAGGCGATCCCTCCGAGCCCGCCGATACGTTTTTGCAGGCTCGCTGCAACGGATGGCAACACACACCGCAACATCAATCCCCGAGCGCTTCGTTCCGGAGACCATGCGCGAGGAGCTGCTCGCGGCCGAGCATCTCGCGCGCTACGAATGGGCGTCGGCGCTCGCGCCGGGAGCGCGCGTGCTGGACGCGGGCTGCGGCACCGGATACGGGTCGAGGATCCTCGCCACGGCGGGCGCGCGGCACGTGCTCGGTGCGGACGTCGCGGCGGCGGTCGTGGAGGCCGCGCGCGCACACGAGAGCGAGTGCCTCGAGTTCGCGCAGGCGGACATCGCGCGGCTCCCCTACGCGGACGGCTCGTTCGACCTGATCACGTGCTTCGAGGTGATCGAGCACGTGCCGGAGCCGGGCGCGGTGCTCGCCGAGCTCGCGCGCGTGCTCGCACCCGGCGGTGTGCTCGCGATCTCGTCCCCGAACGCCGACCGGTATCCGCAGGGCAATCCTCATCACCTGCGCGAGTTCACCACCGGGGAGTTCGAGGCGCTGCTTCAGGAGGTCTTCTCCGCGGTGAGGCTGCTCGCGCAGCACCAGTGGGTCTCCTCGGCCGTGCTCGAGCAGCGTGACCTCGCCCCGGGCGCGGTGTCGGTGCGCACGGTCAAGGCCGCGGGCCGCTGGCTCGGGAGCGAGACGTACACGATCGCGTTGGCGGGCTCGGGCGCGCTGCCCGAGCCGCCCCCGGCGGCCGCGCTCACCGGCACGGTCGAGGTGCGCCGCTGGGTCGAGCACTTCGACGAGCAGCGGCGCCTGATCGAGATGCAGACCGACTACCTGGCGAGCCTCGAGGAGCTGGACGCCGAGCGACGCGGACTGCGCCTCCAGCTGATCGGTGCCGAGGCCGAGTTGGCGGAGGCCGAGGCGCGCGCCCACGAGATCGCGGCGCGTGCCGAGGCGGTCGAGGCGCGCGCCGACGCGCTCGAGGAACGCGCCGACGCGCTCCAGGCGGAGCTCCACGCGGCCTCCGCGCTGCTCAGCTCGGTGTGGGAGTCGCCGAGCTGGCGCTCGACCCGCCCGCTGCGAAGCGTCAAGCGCCTGCTGCGCCGCGGCTAGCTGGGTAGGTGCACGCCGGCCATCAGGCGCGGGTGGCGCTCGGCCAGCACCGAGAACGCGTCCGCGTTCGAGATCTGCGTCGTGGAGCGCAGCATCGAGTGCTCCGCGACGCGATAGCGGCCGACGATCTCCGGCACCGCCGCGCCGTGCCAGCCGCGCTCCGCGATCGCGCACCAGAGGTCGTAGTCCTCCCAGCCGTGGAGGCGGGGATCGACGGCGTAGCCGCCCACGTCGCGCACGCGGGCGGTCCTGACGAGCGCCATCGCATCCACGTAGTTCATCCAGCGCAGGCGCTCCGGGTCCCAGGGGACGTAGCTGAGCAGCCCGGTGGGCCCCGAGCTGGTGAAGCACTCGAGGATGCCGTAGGCGAAGCACGCCGACTCGTCCGCGCGCATGGCGAGCGCGAGCCGCCGCAGGCCATGTCTGTAGAGGACGTTGTCGGCGTCGAGGACGAACGACAGCGGCGCGCGCGCGAAGTCGAGTGCCGTGTTGCGCGCGTGCGGGAGCCCGCGGTTCCAGCGGTGCCCGACAAGGAGAGCGGGGAGCGCGGGGTGCTCGGCGAGCCAGCTCCGCACCCGCTCAGCCGAGCCGTCCTCGGAGCCGTCGTCCACCACGACGATCTCGACGTTCTTGAGACTGCTTCGCGCCACCGACTCGAGCGCCTCCTCGACGTGGTGCTCGTGGTTGAACAGGGCCAGGAGCACGGAGACCGCCGGGCGCGCCGCTGTGTATGACGGCGTCCGCTCGAGGATCTCCACCGAGCCGCGCCGCCCGCCCGCCAGGTTCGCCTCGAGCCGCGCAATGCGCCTGCGCGTCTCGATGCCCTCGAGCCGGAGCTGCTTCAGGGCGCGCCGCGTGGCGGCGGCGTCCGGGTCGGACGTCGTGTGCTGCGGCTGGGGCACCGGCGGCGGCGCTGCGTGCGGCGGACGCCACGCCCCCGCTGGCGCCGGGGGCGCGAGCCGGTCCACCTCGGCGGCCGCGGCGGCCAGGCGTTCCGCCGCCGCGCTGAGCGGGTGCTCCGCCAGGCGCGCGAGCGCGGACTCCTGGATGAGCGCCCGCCATTTGTCGTTGTCGACCAGCTCGAGCGCCATGTGCCCGAGCGACTCGGCACGCCCGCAGAGCATGTCGCTGCCCGGTACGAACGGCTCGCAGCCGAGGCCGTGCTCTGAGACGAGCACCGCCCCGGAGAGCATCGCCTCCACGGCGCGAAGGTGCTCGAAGTAGCTCGGTTTGCCCACGTGCAGGTTGAGCAACACGCGCGTGGACCGGAGCAGGGCACGCTTGTCGGAGCCCACGAGGAAGCCCGGCGTGGCGCCGTCGTTGGGACGCGCGTTGTCGCTCAGGATGAAGCGGCAGTTGCGGCCGGCCAGAAGCGGCGCATACGAGGCGAGCAGGCGGTTGCGCCGCTCGCTCGCGCAGCCGAGGAACGCCACGTCCACGTCTCGGTGGGCGTCGAGCCGCGCCGCCGCCCAGCGCACGGTGTGGCCGAGCGTGAAGCGCTCCGCCGCGATGCCGCGCCGGCGCCACTCCGCGACGCCCATAGGGCTGATGTCGAAGACCGCACCGGCGGCCTCTACGACCGGCTGGTTGGCCTCGAAGAACGAGCTGCCCGGCTGCTCGGCGCACAGCACAAGCGTTCTCGCCATCAGGTCTCGGGGCGGGACCGCGCCGCTCAGCGCCACCCACTCGTGCGGGGGCACAAGCACGTACACGCGGCCGTCGGACGCCTCGGGGTAGCCGTCGAGCGACACGCTGGACGCGACCCCGAGCGCCTCGAGCTCGTCCCGTATCACCTGCACGAGCTCGCCGAAGAAGGCGTTCTGGCGCCGGTGGAGGACGAACGTCAGCTCGAGCACCGCGCGATCCTCCCAGAGCCTCCGGTCGATCCGGAGCCCTCATTAGGTTGACTGGGTGAGCACGGAGGCTTCGAGACTGCGCCCCTTCTGGCACCTCGAGGGCGGCGACGCCATCCGGGCCGCCGCGTGTCTCGGAATCGTCTGCTTCCACGTCGCCACGGGTGCGCTCTTCATCTCCGGCAATCTCGCCGGCTCGGGCGGCCAGCACACCTGGGTGGACGGCTACGGCGAGCTTGGCCGGGTCGCGCTCCAGAGCGCTGCGACAGGGTTCTACGTGTTCTTCGTCCTCTCCGGGTTCCTCGTCTCCGCGCCGTTCGTGGGCGCTTTCGTCGAGGGTCGCCCGCGCCCGCGGCTCGCTCCGTACTTCCGCAACCGGGCCGTGCGGCTCGTGCCGGCGGCGTGGGTCCTGTTCGTCTTCGTGATCGCCCGCTACGGCACGAGGGGAGCGAGCTGGGGCGAGCTGCTCTCGATGTTCACGTTCACCGAAGATCACGTGGACCACCCGCTCACGACGCTCGTCGGCCAGACGTGGACGCTCCGCGTGGACATGTGCTTCTACGTCCTCGTGCCGATCGCCAGTGCGCTGGGGATCCGGTTGGTCGGCCGGCGTCTCGGCGTGGTGGGCCGTCGCCGGGCCGTATGGGCGGGCGCGGCCGCGGTCTCGGCGGTCACGCTGACGGTCAGCGGGCTGGTCGTGCCCACGACCGGGGCCACCCGCTCGCCCGCCATCCTGCTGTTCCTGTTCATGCCCGGGGTGGCGCTCGCCGCGCTCCTCGCCGGTCGCCGAGCATCGGTCGAGCATGCGCACACCCCTCTGCTCGCCGCGGCGGTCTCACTCCTCGGCGCGTTCGTGCTGATCGCCTACCCACGTTCCCGCTTCGGCCTGCCGATCTCGCTCGCCATCGTGGGCTCTGGAGCGGTGATGCTGCTCGGCGGGCTGGTTCTGCTCGAGCGGCGGACCGGCCGGACGTGGGGGTGGATGCGCAGCTCGCCCGTGCGCTGGGTCGGGCGCCGCACCTACGGCATCTACCTCTGGCACCTGGCGGTGATGGCGGAGCTCGCCACGCTGTTCGACGGAGCGCAGCGAGCGGGGCGCACCTATGCCGTCCTGCTCCCGCTGGTGGTGCTCGCGACGGTCGCCGTCTCGGCCCTCTCCTTCCGCTTCGTCGAGCGGCCGGCGATGCGGCTCCGCCACGGGGGCCCACGTGTCACCGTGGCCGCGGAGCAGGCGCCACCCGCCGCCGCGGTCCCGGCCATCTCGGCCGCCGCGTGAGGATCGGATCCTCCGCGGGGGCGCGGCTTGCGACAGGGGACCCGCTGCGTGGGCTCGCGCTGCTCGGTGTGATGACGTTGCACGTGGCCACCGGAGCGGTGTACGTGACCGGGGATCTGGCTGGCGCCGGCGGCAGTCTCCAGCCGGACGAGGCCTTCACGTGGGCCGGCAAGCTGGTGCTGAACGCGCTGCCGGTCTCGGTGTACCTCTTCTTCGCGCTCTCCGGTTTTCTCGTCGCCCGCCCGTTCGTCGAGTCGTTCATCACGGCCGGGCGCTCGCCGGCCCTCGGGGCGTATCTGCGCAACCGCCTCCTGCGGATCTTCCCGGCGGCATGGGTGCTGCTCGTGGTCGTCTTCCTCCGCTACGGCACGCGCGACGCATCCACGGGCCAGATCATCTCCAGCCTGACGCTGACGGAGGCCTATGCCCCACATCCGCTCGATTCGCTGATCGGGCAGCTCTGGTCGCTGAAGGTCGAGCTCGCCTTCTACGCGCTCGTGCCCGTGGTGTTCGTCGCGCTCCGGCTGGGCGGCCCGCGCGGGACACCGCGCGTGCGCCGGCGCCTGTTGTACGGCCTCGCCGCGGCCGGCTGCGCGGTGAGCGTGGTGTACAGCTCACTCGAGGTTGGCTCCGCGGCGCTTCAGCGCACGCTCCCGTGGGTGCTCACGGCCTTCATGGCTGGTGTGGCGCTGGCCGCGTACCTCGCCGGCCGGAGTCCGCGCTGGGAGGGCCGCCGGGCGCGCGCAGCGGCCGCGGCGGCGTTCGTGGCCGGAGTCGCGATCGCGCTCGTGGCCGGGCAGATCGGCGGAGGCACGCCCTGGGTCACCAACCTGATGGCCACGCTGTCCGTGACGGGGCTGCTGTGGGGCCCGGTGTTGCTCGAGCTGGGCGGCGGCGGCACCTGGCGCTGGCTCGACAACCCCGTGCTCGC
>DASYMP010000200.1:0-1649 GCA_036009005.1 Thermoleophilaceae bacterium | reverse complement strand
CCGCGGCCAGCCCGCGGTTCCGCTGGATCGGCGCCGGCGACGAGCCGCCGAAGTAGCTCGCGAGCGTCACCGCCGTGCCGACCAGCAGCCGCGCCCGCTCCAGGGCGATCAGGCGCGGGTCGAGCCCGTGCTGCTCCACGGCGCCCCGCAGCGCGGCGTCGAGGAAAACGGTGTCGGCGGTGGAGTCGAAGTCGCGGCCGAGGCGCGTCGGACCGGCGCGGCGGGCGAGCGCCCCGTCGGCGAGGTCCGTTGCCATCCCGGCCGCCACGAGCCACGGCTCGGGGTGACGGCGCACGAGCGGCGCGGCCCACAGGCGCGCGAGCGTGAGCGCATCGGCGCCCGACAGCGGGCGCTCCTCGCCATCCGCCGTCTCGACCATGCCGAGATGCCAGTCGACCAACGCCCACCAGACGGCCCACGAGGCAACCGGGCCAGGCCCGAAGGGCAGCGCCGCCACGAGTCCGCCCAATCCCCAGCGGTGCGACTGCCTCACGAGCGCCGGCCGCCGCCCCCGCACGACCCGCGCACGTCGGAAGCCTTCGTCGAAGAAGCGCCCCCACGCCGCGGCCGTGAAGCGCTCGGCGCGCAGGCGGTCGAGCAGGTCTCGCGACCACTGCTCCCCCTCGGTTAGGTTCCCCTCGATGGCTCGCACGCGCAGCTCAAGTCTCTACGACCTCGTGGTGGTAGGCGGCGGCACGGCGGGCCTCGTGGCATCGCGCACGGCGGCGGGTCTCGGTGCGCGGGTGGTCCTCGTCGAGCGCGAGGAGCGCGGGCCGGGCGGCGACTGCCTCTGGACCGGCTGCGTGCCGAGCAAGGCGCTCATCGCAGCCGGTGACCTCGCGCACAGGATGCGGAACGCGCAATCGGTGGGCCTCACGCCGAGCGAGCCGGAGATCGACTTCGCCCGCGTGATGGAGCACGTTCACGCAGCGCAGAGGGCGATCGAGCCCGAGGACTCGGCGGAAGCGCTGCGCCGCGACGGCGTGGAGGTGATCGCGGGCACGGCGCGCTTCACAGGGCCGGGGCGGATCGAGATCGAGGACGGTCAGACCTTGCGCTACCGCACCGCGCTGATCGCCACGGGCTCGCGGCCTGTCGTGCCCGACCTCGAGGGCCTCGATGCGTCAGACCCACTCACCAACGAGACCGTCTGGGACCTGCACGAGAAGCCAGGCCGGCTCGCGATCCTCGGCGGCGGACCGATCGGCTGCGAGCTCGGGCAGGCCTTCCAGCGGCTCGGCACGCAGGTCACGCTCGTCCAGCGGCGCGACTACGTGCTGCCGAAGGAGGAGCCCGAGGCGCGCGCGCTGATCGCGGACCGGCTGCGGGCCGACGGCGTGGACCTGCGGCTCGCCACCAAGCCGGTGCGTGTCGAGCCCGACGGCCGCACGCTCGTGGTGGACGAGGGCGGCGCGATCGAGTTCGACCGCATCCTCGTGGCCGCCGGGCGCCGCCCCGAGACCGACGATCTCGGACTCGACACGATCGGCGCGGAGCTCGACGAGAAGGGCGGCGTGGCGGTTGACGACCGGCTCGCGACGACCGCGAAAGGCGTGTACGCGGCCGGCGACGCGATAACCGCCTTGCCTTTCACCCACGTGGCCGGCTACCACGCGCGGACGGTGGTGGCCAACGCGCTCTTCCGCACC
>DASYMP010000199.1:0-4769 GCA_036009005.1 Thermoleophilaceae bacterium | reverse complement strand
TGATGGCGGGCGCTCCTCCGGGCCGCGCCGTGCTCGTGCTCGGCTTCGAGTCGGCCGACCACCCGCTCGACCCCTGGATCGCACGCGCGGTCGAGTGCTGCCGCGACCTCGGCGGCGACGTGGTGGACGGCCCGACCACGTCCGTGTCCGGAACCGGCGCGCGTGAGGGCGAGGCGGGCGCGTGGCGCAACGCGTTCGTGCAGGCGCCGTACCTGCGCGACACGCTGATCGCAGGCGGCGTGCTGAGCGAGACGTTCGAGACTGCGATCACGTGGGACCGCCTGCCGGCGTTCGTCGCGCGCGTGCGCGAGGCCGCAGAGGCGGCGGTGGCGTCCGAGTGCGGCGCGGGGCGCGTCACGTGCCGCCTCACGCACGTCTACCCCGACGGCGCCGCGCCCTACTTCACGGTCCTGGCGCCTGCGCGCCGCGGCTCCGAGCTCGAGCAGTGGGACGCGGTGAAGGCGGCCGCCTCGGAGGCGATCTCGGCCGCGGGCGGGACGATCACCCACCACCACGCCGTCGGCCGCGACCACCGCCCCTGGTACGACCGCGAGCGCCCGGAGCCGTTCGCCGCCGCGCTGCGTGCCGCCAAGCGCGAGCTCGACCCGGCGGCGATCATGAACCCCGGAGTGCTGATCGACCCGTGAACGGCTTCTTCAGCGAGCGCCTGAACGTGGCGTGGCTCGTCTGCCTGCTGCTGGTCGTGGCAGTGCTGCTGCTGGTGCCGAACGAAGGCGCCGGAACGTTCGTTCTCATAGCGGTGGCGGTGGTCGCGATCGGCGTGAGCGGCGCCGCGCGAATCCGTGACGCGCGCCGCGACCGCGAGCGCAAGGCGAGCCAGCCGCCGCGCGCCGGCCGTCGCCCGCGCCGCTGACGCACCTGTTTAGGCGCCGAATGCAGTGCGTCAGCCCTAAGCACTGCCCTCCCGCGGTCGATAACCAGGGGCATGCGGCGCGGTCTCCGGGCACAGAAGGTCCTGGTCGCCTCGGCTGCCCGTGTGGCGCCGGGCGGCGAGTCCGGATGGTTCCAGTGGCTCGTGCCCGCGCTCGTCGTGATCGTCGTGCTCTTCGCCGCGCTCACGGTCCGCTCCGAGGCTGACAAGGCCGGCACGGCCAACACCGCTGCCCAGCGCGGCCAGGCGTTCAGCGCGGCCGTGCGCGAGAGCCGGGCCCTGCAGCAGGCGGTGAAGGCGAGCCACGGCGGGAACGCCGAGATCAAGGCACAGGCCTCGCTGAGCATCGGCCGCATGCAGACGGCGCTCGCGCCGCTCGTGGACATCGCGCGCGGCGATCCGGCTGTGACCGCCATCGCACGCCAGGTCCATGACGCCCGCACCGCCCACGACCCCACGAGCCTCGGACCGGTGGCTGCCTCGGCCGACACGCTCGCCAAGGACCTCGACGATCGCGCGCGCAGCACCGCGGACAGCGCCCACCAGCGCCTGACGCTCACCCTCGTCGGCGGCGCGCTGCTCGCGGCGCTGATGCTATGGTCGTTCTTCGCCAAGCGTGCCCGCATACAGCTCGAGCGCAGCGAGCGCCGCTTCCGCTCGCTCGTCGAGCACTCGAACGAGCTGGTCGCGGTCGTGGACGAGAAGAAGCGCATCCGGTTCGTGACGCCCACCTTCCACCGCCGCCTCGGCTACGACCCTGACGACCTGCTCGGCTCGTCCCTGCTCGGTCTCGTCCACGTGGAGGACCAGAAGCAGGTCCGCCTCGAGGATCCGCGGGCAGAGGGCGACGAGTCCCCGCGCCGCTGGCGCCTCAAGCACAGCGACGGCAGCTGGGTCGAGACCGAGATGGAGGCCAAGGACCTGCTCGACGACCCGGCCGTGCGCGGCTACGTGGTCACGATCCAGGACGTGGGCCACCGCCGCATGCTCGAGGAGCAGATCCGCCACGCCGCATTCCACGACTCGCTCACCGCCCTCCCCAACCGCGCGCTGTTCGAGGACCGCCTCAACCACGCGCTCGAGCGCTCGCGCCGCGACCCCGAGCAGGGCGCCGCCGTGGTGTTCATCGACCTCGACGACTTCAAGACCGTGAACGACTCGCTTGGCCACGGGGCGGGCGACGACCTCCTCAAGGCGTTCGCCGGGTGCCTCGCCGACTGCACGCGCCGCGCCGACACCGTCGCGCGCTTCGGCGGTGACGAGTTCGCCGTGCTGGTCGAGGGCTTCCTCGCCGAGGACGCCGCGCTCGTGATCGCCGACCGCATCCACGCGACGCTCGACAAGCCGATCCGGCTCGAGCAGGACGACGTGTACGTGCACGCGAGCGTGGGCATCGCAACCGGCGACGTGGGCACGACGGCAGACGAGGTCGTCCGCAACGCCGACCTCGCCATGTACTCCGCGAAGGCCGACGGCAAGGGGCAGACCGCCTGCTTCGAGCCGAGGATGCACTCCGCGGTGCGCAAGCGCCTGCAGCTCACCGGCGACCTGCGCCGCGCGCTCGACGAGGGCCAGCTGACGGTCAACTACCAGCCGCTGATCAGGCTCGAGGACGGTCGCATGCTCGGCGCCGAGGCGCTCCTGCGCTGGTCGCACCCCCAGCTCGGGATGGTGCCGCCGGCGGAGTTCATCCCGCTCGCCGAGGAAAGCGGGCTGATCATGTCGATCGGCAACTTCGTTCTGAACCAGGCCTGCCGCCAGCTCAAGTCGTGGCAGAGCGAGCATCCCGGCAACCACCCCGACTACGTGAGCGTGAACCTGTCGGTGCGTCAGTTCCAGCGCGAGGGCCAGGTGGTCGAAGAGGTGCGCCAGGCGATCCAGGACTCCGGCATCCGTGGAGCGAACCTGATGCTCGAGGTGACGGAGTCGGTGCTGATGGAGGACCGCAAGCCGATCATCCGCGACCTCGAGGCGCTGCGATCGCTCGGCGTCCGGATCGCCATCGACGACTTCGGCACCGGGTACTCGGCGCTCTCCTACCTGCGCGAGTTCCCGATCGACACCGTGAAGATGGACCGCTCGTTCGTCCACAACCTCGGAAACGACGCCGCGGACTCGGCGCTTGTGCGCTCGGTGGTCGAGCTCGGTGAGGCGCTCGACATGCAGATCATCGCGGAGGGCATCGAGGGACAGGGGCAGCTCGACTCCGTCACAGGGCTGCGCTGCGACATCGGTCAGGGCTACTTCTTCGCGCCTCCCCTCGATGCAGACGCCATGCGCTCGCTGCTGAACGACGAGCCGGCCGCGGCTACGGCGCCCCAGTCCCCCAGTCCTTCGCCCACCGTCGAGGAGTTGCGCAAAGTCACGCCGTAAGCTCAGCCGGCAATGCTGATCGAGCACGCCGGCAAGCGGCCGCGGATACACGAGAGCGCCTATGTGGCCCCGAACGCGGTCGTGTCGGGGGACGTGACGGTCGGCCCCGGCGCGCGGATCCTGTTCGGCGCGGTGGTGACCGCCGAGGGCACGACAGGCCAGGTGACTCTCGGCCGCGACTGCATCGTCATGGAGAACGCGCTCGTGCGCGGACGGGCGGGGCGGCCGGCCCGGGTGGGCGACAGCGTCCTCATCGGCCCGCACGCACACGTGAACGGCGCCGAGTTAGGCGACCGCGTGTTCGTGGCCACGGGCGCGGCGATCTTCCCTGGCGCGCACGTGGGCGAGGACGCGGAGGTGCGCATCAACGCAGTCGTGCATGTGAACACCGTCGTGGGGAACGGCCAGACCGTCCCGATCGGCTGGGTGGCGGTCGGCAACCCGGCGCAGACCTTCTCACCCGACCGGCACGAGGAGATTTGGGCGATCCAGCGCGAGCTTGGCTTCACGAAGGAGGCGTTCGGTCTCGACCGTCCCGCGCACGGCGAGTCGCTCATGCCCGAGGCGATGCGGCTCTACTCGGAGCGCTTCGGCCTGCACGCGAGCGACGAGGTGATCGGGTGAGCGAGCCCTCACCGCGCCGCCGTCGCGACCTCGCCCGGGCTGACAAGGTCCTCCCGGGCGTCTGGCGGCTGCGCCTGCCGCTCCCGTGGCCGGGCGTGCCGCACGTGAACGCGTGGGCCCTCACCGCGGGCAGCGGGATCGTGCTGATCGACACCGGCCTCGACGAGCCGGGTGCCCTCGGCCAGCTCGAACGCGCGCTCGACCAGGCTGGGCTGCGGCTCGACCACATCCGCCTGCTCGTGTGCACGCACGCGCACTCGGACCACTACGGGCTGGCGGGGCCGATCGTCGACGCCGCCGGCTGCGAGCTGTGGATGCACCCGAACCACGGCCACATGACGCGCGCGGCCACCGACCCGGAGGCAACGCTCGAGCGCCGCATCGAGGTGGCGCGGCAGTCGGGCGTGCCGGAGGAGGCGCTGCGGCGCTACCACGAGGCGCGCAAGGGCAGCGGCGTGGGCATCGCGCGAGTGGTGGAGCCCGACAAGGAGCTCGTTCCGGGCGTCGAGGTGCAGACCGACCTCGGCATGTTCCAGGTCTACGAGACGCCTGGGCATGCGCCGTCCCACGTGACGCTGCACCAGCCCGAGCGCCGGCTGCTCATCAGCGGGGACCATCTGCTCGGTCGCGTGAGCATCTACTACGAGCACGGCTGGTCGCCGGACCCGGTCGGCGAGTTCCTTGCGTCACTGGACGTCGTGGAGGGCCTGGACGCCCGCCTGTGCCTCTCGGGGCACGGGCGCACCTTCACCGACGTGCAGGCGCACATCGAGGCCAACCGCAAGCTCGTCGCCGAGCGCGTGGCACGCCACCTGGACGTGCTGGCGCAGGGCGACTGCACCGCCTTCGAGGCCGTCGCCCGGGTGCACGAGGACCCGGT
>DASYMP010000198.1:0-9784 GCA_036009005.1 Thermoleophilaceae bacterium | reverse complement strand
CGTGACCCCGGAGGGACGGGCGAAGGTCACCCTCGCGATCACCGACTCCGACTACCAGCCGCTCCGCCGCGGCACGCGGGTGACGATCAAGCAGGCGTCGCTGTCCGGCATCGCCAACCGCTACGTCGACCTCCAGCTCGGACCGGCGAACGGCGACGAGATCGACAGCGGCGGCGTGATCGGCACGGACGAGACGGACACCGCCGTCGAGCTCGATCAGATCTTCAACATGTTCGACAAGCGCACGCGCACGGGCCTCCAGGACTTCTTCAAGGGCTCGGGCGAGATGCTGCGCGGGCGCGGCAAGGAGCTGCGCCGGGGCGTGCACTACCTGAACCCGGCATTCAGCACCGGGGCCAGGCTGTTCAAGGAGCTGACCCGCGACGACGCGCTGCTCGAGCGCTTCCTCGTCGACTCCGGGACGCTCGTGAATGCGCTCGCGAACCGGCGTGAGGACCTCACCGGCGTCGTCAGGAACCTGAACGGCACCTTCGGCGCGCTCGGGCGCCAGCAGGACGCGCTCGCCGAGTCGGTGCAGCGCCTGCCCCCGTTCATGAGGCGGGCGAACACGACCTTCGTGAACCTGCGCTCGGCCCTCAACGACGTGGATCCGTTCGTGGACGCCTCGAAGCCGGCCGTGCGCCGGCTCGGGCCCTTCCTCACGCAGGCGCGCCTGTTCGTGCGCGACGGCGAGCCCACGATCCGCGACCTCTCGCGCACGATCGCCCAGACCGGCCCGCGCAACGATCTGATCGAGCTGATCCGCAGCTTCCCGCCGCTCGCACACGTGGCGATGGACGACCGCCGGGTGAACGGCGCCACTCGCCGCGGCGCCTTCCCCGAGACGACCGAGGCACTCAACAAGGCGGCGCCCACGATCGCCCTCGGCCGCCCGTACACGCCGGACTTCGTCGGGTGGATGGACGACTTCTCGACGACCGGCGGCTACGACGCGCTGGGCGGCTTCTCGCGCGCCTGGATCAACCTGTCGGAGATCCTGTACGGCGCCGGGCCGAAGCTCCACCAGTTCCGGCGCTGCCCGGGGGCGAACGAGGAGCCGGCGTCCGACGGCAGCAACGTCTTCACGGGCGATCAGGCCAGCGCGCTCGAGTGTGACCCGAGCCAGAGGTCGGTGGGACCGTGATCCGGCGCGTGCTCTCGGCGTTCGCGATCGTGCTCGTGGCCGCCGCCGCGGCGCTCGCGCTCGGCGCCAAGGGCGGCGAGGACAGCGGCGGCAAGACCTACGAGCTCCTCTTCGACAACGCGTTCGGGCTCACCGAGGGCGGCGACTTCAAGGTGGCGGGCGTCAGGGCAGGGCAGACCAGCGCCTTCAAGGTCGTGAAGGTCGACGGTCGCCCGCTCGCGATGGTCACGGCCGAGGTCACGGAGCCGGGGCTGGCGGACCTGCGCCGCGACGCGCTCTGCGAGATCAGGCCGCAGTCGCTGATCGGCGAGTACTTCGTGGACTGCCAGCCGGGCACCTCGGACGAGCGCCTGCCGGACGGCGCCCGCCTCCCGGTGGCGCGCACGCGCTCCACGATCGCGATCGATCTCGTGAACGACATCATGAGGCGCCCGTACCGCGAGCGCCTGCGGCTGATCGTGGGAGAGCTGGGAGCGGGCCTCGCCGGGCGTCCCGGTGACCTCTCGGCCGTGCTGCGGCGCGCGCACCCGGCGCTGCGCGAGACGAGCGAGACGCTTCGCATCCTCGGCCGACAGACCAGCACGATCGAGAAGTTCATCGGCGACGCCCACACCGTGGTCGGCGCGCTCGAGAACCGCAAACAGGACGTGAGCCGCTTCGTGCGCGAGGCGGGGCGGACCGCCGAGATCTCGGCGTCGCGCCGCGACGACCTGCGCGAGAGCTTCCGGCGCCTCCCGGCCTTCCTGGCCGAGCTCCAGCCGTACATGGGCCGGCTCGGCGACCTGACCAAGGCCCAGACGCCGGTGCTGCGGAACCTCCAGTCCTCCTCGGACGAGCTCGACACGTTCCTGACCCGCCTGCGGCCGTTCACGGCCGAGGGCCGCCCGGCGTTCAAGGCACTCGGGCAGATGTCGCTCGTGGGCCGCCGCGCGGTGCGCAAGACGACCGCCGAGGTGAGGGAGCTGCGGCTGCTCGCGAAGGACGCGCCCGGCTTCGCCAAGCCGCTTCGGCAGTTCCTCCAGACGATCGACGACCGCAAGCGCGCCGTCGAGCCCGACCGGCGCGCCGCCGCGAGCGGCCCGCCCGCAGGCGACAAGACGCACACGACCTCCAGCCGCGCGGGCTTCACCGGTATGGAGGCGATCTGGAACTACTTCTTCTGGCAGACGCTGTCCACCAACGCGCTCGACGACGTGGGCAAGGTGCTGCGGCTCGGAATCGTGATCAACCAGTGCTCGACCTACCAGGTCAAGCCGAGCCCGGAGACGCTCGCCAGCTGCAACCAGTTCCTCGGTCCGACACAGCCCGGCGTGACAACCCCCGACCCGACGCGCGGCAGCAGCGCCGCGTCCGCAAGCGCGCCCGCTCCCGCGGCGCCCGCTCCCGCGGACTCGAGCGCGACCGACGCGGCGGCCGAGTTCCTCCTGGCCCCATGAGGCGCGGAACGCGACAGCTCGGAGCAAGCCCGGTCCTGATCGGCGCGGTCACGCTGATGGTGGCGATCGTCGCCGTGTTCATCTCGTACAGCGCGAACAACGGCCTGCCGTTCGTGCCGAGCTACCAGCTGAAGGCCGAGGTCCCGAACGGCGCCAAGCTCGTGAAGGGCAACGAGGTGCGCGCCGGCGGCTTCCGCGTGGGCATCGTCAGGGACATCAAGAGCGCGCGCCGGAGCGTCGGCGGCAAGGAGCGGGCGATCGCCGTGCTCGACCTGCGGCTCGACAAGCAGATCGAGCCGCTGGCGAAGGACACGACGCTGTCGGTGCGGTCGCGCTCCGCGCTCGGCCTGAAGTACGTGGAGCTGATCCCGGGCCGCGCGAAGCGCACCTATCGCGACGGCGACACGATCCCGCTCGCGCGGTCGACCCCGAACGCGCCCGAGCTGGAGGACGTGCTGTCCACCTTCGCGCCGAAGACGCGCCAGGACGCGCGCGACTCGCTCGAGGGCTTCGGCAACTCGATCGCCGGCCGCGGTCCCGCGATCAACACGACGATCCGCGAGCTGCGCCCGTTCACGCGCTACCTGCTGCCGGTGATGCGGAACCTGTCCGACCCGAAGACCGAGCTGCGCAACTTCTTCCCGGGCCTGGGCGCCGCGGCCGCCGAGGCGGCGCCGGTGGCGCAGGTTCAGGCGCGCTGGTTCGGCGAGATGGCCACGACCTTCGCCGCCATCTCGCGCGATCCCGAGGCGCTCCGCCAGACGATCGAGGAGAGCCCGCCCACGCTCCAGGCCGCGACGGAGTCGTTCCGGGTCCAGACGCCCTTCCTGGCGCGCTTCGCGGCCGTCTCGCGCGACCTTCAGCCCGGCACGGCGCAGCTCCCGCGCACGCTGCCGCTCGTGAACGACGCGCTCCAGGCCGGGGTGCCGGCCTTCCGCGAGACGCCCGAGCTGAGCAGCGAGCTCGAGGACCTGTGGGCCGCCGCGGAGGACCTCGGGGACAACCCGAGCTCGCTGCTCGGCCTGCGCGACCTGCGCACCGCGGTGCGGATCACGCGCCCGGCCATCGAGTTCGTGGCCCCGTACCAGACCGTCTGCAACTACCTCGTCTACTTCTTCAACCCGCTCGGAACGCATCAGTCGGCCGTCGTGCCCGGCGGGACGACCGAGCGCATCCTCGCGAAGCTCGTCGACACGAACCAGCCGAACTCGCTCGGAAGCACCGAGTCCACGCGTCCCGCGGACGTTCCGAGCGACAAGGATCCGCAGGGCGAGCCGGCGCAGCAGGCGCTCCACACGCAGTACGGCGGCCCGGCCGTGGACGCGAGCGGGCGCGCCGACTGCCAGGCCGGCCAGACCGGCTATCCGAACCGGCTCGTGTCGAACCCGCGCTACCCGCCGGACGACTCGCGCGGCGGCTTCGTCGGTGGCGGCAGCCACGTGGTGGTCGACCCGGACACCCCCGGCCTGGCCGGCGGGACGTTCAAGGCCCGCGAGCTCGGCATCAAGCGCCTGGGAGACGTGCCATGAGCGTCTTCAAGGCGGGCGTGCTCGCCCTCACCACGCTGCTCCTGCTCACCTACTTCGGCTTCACGAAGGCGAACCCATTCGCCAACCCGTACGAGCTGAAGGCGATGTTCCGGGACGCGCAGAACCTGAAGCCGCGCTCACCGGTGCGGATCGCGGGCGTGGAGGTGGGCAAGGTCACGAAGGTCGCGCCCAAGGACGGCGGAGGCGCGGCCGAGGTGACGATGCAGCTGCGCGACGACGCGCTGCCGCTGCACGAGGACGCGCGCCTCCAGATTCGCTCGCGCATCTTCCTCGAGGGCAACTTCTTCGTCGACATCCAGCCGGGCTCGCCGTCGACGGGCGACCTGGAAGACGGATCGACCGTCCCGGTCACCCAGACGGCGTCGACCGTGACGCTGCCCGAGATCCTCGACACGCTCGACTCGGACGTGCGCGGCGACCTCCAGACGTTCCTGCACGAGTACGGCACGGTCGCGCTCCAGGGCGGCGGCGCGAAGGCCTTCAACCGCGCGATCCCCTCGTTCGAGCCGGCCTACCGCTACGGCGCGCTCACCAACGACGCGCTGCTCGGCGTGGAGCCGGACCGCGACATCCAGCGGCTCCTGCGCGGCCAGCAGCGCACCTTCGCCGCGCTCTCGGAGAACCCGAAGGCTCTCGAGGAGCTCGTGACCGACCTGAACACGACGGCGGGCGCGATCGCCGCGCACGACAGCGCGCTCGAGGCCGCCGTTCCCGCGCTGCGCGACACGCTGCGCGAGGGCTATCCCGCGCTCGGCGAGCTGAACGCCGCGCTGCCCACGCTCCGCACGTTCGCGCGTGAGGCGCTGCCGGGCGTGCGCTCGTCCACGCCGGCGCTCGCCGCGGCCACGCCCTGGATGGTCCAGGCGCGCGGCCTCGTGCAGGAGAGCGAGCTGAAGGGCCTGTCCCGCGACCTGCGCTTCGCGGTGCCGAGCCTCGTGAGGCTGAACACGCGCCTGGTGCCGTTCCTGTCCCAGCTGCGGGCGCTGTCCTCCTGCACGAACAACGTGCTCGTGCCGTTCATGGAGTCGGATATCCCGAGCATCGAGCCGGGCAACTCGGGCAACTCGGTGCGCGCGCAGATCAACCACAGCTTCGTGGGCCTCGCCGGCGAGAGCCGCGTGAACGACGCGAACACTCCGGTCTTCCACATCCAGGGCGTGAACCCGTTCAAGCTCGCCGCGGGCAAGGTCGAGCCCGCGCCGCCGGCCGACTCGAACATGCCGCCGCCTCATCGCCCGGACGTGCCCTGCGAGACGCAGGACCCGCCGAACCTGAGCGCGCCGGGCGGCGACGCCACGCTCTACGGGGGCGGACCGTGAGGGTTGCGATCCGCAAGCACTTCGTTGACTTCCTCGCGATCGTCGGGCTGGTCGTGCTCGGCCTCGGCGTGGCGATCTACCTGCTGAGCCAGCAGGACTTCCGCTTCCCGCTCGTCGAGAAGACGCCGAAGAAGATCGAGATCGAGCTGGCGAACGCGCAGGCCGTGCAGCCCGGCCAGGGCCAGACCGTGCGCGTGGCCGGCGTCGAGGTGGGGCGCATCGCCGACGTGAAGGTCGAGGACGGCCAGGCGGTCGTGACGCTCGAGATAAAGCCCGGCTACGAGAACCTGATCCGCAGGGACGCCACGGCGCTGCTGCGGCCGAAGACCGCGCTGAAGGACATGTTCGTGGAGGTCGACCCGGGCAACGGCAAGCCGCTGCCTGAGGGCGGGCGGATCAGCGTCGCCAACTCGCTGCCGGACATCGACCCGGACGAGATCTACTCCGCGCTCGACGCCGACACGCGCCCGTACCTGAAGTTGCTGATCGCGGGGGCGGGGAAGGGCCTCGACCATCGCGGCGACGACCTGCGCGAGGTGTTCCGGCGTCTCGAGCCGATCCACCGCGACATCGCGCGGGTCACGCGTGCGAGCGCGCACCGCCGCGTGGCGCTGAAGGAGCTGATCCACGAGTACGGCCTCCTGATGACCGAGGTGGGGAGGCATCCGCAGGACCTGCGCCGGCTCGTGAGCTCGTCGCACACGGTCTTCGACGCGCTGGCATCCGACCAGTCGCAGATCTCCGAGGCGGTCGCGCGCCTGCCCGGCTCGCTGCGGGCCTCCGAGCGGGCGCTCGCGAACGTGCGCCGGTTCGCGCCGGTGCTTCGGAGCTCGCTCCAGTCGCTGCGCAAGCCGATCGGCAAGCTCGACGAGACGAACCAGGCCGTGATCCCGTTCCTGCGCGAGACCCAGCCCGTGATCCGCGACCAGATCCGCCCGTTCGTGCGCGCCGCGCGGCCGTGGACGAACGACCTGCGGCTGGCCGCCGCCGGCACCGCCAAGGCCGCGCCCGACCTTCAGCGCTCGTTCGGCGAGCTGAACCGCTTCTTCAACATGGGCGCCTACAACCCGGGCGGCGCGGAGAGCCTCGACGGCATGTCGATCTCGCAGCAGCGCCAGCGCCAGGAGGGGCTCCTCTACTGGCTGGCCTGGGCAGCGCAGAACGGAACCTCGCTGTTCTCGACCGGCGACGGCCAGGGCCCGTGGCGCCGCGTCACGATCTGCGGCGTGCCGGCCGCGGTCCTCACCGGGATCGTGCAGGGCGTCGCGAACGACCTGACCGGGTCGAACCCCGAGCTGGCGGACCTGCTGCTGAACCCGCCGACGCCCGGTGGCTCGAGCCCGGTCGACCAGCTGCTCGCCACGCAGTTCGGCTCCTGCAACTTCAACGCGCTTCCGACCGCGCCGCCGGCCGGGAGCGGCGGCGGCCTCCCGATCCTCGGCGATCTGCCGCTGCCCACGCCATGAACAAGAACCCGCCAAGCATCGGACGCATGGCAGCGATGATCGGCTTCACGCTGTCCGTGGCCGCGCTGCTGATGTTCCTGTGGACGGCATTCGGTGGCACGCTGCCGCTGCGCGCGGAGAGCTACCGCTTCACGGCGGACTTCCCGGAGGCGTCGCTGCTCGTAAAGGAGGCGGACGTGCGCATGGCGGGCGTGAACATCGGCAAGGTGAAGGCGAAGAAGCTCGGGCCGGGCGGGCGCACCACGAAGGTCGAGATCGAGCTGGACAGCCGCTTCGCGCCGATCGGCCGCGACGCCCGCGCGATCCTGAGGCAGAAGAGCCTCCTCGGCGAGACCTACGTGGAGATCACTCCGGGCAGCCCCAAGGCGGAGAAGCTGCCCGACGGCGGCACGCTTGCGCGCACGAACGTGGACGACACGGTCGAGCTCGACGAGGTCTTCCGCGTCTTCGACCCGAAGACCCGCAGCGCCTTCCAGGAGTGGCTCCACGAGGCGGGCATCGTCACGAGCGGGACGTTCGCGCGTGACTTCAACGACTCGCTCGGCAACGCCGCGCCGTTCTTCGAGGGAGGCGCGCACCTGCTGCGCCCGCTGGCGGAGCAGGAGGTCGCCCTGCGGCGCGTGTTCCGCGACACCGGGCGCGTGTTCACGGCCGTCTCGCGCGAGGACGGCCAGCTGCGCGGCCTGATCACGAACGGCTCCGCGACGTTCGGGGCGCTCGCGTCGCGCGACGACGCGCTGGCCGAGACGTTCTCGGTGTTCCCGACGTTCCTGCGCGAGACGCGTACGACGGTGCGCAGGCTCGAGGCCTTCGCCCGCAACACGGATCCGCTCGTGCGCGACCTGCGCCAGCCCGCGCGCGACCTCGCGCCGACGCTGCGCGATCTCGGCGACCTCTCACCCGACCTCGAGAGCCTCTTCCACCACATCCACCCGCTGGTGCGCACTTCGCGGACCGGCGTGCCGGCCGCCGCGCGCTTCCTCCGGGGTGCCGAGCCGGTGCTCGAGGCCACGCACGTCTTCCTGCCGGAGCTCACGCCGATCCTGTCCTACCTCAGCTACGCCCGCGTGCAGCTGGCGCAGTTCATCACGGTGGGCGGCGCCGCCCTCGCGGGCAACGGCGCGGGCGGCTACACGGGTGGTGGGGGCCAGGAGCACTACCTGCCGCAGATCGCGATCATCGACGGTCGCTCCTTCCAGCGCCGGCCCACGCGGCCGCCCTGGGAGCGGGCGAACGCGTACGTCGCGCCGAACGCCTACGACCGGGCCACGCCGCTCGGCGTGATCGAGAGCTTCGACTGCAAGCCGAACGGTGGCGAGCAGCGCGATCCGTCGGGTTCGGGCGAGAACGCCGAGCCGCCCTGCTTCGAGGCCCCGCCGCTCCTCTGGGGAGGCCAGAAGTACCCGCGCCTGAGGCGCGGCAAGGCACCGCTCGTGCCCGCGCCCAAGGGGCGCGAGGGCCGCTCCCCGGCGCGTCCGTAAGGGGTTTCCGGTACCGCAACCGGGGTAGCAGAAGTGCATGTTTGAGCGGTTCAAAAGGAATAGCGGCAGTAGAGACGACTACGCCGACCGCGGTGGGGTGGCCACCGCCGACCGCACAGTCGCGGACGATCGCGCGGTTCCGGGCGACCGCGGCTATGCGGACGACCGCACCGTCGTCGACGGCAGCACGGCCGACGGGCGCACGGCCGCGCCGGCCACCGCGACCGGGCTCACCGGCCGTGAGGCGGTGCGCGACGTTCGCGCGCGCCAGCGCGCCGAGTTCGGCGGCCTCAACTGGGGCGCCGCGTTCTTCGGCTGGCTCGTGGCGGTCGGCATGGCGGTCATCCTCCTCGCGATCCTGAGCGCGGCCGGCACGGCCTTCAGCCTCAGCGACGTGAGCACGTCCGACGCGCGCTCGAACGCCGACACGATCGGGATCGTGGGCGGAGTCCTGCTGATCCTCGTGCTCGCCACCGCGTACTACTGCGGCGGCTACGTGAGCGGTCGCATGTCGCGCTTCGACGGCGGGCGCCAGGGCATGGGCGTGTGGGCGATCGGCCTGATCGTGACCGTGATCCTCGCGGTGGCGGGCGTCGTCTTCGGCTCCAAGTTCAACGTGCTCGGGGCGCTGAACCTGCCGCGCATCCCGGTCGACGAGGGCTCCCTCACGACGGGTGCCGCGATCGCGCTGGTGGCGGTGCTGGTTCTGACCCTGCTCGCCGCTCTGGTCGGCGGCAAGGCGGGCGAGCGCTACCACCGCAGGATCGACCGCGCCGGCTTCGACGCGTAGCTAGATGCTCTGAGCCACCCGCTCCACCAGCTCACGGTGGAGACGGACGTTCTGGCGGCGGTCGGTCCGGATCACTCTGATCCCGGGCCAGAGCGCCGCCAGGTCGACGTCCTCGGAGGGCGTCGCGATGTGGGCCTCGTAGGCGGCGGGATCGGCGTGCTCGGCGACGGGCAGGAAGTCGAAGATCCCGCCGCCGCCGTTGTCGATGCAGACGATCTCGAGCGGAACGCTCGCGCGGCGAGCGGCGAGCAGGCCGCCCGCGTCGTGCTGTAGGGCGAGCTCGCCGATCAGTAGCCAGGTGGGGAGACCGGTCGCGATGGCGGCGCCCATGGCGGACGAGACAACCCCGTCGATGCCGTTCGCTCCCCGGTTCGCGAGGAAGCGCAGCCGCTTCGGCGACTGCGGGAAGTACGCCTCGACGTCGCGGATCGGCATCGACGAGCTGAGCCACACGATCGCCTCGTCGGGCAGCTCCGGCTCGAGCCCGGCGAGGATCCCGCCCTCGAATCCGTCAGGGGCGGCCGCAACCGCGGCGGGGACGCGCGAATCGGCGTCGCGCCATGCGGCGAGCCACTCGCCCGGCGCCGCGGCCGCGTCC
>DASYMP010000197.1:0-10502 GCA_036009005.1 Thermoleophilaceae bacterium | reverse complement strand
CGGCGTCATGACGGTGGGCGCGCTCGGCCTGCGGGCCGCCCTGCGAAGGGGGGTGCGTTAGGTGTTCTTCTTCTCGAACAGGATGGGCTGCGCCGGGTCGCTGCTCGTCTCGGTGATCGGGACGATCGTGCTGCTGCTGATCCTCGGCGTGATCAACCACTGAGCGGCGCGCGCGCCGACACCAGCAGGTTGTAGAAGAGCGCCGGCGGCAGGCGCGGCTCGAGCAGCGAGCGGTCGAGCGACTGGAGCAGCAGGTAGCCGCGGTGCGCGTAGACGCGCCAGGCCCAGGGCACGTCGAGCGGGTCGGCCGACGCCTCGAGCGTCCGGTTCGCCCAGCCGAACAGGCTCGCCGCCAGCTCCTCGCCGCTCACGCGCACCTCCGAGAAGCCCGCGCCCGAGGCGTGCGCTTCGAGACCGGCCGGCGTGAAGGCGTGGACGTCCACCACCTGCTCGAGCTCGCCCTCCTCGTTGCCCCCGTTGCCGTTGGCGTATGACGCGCGCGGCCCCGCGCCCATCAGCGCGCGCCAGAGCGGCGCGACCGCGTTGGCGCCGCGCTTCGGCCAGGCCGCGATGCGGTCGCCGTAGTGGGACGGCTCGCCGCAGAACGCGACCACGCCGCCGGGCCGCAGCACGCGCCGGAACTCGCGGAACGCCGCGTCGAGATCCGGAAGGTGGTGAAGGACCGCGTGGCCGAAGACGAGGTCGAACGAGTCGTCCTCGAAGGGCAGCTCGGACGCCTCGCAGGCGGCCGTCTCCACCTCGATACCGAGCTCGGCCGCCGAGCGCTCCAGCGTGCGGAGCATCCCGGGCGAGATGTCGGTGGCGACGGCGTGGCCTACCACGCCGGCCAGCGTCAGGTTGAGCGAGAAGTAGCCGGTGCCGGCGCCGATCTCGAGTGCGCGCGCGTAGCGGCGCGGCGCGTGCCCCAGCGCCTTGCGCAGCTTCCCGACGACCTGCGCCTGCCCGATCGCGCCGTAGTCGATGCCCCACTTCGAGTCGTAGTGCTCCGCGGCGAGGTCGTGGTAGCGGACGTTGGCGTCCCTGATGCTCTCCGCTGTCCTCATCGGCGGCAGGAGCCTAGTACCTAGACTGGCCCGGCCATGCAGGAGACGGTCCAGAGAGCCCAGCCGGAGGGCGTGCCGCCGCTCGAGCTCACCGGCGAGCGCACGCTGCCGGATGTGCCGGCCGAGAACTACTGGTTCCGGCGCCACCTGGCCGTGTACGAGTGGGTCGCCGAGCGCTGCGCGGGCCGCGACGTGGTGGACATGGCCTGCGGCGAGGGTTACGGGGTGGACGTGCTCGCGAGTCGCGCACGGCACGTGACCGGTGTGGACGCCAACCCCGACGCGTTCGACCACGCGAGGATCAAGTACACGCGCCCGGGCGTACGCTTCGAGCGTGCGCTCGTGGAGAGCTACGACGAGCGCTGCGACGCCGTCGTCTTCCTTCAGACGATCGAACACGTGGCCGACCCCGAGGCGGTGCTGCGCCACTTCCGCGACATGCTGCGTCCGGGCGGGGCGGTGTACGTGTCCACGCCCAACCTGCTCACGCTGGCGCCGCCGGGCGCGGACAAGTCGGACAACCCGTGGCACCTGAAGGAGTACCGCGCCGAGGAGTTCCGGGCGCTGTGCGCGAGCGTCTTCGGCGAGGTGGAGCTGCTCGGCCTCTTCCACGCCCGCAAGCTGCGCGTGCACGAGCTCGCGCTGCGGGCTGGGTGGGACCGCGCGCACGCCGCGCTCCAGATCACGAAGCCGTTCTACGACCGCTTCACGCCCGCGATCTCCGCGCGTGACTTCGCGCTGCGCGCGGGTCCGCTCGAGCGCGCGCTCGACTTCGTCGCGGTGCTGCGCGCTTGAGCCGGCGTCCCGAGGAGGGAGCGCTGGCGCTGGTGCTCCACTCCCACATGCCGTACGTCGAGGGCTTCGGCACCTGGCCGTTCGGCGAGGAGTGGCTCTGGGAGGCCGTCGCATGCGTGTACCTGCCGCTCCTCGACCTGCTGGACGGAGCACCGGTCACGCTGGGGCTCACCCCGGTCCTGTGCGACCAGCTCGACGCGATGCGCGGCGAGGCCGGCGAGCGCTACCTCAGCTTTCTGCGCGACGTGCGCGCGCCGATCCACGCCGAGGACGCCGAGGGGCTCGAGCGGGGTGGCGAGCCCGAGCTGGCAGCCGAGGTGCGCCGCGCGGCGGGCGACTACACGACCGCGGAGCGCGCGTTCGAGGAGCGCGGGCGTGACCTCGTGTCGGCGTTCGCCGCGCTCGAGCGCGTGGAGCTGTGGACCTCAGCCGCCACACACGGGCTGCTCCCGCTGATGGCCACCGACGCCGGCATGCGCCTCCAGGTGGCCACCGGGACGGCGGCTCACCTGCACCGCTTCGGGCGCTGGGAGGGCGGCTTCTGGCTGCCGGAGTGCGCCTATGTGCCCGGTCTCGAACGCGAGCTGGCGGACCACGGCGTGCGCGCCTTCTGCGTGGATCAGTCGGGCGTGCCGGGCTTCGACCAGCTCGCGCCGGTGGCCACCGAGGCCGGCCCGGTGGCGGTGCCGATCCACTGGGAGATGGTCGAGCTCGTCTGGGACAAGGCGGGCTATCCGGCCCACGACTCGTACCGTAACTACTGGGGCCGCACGGTCCACGACCTGAGGCCGTGGAGCAACGCCGGCCGGCCGTACGATCCCGCCGCGGCGCTCGCGCTGGCCCGCGAGCACGCGCGCGACTTCGTGAGCCGCGCCGCCGAGCGGCTCGAGGGCGGCGGGCTCATGTGCTGCGCGCTCGACACCGAGCTGCTCGGTCACTGGTGGTACGAGGGGCTGGCCTGGTTGGGCGCAGTCTTCGAGGAGGCCGAGGCGCAGGGCGTCCGGCTCGTGACCGTGTCGGAGGGCATCGAGCTCGCCGAGCCAGTGGAGCGGCCGCTCGCCCCCTCGACCTGGGGCCACGGGAAGGACTTCGTGACCTGGGATGCGCCGCCCGTGGCCGAGATGGCGTTCGATGCGCGGGCGGCCGAGCTGAGGACGGTGGCGGCGCTTGCCAGCCACGGCGCGTCGAGCGACGCCGCCAAGCGCGCCGTGCGCGAGCTCCTCGCGATGCAGGCCAGTGACTGGCCGTTCATGATCACGCGCGACATGGCGGCGGACTATCCCGTCGAGCGAATGCGGCAACATGGCGCCGCCCTCGACGACGCGCTCACCGCTTTGACAGACTCAGGCGCCGCTCCGGAGCCGCGACTTCGCGGCCTGGCGCCTCACCTCGACCTCTCCCCACTCACGACTCCCTAGATCGAATGCGCGCGCTGATCCTCTCCTGGGAATATCCCCCGCTGATCGAAGGCGGGCTGGCGCGCCACGTGCGCAAGCTCGCGGAGAACATGGCCGCGCAGGGCGTGGACGTTCACGTGCTCGCGCGCGGCCGTGAGGAGGATCCGGCCGAGGAGGAGAAGGGCGGCGTGCTCGTGCACCGCGTGCGCGAGCCCGAGCGGCCGCGCGACCTGAGCGAGTTCGTAGCGTGGATCGAGCACATGAACTCGGACATGCTGGCGGCGGGTGTCGAGGTGGGGGACCGCTACGACTTCGACGTGGTGCACGGCCACGACTGGCTCGTGGCCTCCGCCGGCGACCACCTCGCCAAGCGCTTCCGCGCGCCCCTCGTGGTCACGATCCACGCCACCGAGTACGGTCGCCATCAGGGCTGGGTCGACAAGCATCCGCAGTCGTACATCCACGGCGTGGAGCGCTGGATGGCGAACCGCGCGGAGCGCTTGATCACCTGCTCGGCCTACATGCGCGAGCACGTGGCCGACATCTACGGCCTCGAGGAGCGGCGCGTGCAGGTGATCCCGAACGGGATCGACCCGTCCGAGCTCGTGCCGGTCGACGACCTCGACGCACTCCGCTCGCGCTTCGCCGCGCCGGACGAGAAGCTCGTGCTGCTGGTGGGCCGGCTCGTCTACGAGAAGGGCTTCCAGCTCGCGCTCGAGGCGCTGCCGGGGCTGATCGAGCGGGTCGGCAAGGTGCGCTTCATCGTGGCGGGCTCCGGCACCGCCGAGCAGGAGCTGCAAGAGCAGGCCACGCGGCTCGGGCTCGACGACCACGGGACCTTCCTCGGCTGGATCGGCGACGACGTGCTCCACTCGCTCTACCGGATCGCCGACCTCACGGTCGTCCCCTCGATCTACGAGCCGTTCGGGCTGGTGGCGCTCGAGGCGATGGCCTCCGGCTGCCCCTGCCTCGTGGCCGACACCGGCGGCCTCCGCGAGGTCGTGCCGAACGAGGACGTGGGTCTGCGCTTCCGCTCGCGCGATCCGAGCTCGCTGGCGACGATGGCCGAGCGCCTGCTCACCGACGAGGCGCTGCGTGACCGCCTCGTGGCCGAGGCCTCCGAGCACGTGCTGAGCTTCGACTGGGCCGACGTCGCCCGCCAGGTGGCGAGCGTCTACCGCGAGGTCAGCGGCTCAGAAGCGAGCGCGCGGCGCGCCGCCCGCTCCTGATCGCGCCCTCCATCAGCGCCGCATAGGCGCCCGCCGTGTGCTCGCCCGCGAAGGCGAGCGGGCCCGTGGGCCGTGCCACCGCCGCCTCCACCTCGGGCGGGGACGAGCTCGAGTACGCGGCGCGCACCCATGGGTCGTCGTCCCAGGTGGAGAGGACGGCGCCGGAGCGGTCGAGCCGGAGGTCGTCGCGCAGCGCGGTCAGGGAGTCGAGCCAGCGCTCGGGGCCGGCCTCGACCGCGAGAGCGTCGAGTGCCTCGCTCGAGCCGGCGAACGCGCTCAGGACAGGTTGCGGGCGGTTTTCGTCGCCGGTCGCCGTCCAGCTCCAGTAGCGGTCCGGGACGCTCATCACCGCGCTGGGAGCGGGCGCCGTTCCCAGCGGCACGAACAGCTTCGCCGCGTGCCCGTACTCCACGAGGCCGAGCGCCCCGGCCAGCTCGGCCGGCAGCGGCGGGTCGAACGCGATCCGGTCGAGCACGCTGGCCGGCACGGCGATCACGGCGGCGTCGGCCTCGACCGTGTCTCCGCCGGTGGCGGCGGTGACACCGCTCTCGCCCCAGCCGAGCGCGTGGACCGGCGAGTCGAGTCGCACGGCCGCGCCCAGCTCGTCCGCGAGCGCGAGCGGAAGGCGCTGGTTGCCGCCGGCGATGCTGGGCGAGGGCTCCTCGTCGATGTGCGCGACCCCGGCGAGCTCCGCCGCCGCGACCCGGTCGGGCGAGTTCGCGCTCGAGATCGCCACGCGCGCGAGGATCGCCTCGCGCGCGCCGCTCGGGATGTCGAGCGAGTCGAGGAACTGCTGAGCGCTGACGCGGGACGGGGAGGACGCGGTGAGCGCTTGCTCGGCCGCTCGGACGGCCGTCGCGAGCTCCTCGTGCGTCGTGCCCATGCCGCCCCTCGGGTCGCGCCGCCCGTAGCGCATCCCCTTGTCCCAGAGGCCGAGCCCGAAGCGGTCGACCAGCTCGCGGATCGCCGTGTTGCCCGGCAGGACGAACTCCGCGCCCATCTCCACGACCGCCCCGTTCGGGAGCCGCTCCGACCACACGCGGCCACCCACCCGCGAGCGCGCCTCGAGCAACACGACCTCGACGCCGGCGTGAGCGAGCTCATCCGCGGCGACGAGCCCCGCGAGACCAGCCCCGACGACGACGACCCTCACGGCCGCGCGTCCGCGGGTGCCGCGCCCTGCGCGTCCTGCTCCGTGCGCGCGCCGTCCGCGGGCACGGCCGCCACCGCGTCCACGGCGACCGCGCCGCGCTCGTGCACGATCACGGGGTTCAGCTCGATCAGCTCGAGCGGCTCACGGATGAGCAGATCGCCCGCCGCGGCGGCCAGCTCGGCGGCGGCGCGCAGATCGAGCGCGGGCCGGCCGCGGGCGCCACTGAAGAGCACTGCCGAGCGCAGGCCGAGCAGGGCCGCCTCGACCCGCTCCGGTGTGGCGGGCAGCGGGATCACCGCCGCGTCGGCGAGCGCCTCGGTCCAGATTCCGCCCACGCCCACCACGAGGCAGGGCACGACCGCGTCGGCGCGTGCCGCCACGAGCAGCTCGACGCCCGGCGGCGCCATCCGCTCGACGAGCACCTCGGCGTCCGCGACGCCTCCCTCCACGCCGGCGAGCGCAGTCAGCCGCCGGTGGGCCGCCCGCACATCCGGCTCGCTGGTCAGGTCCACGAGCACGGCCCCGAGCTCGGCCTTGTGCTGCAACGACGGAGCGCTCAGCTTCACCGCCACGTGACCGCCGAGCTCCAACAGCGCAACAACCGCGTCGTCCTCACCGGAGACCACGCGACCGTCGACGACCGACACACCGGCCGCCCGGACGAGCTCCTTGGCCTCGAGCTCGGAAAGCCACCGCGAGCCATTGGGGGAGGAGGGCGCGGCGCCGGGGGCTGCCGGGTCCGGGCCGGGGACGGCCGGGTCCCCGCCGGGGGCTGCCGCGTCCGCGCCGGCGGCGTCCGCTGCGTCGCCGCTCGCCGCGCGGGTCGCGCGCGTTGCCGCCGCGATCTCGCGCAGGCGGACGGGGTCGCTGGGTGGGCTTTCGAGGGCTGCCGCGCAGGCGAGGCCCGTGCGGAGGCCGGCCACGGCGGGCAGGCCCGCGTCGATGAACGCGAGGGCGGCGTCCGGGTCGAGCAGCTCGGGCAGGGTGGAGGAGACCATCACCGGGACGGCGGAGTCGGCCGCGCCGAGGCGGATGCCCTCGCGGACCGCGGCCCACGAGCCGCCGCGTCCAGCGTCGGTGGCCTGGTCGTAGAAGATGAGCACGCGTCCGACGGCCGGGTCGGCGCCAACGCAGACGATGATGTCGCGCAGCAGCTCCACGTCACCCCAGATCAGCGCGGTGTAGTCGAGCGGATTGCCGACGGTCGCCGCATCCGGCAGCAGCTCGCGCAGCCGGGCGGCGGTGTCCGCCGACAGGGCGGGCAACGCCAGTCCCATGCGAGCCCACTCGTCGGCCGCGAGCGCGGAGTCGCCGCCGGAGCACGTGAGGATGGCGAGGCCGGCCTCGGAAGGCGAGCCGGCCTCGGCCGGGCGCCGGCGTGCGCTCGGCACCGCGAGGCTCTTCGCCAGCTCCAGCAGGTCGTGGACGTCGTCGGCCCAGGCGGCGCCTGCCTCCTCGACGAGGGCCCGGAAGACGCGCTGGTCGCCCGCCACGGCGCCCGTGTGGGCGGCGGCGGCCGCCGCCCCGGCGGGCGACTCGCCCGACTTCAGCACCGCGACGCGCACTCCGCGGTCGACGCACTCCGCAAGCGCGTCGCAGAGCAGCGCGCCGTCGCCGTCCGCCTCCAGATACAGCGCGATCGAGCGCACACCCTCGTCGCGTGCCAGCGCAGCGACCCACTCCGCCGGGTCGACCGCGGCCGAGTTTCCGCAGGACACGACCGTGTGGAAGCGCAGCCCGCGCCTACTGGCGAGCGCGTTCACGGCGACGTTGCCGCTCTGCGACACCAGCGCGACCGGGCCGGCCTCGAGCGGCCGCAGCGTGTCGCCCCACAGCGTCGCGCGCGCCGCCACGGCCACGATGCCGTTCCCGTTCGGCCCGCATACCGGCAGCGAGTACCGCGCGGCGGCCTCGCGCAGCGCGCGCTCGTGGTCGGCTCCCAGGGCCACCTCTCCGAACCCCGCGCCGTACACCACCGCGCCGCCGCAGCCGAGCGCGCCGGCCTCCTCCACCACCTCGGCGACCCCCGGGGCCGGGATGCCCACCACCACCGCGTCCGGCGCCTCGGGCAGCTCCGACAGCGACGGGAAGCACGCAAAGCCGTGCACGTCCGAGCGGTTCGGGTTCACGCCCCAGACGGGTCCGGCAAAGCCGGACGCGCGCAGGTTCAGAAGCGTCTCGCCGGCGTACGAGCCGTCGCGCTCGCTCGCCCCGACGACCGCGACGCTGCGCGGGCGCAGCAGCCGGCTGAGGTCCATTAGTGCAGCGTACGCTCCACGCCGCGCCGCTCGAGCGCCCTGGCGATGATCAGCCGCTGGATCTCGCTGGTGCCCTCCCAGATCCGATCGACGCGCAGCTCGCGGTAGAAGCGCTCAGCCACGTTCGTGCGCATGTAGCCGCGCCCGCCGAAGATCTGCAGGCAGCGGTCGGCGCAGCGACACGCCGCCTCGCTCACGAACAGCTTCGCCATCGAGGCCTTCGCATGCACGACCTTCGGATCGGCTCCGGCGTCGGCCAGGCGCGCCACCTCGAGCGTGAGCAGCCGGCCCGCCGCGGCGTCCGCGGCCGAGTCCGCGAGGGGGAACGACACGCCCTGGTAATCGATGATCCGGTGGCCGCCCTGCTCGCGCTGGATCGCCCAGGCTGTGGTGTCCTCGATCAGCCTCCACATCGAGCCCACTCCGCGCGCGGCGATCCCGATCCGCTCCTCGGTGAACCAGGAGCGCTGAAGCTCGTCGCCGCCACCGATACCGCCGATCACCGCGTCCTCGCCCACCTCGACGCCGTTGAAGCGGATCGTCGGATGACCGTGCGGATAGGTGTGGCTGAAGGGCGGGTCGTCCACGACCTCGATGCCGTCGAGCGCGCGGTCGACCAGAAACAGCGTCGGCAGCTTCTCCCCGTCGACCAGCGCGTTTGCCATCACTATGTAGACGCTCGCCACGTCGCCGTAGGTGACGAACCACTTCTCGCCGTCGATCGCCCAGCCGGCGTCGGTCCTGGTCGCCGTGGTGGCGACGCGCGACGGGTCAGAGCCCGCCTCCGCCTCGGTCACCGCGTACGCGTCATGCAGCTCGCCGCGCAGCGCCGGCTTCAGGTAGCGCTCGATCTGCTCCGGCGACCCGCTCGCGAGCACGTTGTACGCGCCCGGCATGTGCCAGGCCAGCGCGTTCGTGGAGCGCCCGAGCTGCTCCTCGACGACGAACCAGTCCACCTTCGACCAGCCCTGTCCGCCGTGCTCGACCGCGTGAAGGCCGCCCGACAGCCGCGCCGCCAGGGCCTCGCTCTTGATGCGCTGCTTCAGCTCGTCCGGGATCTTCCCGCCGGAGCGCTCGGCCATCTCCTCGTTCGGTATCAAGAGCTCGTCCACGAAGCGGCGCGCGCGCTCGCGCAGGTCGAGCTGCTCGGGCGTGAGGTCCGCGGCGGTCTGGGCGGCCGGGGCGGGGGCGACTGTCATAGCGCGAGCTCCAGGTTGTTGTGGTTGTGGACGACGTCCTCTACGACGGCGCGGGCGTCAGCCAGCTCGGGTTCGGCCGCCGAGCTTGCCAGCGCATGCGCCTCGGCCAGGTAGCGCCGCCAGGCGCGCCGGCTTCCGCGCAGCACGAGCGCCTCGGCACGTGCGGTCTCCAGCTCGACCTGGGCGGGGTCGGGTGGCCCGCCCGCCCTCAGCGTTGCGACGGCGCGAGGCAGCTCGCGCTCCGGTTCGGGGGTGATCGAGAGCCATACGTGGCGGGCGCCGAGTGGCCGCACGCGGGCATGTTATCATGCGACTGCTCACAAAGTCAGGAATGGCCGTGACCGTCACCGAACCCGCTCCAGGACTGGCAAAGCAGCTCGAACCGCGCCACTACCGCGACCCCGAGGTCACGGAGTTGGAGCAGAAGCGGATCTTCGCGAAGAGCTGGCAGCTCGTGGCCCACGTGTCGCGGCTGCCGAACCCGGGCGACTACCTCACCTCGACCGCCGGCACCGAGCCCGTCCTCGTGCTGCGCGACGAGCACGGCGAGCTGCGCGCCTTCCGCAACGTCTGCCGCCACCGCGGCTCGCGACTGTTGAACGGCTCGGGGCAGTGCGGCCAGGCGATCCGCTGCCTCTACCACGGCTGGACATACCGGACCGACGGCGAGCTGATCGGCGTGCCCGAGGGGCGCTCGATCCCGGGCCTCGACAAGAGCGAGCTCGGGCTCTTCCCGGCCCGCGTCGAGCTGCTCTGCGGGCTCGTCTTCGTGAACCTCGACGTGCATGCCGCGCCGCTCGCCGAGCAGGTGGCCGGCCTGCCCGAGCGGCTCGAGCGCTACGGCATCGAGCGGCTCAGGCCGAGCGGCGCGTGGCGGGGCACGCAGCCGGCGAACTGGAAGATCGTGATCGACAACTACAACGAGGGCTACCACGTCCCGATCGCCCATCCCGGGCTGATGCGGCTGCTCGACTACAAGCACTACGACGTGGAGGTCCACGACGGCTGGGTCTGGTTCGAGGCGCCGATGCGCGACAAGCCGTCGGGGAACCCAATGGAGCGCGCCTACCAGAAGCTGGTGTCGCCGATGCCCGGGCTCGACGAGGCCGACCGCCGCGTCTGGCGCTACGCGATGATCTACCCGAACACCACGATCGACCTCTATCCGGACCAGGTCGCCACCTGGCGCATCGATCCCGACGGGCCGCTCCGCTCGCGCGACGAGTCCTTCACCTACCGCCACCCGCGTGCCGGCGCGCGCACGCGGCTCGCGCAGTTCGTGAACAACCGCGTGAACGCACTTGTCTCGAAGGAGGACGCCGACCTCGTCGAGAACGTGCAGGCCGGGCTCGAGTCGCGCGGCTTCGAGCTTGGGCCGCTGTCGCACCGCGAGGCCGCGATCGCGTG
>DASYMP010000196.1:0-1623 GCA_036009005.1 Thermoleophilaceae bacterium | reverse complement strand
ACTCCGCGGGCTGGAACTCGAGCGGCCCGACGCCGATCGACAGGTACGCCCCGTTGGTCGCGCGACCGATGCCGGGCAGCCGTGGCGCCAGCAGCAGCAGGATGCCCACGATCGCGATCGTGTAGCGGTAGCGCTCGAGCGATCGGTAGTCGCGCAGGAACAGGATGGTTGCCACGAACAGGGCCAGCCCGACGCCGAACAGCGTTGCCTGCTTCCAGGCGAGGTCCGGGTTGATCCTGTAGATCTCGATCAGCCCGAAGCCGGCGAGCAGGGCGACCAGCGGGAACATGTACGGGTCGGCGTAGGGCAGCCGCGCGCGGATGAAGATGTGGCCCACGAGGCAGGCGCCGAGGAAGACCGCGCCGTAGATGAGCGTCGCCTTGTTGATGTTCTGCCCCGTGCGCGCCACGAGCACCGCCGTGAACCCGGCGGTCACGAGCAGCGACACGGGCAGAAGCCCGAGGAGTTCCCGCGATCTGGCCGACATCAGGGCCGCGCGTACTTGCGCTCGATGTCGCGCACCAGCGCCCTCGAGTCACCCTCGGAGCGAGCGTGATGGTCGAGCACGTACTTGCGCTGACGGGCGTCGGACACCGCGAGCACCGGTACGCCCGACTTGTACTCCTCCGAGTAGAGCGAGAGCCCGAGCGGCAGGTCGTAGGGGAGGCCGCGGTAGAGAGTCACCTGGCCGCGGTCGTTGGTGCCGACGAACCAGAACTTGCGGTCCAGCGCGTAGAGGCCGGCGACGACGGCCGCCAGGACCACCAGGACGATCGCGCCGGTCACGTAGCGCCGTCGTGGTCTCTTCCGCCGTGGGGGCGGGGCGCGCTGAACCGTCGAGCGACGCGGCTCGCTGTCCTCCTCGATCACCTTCGCGCGGGCCTGGGTCGCGCGGGCCGCGGGGATGTGCATGGTGTCGTCGTCCGCCGGCACCTCGCGCGCCTGCGTCTTGTCGGCGCGCTCCACCTCCCTGCGCACGGTCTCCGCGCTCACGCCCACCTGGGTCGCCTGGCCGCCGAGCGTGCCGGGCTCTTCCTCCTCGGCGCCATCGTCATCGGCGCCGTCCGAGCCGAGCCTGAACAGCACGACGGTGATGTTGTCCTTGCCGCCGTTCTCGTTGGCTGCGGCGATGAGCTTCTCGGCGGCGTCCTCGAGCGACTCGCGATCGCCCAGGATCTCGGCGACCCGCTCCTCGTTGATCATGCCGGTGAGGCCGTCCGAGTTGAGCAGGTAGACGTCCCCGTCGCGACCCGCGTGCGTGTAGGTGTCGACCTCCACCTCGGGCTCGGGGCCGAGCGCGCGGGTGATGATCGAGCGCTGCGGGTGCACCTCCGCCTCGGCCGGCGTGAGCTTGCCCTGGCGCACGAACTCCTCGACGAGCGAGTGGTCGTGAGTGAGGCGCTCGAGCTCGCCGTCGCGGAAGCGGTAGAGGCGACTGTCGCCCACGTGGCCGATGGCGATGTGCTTGCCCGTCACGAGCGCGGCGGTGAAGGTGGTGCCCATCCCCGCGTACGCCGAGTCCTCCTGGGCCATCTTGTGGATCTTCCGGTTGGCTCCGCGGGCGACCTCGGCGAGCTGCTGCTCGGCCGGAGCGTCGGCGCCGTCCTCGACGTCGAACTGCTC